>CAYZPI010000023.1:0-36631 GCA_964480085.1 uncultured Bacteroides sp. | reverse complement strand
CCATCGCCACCGTCTCCTTCCCCCTCAAATCCGCCATCCAAAGAAAGACCGAAGAAGCCGATGTCCCTCTAAATGGTGCTAAAAATGTCCCTGTAAATGTCCCTGTAAATGTCCCTGTAAATGTCCCTGTAAATGTCCCTGTAAATCTGACAGAGACACAGCTACAGGTTCTGAAATTAATTAAAGAGAATCAACATATAACCCATCGTGAAATCGCTGAACGGTTATCTATAGCAGAAAAAACCGCTAAAAGAAGTACGATGGCACTCCGTCAATTAGGGTTAATGACACGCAGCGGAAGCGACAAAACCGGATATTGGGAGGTCATAAAAGATGTAGATTCATGCAAAATAAGACCCAGCTAAAAAACGTGCGAAACTTGAATCAATAATATATGGTCAATAGCGTTTCTCTGTGCGACATCGAAGCAGTTGACTATGGCGAACATATCATGTGAAATTAACAATCTCCGTGAAGGGGCGTCCGAACATAACCCGTCGGTCGTCGGTTGTAATATCATGAAAGACACTACAGAAACAGAACATGTGACCTTCCTGCATATTTCGACAACGGCCGGAATCGAACGTCTACTCGCCAGCGATATGGTCGAGGGGATAGGACCAGCGTATGCAAAAAAACTTGTGGACACATTCGGAGAAGCTACTCTTCATGTAATTCTTGAGGAGCCAGAAAGATGTATCATAGTCAAGGGTATAGGGGATTCAAGGATCCGGAAGGCTTCTGAAAGTCTGAGGGCGCTGCATCCTCGCCTTCCTCTTCTCGCCTTCCTCTTCTCATGTGGCATCAGCGAGATGTATATCGACCGTATTTTAGGGAAATATAGAAAAAGGACTGAATCCGTAATCCTTGCCGATCCATATTCCATGGTGGAGGATGTGTGGCAACTGTCGTTTTTCACCGCCGACAAGATAGGTCGGCACCTCGGCATATCGGCTGATGACCCGCGCCGACTGAAAGGAGCCTTGGTCACTGCCGTAAAGCATTTCGCCGACAACGGACATCTGTTCGCCCGTCCGGAAGATGCATTGCAATATGCTTCGGAAATCACCGGGGTAGCCGCGGATGAGATAGCGCCACAGATTGAGGTGGCCGTTGCTGACGGCAGGATCGTAAAAAGTCGCGGCGTGCTTTATCTACCCGTATTCTATAAGGCGGAGAAAGAAGGGGCTGCTAAACTTATGGCTATTTCGCAAAGCCGGCCGGAGAAGATTGATCCGTTGGCAATCCCTTCTTCCGATAACAAAGGACTCACTTATTCCCCACTCCAACTGGAGGCAATAAAGACGCTGCTCGAATCTCCTGTAGCCGTTCTCACCGGAGGTCCCGGATCAGGAAAAACCACCGTGCTCCGCGCAGTCATCGATGTTCTGGAAAAAGCCGGGAAGCGCGTCACTCTTGCAGCTCCCACGGGCAGGGCCTCAAAACGAATGTCGGCACTTACCGGAAGGGATGCCACCACAATCCACAGCCTGCTTGGTTACAGACAGGGAGAAGGATACCACAAGAAACAGATAGATACCGATGTGCTGATAATCGATGAAGGATCCATGATGGAGCAGGTGCTGTTCAATCATCTTCTTGATGCCGTCGGCCGGGATACGCGTGTGATCCTCGTAGGCGATGTCGACCAGTTGCCGGCCATCGGAGCGGGTGATGTGATGCGTGACATGATGGCGTCAGGCTCCATTCCGGTGATACGTCTTGAAGAGAATTTCCGTCAGGAAGAGGGAAGCGGAATAGCGGAGGGAGCGAAGGCCATAAACATGGGGATCGTACCTTCTTCTAAGTCCGGCAGCGATTTCATGATTGTACCCGAATCCACAACCAAGCGTATCCACGACAGGATCCTGCATCTCGTGGCCGAAGAGCTTCCGCACGACAAAGACATTGCACCCTCCGATATTCTTGTAGTCACCCCTCAGCAGATCGGACCTTTGGGTGCCCGGCAACTCAACATCGACCTTCAGAACTGCCTGAATCCGGAGGGTCCGGCTCTCCGGAGGGGAGAGACGACAATGCGTCTCGGTGATCCCGTGATGCAGACCTCCAATTCAAAGGCGCGAGGAGTATATAATGGCGAGACAGGAAGAATAGTGGAGGTGAATTCTGAGGAGCAGACCCTGACGGTGGAGTTTTCAGACGGCAACCGCAGCACATACAGACGCAGTGAGCTCAGCGAACTGACCCTCGCATACGCCACCACCGTACATAAGCTACAGGGCTCGGAGGTGAAGAATATCGTCTTCCCGGTAACAATGGCTCACCGCCCGATGCTCTACCGCAACCTACTCTACACCGGCGTGAGCCGTGCAAGCCGACTATGTGTCCTTGTCGGCGAAGAGGAGGCACTGCGCTACGCCGTAGAGAACACCCCTGCCAACGCCCGAAACTCCAATTTCCGCTACCGTCTGGCTGTCGCTGACATAAAGGACTCTGAACACCACGACGTTTGAAGGCTCGGAAATTTCCTTTATCCTTAATTGAAATCAACGGATTGTTTCCTTTGGCATTATGAATTTTATTGCTAATTTTGCCATACACTTATGACAGATGTGATGACACCGGAGGAAAGGAGCCGCTGCATGGCGGCCATCAAGGGAAAGGACACCAAGCCGGAGATGATAGTGCGCAAGTATCTTTTCTCCCGAGGGCTGCGCTACCGTGTCAACAACCGTAAATTGCCCGGTTCGCCCGACATAGTACTGAAGAAATACAGGACGGTGGTATTCGTCGACGGGTGTTTCTGGCATGGACATGAGAATTGCAGATATTTCCGTCTACCGAAATCCAATACCGATTTCTGGCGCCACAAGATAGCGATGAACATAGCGCGCGACTACGCCAGTGGCGTAGATCTCCGTCTTGCCGGATGGAGGGTGATCCGTGTCTGGGAATGTGACATCCGTACGAAAGCGCGGCGCGAAGCCACCGAACCACAGCCAGAGTATGGTATTGACTCTCCGGACAAAACCGCCACAATGTCCGGACCATAAGCTAAGCATGATCAAATATTTACCAAATGGATGATACACTCCAAGGACTGATTGCCGCCCAGGTCAGCCATGCAACTGAAATTAAGAATTGCTATTTTGCCTATCGATTGTCTAAGAGACTAAATAAAACGCATATCAAATTATTGATTTGAATTACCTTGACATTAAGTATTTTTATATTATAAGAATTTATGAACATGAAAAAACTGATTTACATTATTGTGCTGTCCTTTCTTACCTTAACAGGCATTACTGCAATAGCGGCGGAGCAGGCGGTCGATATGGTGTCATACGAACAGAGCTGGCTGGATTCCAAAGGAACAATCGCATTGAAAAACAATACCGCCGAAGATATTCATAGTGTATCATTCCTGCTGGAATATCTTGACATGAACGGTATTCCAATGGATTATGAGACATTTTACTACAACATAGACATCTCCCCTGGCATGACCAAGAAGTTGGATATACCGGCATACGAATATGGCAGATCCTATCACTATTATAAATCTAAAGCCGGATATAACCACCCCGCCTTTAAACTACGTTATGAACTCAAGGGATACAATGAAATTCCTAATGACAACAGTAATGACTCCTCTTTTTCGCATAAACCTAACGCACTGAGCAATAGAGGCGCAGGCTTGGCAAGTATACTTATGGTCATAGTCCTTCTCGGAATATATGTCGGAATATATGTTCTTGTCGCAGTAATGGCGCAAAATAGGAATCGCAATCCGGCCATCTGGATTTTGGTCAGCATATTCTCCACGCCGATATTAACATGCATCATCCTCATAATGTTGGGAAAACATCACAGAACCTTATACTAAGCTCTCTACAACGGACTCAGTATTGCCTGACCATTATTTTACCGTTACGGTTCTCCAGTTCGACGGCCCCGGTGAGGTAATGGTGCAGACGGTCGGCGTCGATGCAGAACAGACACAGCGACACTGCCACCGGGTATTTTTCAAATATCTGCCTATCGCTGGCGTACCAACGCACGTTCGACACCCCTTCAATCTTTGGAATGAGATTCCAGAACAGTCCCACTTTGTTGCGGGCTACAACTGCGACAAGCATATTGCCGTCAGCCGCCTCAGCCGTGCAGACATATCTCCATCTTGTCTTTGTCGCGACCATCTGCTCTTCGGATGGATCGAATGATATCGTAATCCTGATTCCATACAGCCGCGAGATCTCCTCCATTTTCTGCCGGAACAGTGTGCCGTGGGGTGAATCGTCTTCCAAGTCTGCCGACATAATGTAGTAGTGTATCATCTCATGGACAAGAGTGTCGGTGTACTCATACTCCGGCAAGTCGTGTCTGACGCTTATCTCAATTCTTAGATTCTCCCAGTGAGGCTTCCCGTTTTCGCCGGTGGTGAGCATCCCTCGTGTCAGGCCCATTGAGGCATGGCGCGTGTTCAGCTTTATCGGCGGACGGTTCAACTGTCCGCCGAAGCACAGGCGGTTGAAATAATCGAATCGTTCTGTAATGTAGTCAAGTGTCGGTCTCATCCTTCTATTTTGCCGTCTTCGACCCAATTGGCGTCCAATCGTTTCAGTATCTGTTTTGCCGACTCGTTTCCCTTGGCGGCAGCCTTACGGTACCAGTAAATAGCCCGCTCTTTATCGACAGGCACCAATATGCCATTTTCATGGATTTCACCAAGACGCAGCACAGCTTTCTCTAATCCTTTTTCCGCCGCTCGTTTCAGGCAGTGTTCGGCATTCTCTGCATCACCAAGGTCCCATAGGTAAAGTTCGGCGAGATCCAATAGCGACTCATAATTTCCTTTTTCCACTGCCTTGTTGTACCATCGGATTGATTCTTGGATATCTTTTTCTGTACAGAATCCGTTGCGATACATTGAGGCAAGCTCCAGAATGGCTGGGAGATGTCCCTGATTGGCAGATTGTGTGTAAAGGTCGAGAGCTTTGCGCTCATCTTTTTCTGTGGTGATGCCGTGTCTGAAATATCTTGCAGCATTGTTCTGCGCCACTGCGCTGCCCCTGTCAGCAGCCTTCAGATACCATGCCAAAGCGGCAGCCGAGTCTTTTTCAAGACAGCCAAGATTATTCATTGCCGCTGTATTCCCTTCCTCCGCCAATTCAGAATATAATTCGTAAGCTCTGTCGGTTTTTCTAATTTCCGCACAGGAATACGCGGTATTGAATTTCACCCAATTTCTGGACTGAGCCAACGCAGCCTCTCCCCAACGGGCACATTGTTCATAGTCCTTACTATTGTAATATTCATTGCAAAGGCGAACCTGTGCATCAGCATTCCCACGTTCGGCCTCCCTGATGTACAAAGGCATGGCCAACGCCTTGTTCCGGGCTATGCCAATGCCATTCATATAGCATTGTGCAATGCACCATGACAGTTCCGCATTGTCGCAGCCCTTGTCGCACGCTTTTTTCAAATAGCTGAAAGCTTCCTGACGCTGGTATCCGCGATTGAAAAGCATCACGCCATACTCGCTTTCAGCCTCATCGTGTCCATTGTCAGCCGCAGTTTTCAGCCATTGTTGATATAGCCGTGAGTTATCCTCCACTCCTATACCGTCCCTGAACATTACCGAAAGCTCATACTGTGCGGGAGGATAGCCCATTATGGCAGCATTCCGCATCATAGTAAACGCTTGACAATCGTCCTGTGGGAAAATCTTCCCTTTCCTCAGGCATTTTCCTTTGAGATAATACGCTAGAGGGTCGTTTTTTAAGATGGCAACGTCAACGGCTTCCACAATGTTGTCAATCGGCAAAGAGTGTCCGGTGAAGGCGAAGATCATCATCTCAAAACTGAGCATATCGACATTGTTTGCCGCGTCACATATCAACTTAACACCGATATCCACATTCTGGCTCATGCCCATACCATAGTAGTGCATCTTTCCCAATAGTCCTGTTGCCAGGGCGATTTCTTTACCATTAGCGTAATCCAGACACCGTAATGCCAGATGCATATCCCTTACGACACCATGATAGCCATACAGATAGTCCATGCCTTTGAGCGCGATTTCGGAGTCGGAGGCTCCGTCGGTGAGCATCTTCAGTTCGAGCTCTTCCATCTTCTCTTCCGATGTCATCTCCGGCCACACCTCGGCAAGACGCTTATACCAATAATAGGCATCCCCCCACTTGCCTGCGGCTTCGTACATCGCATACATAGCTTGTACAAAACGGGGATTACCGTTTTCGGCTCCCTGCTTTATCCATTCCTCCTGTTGCACGATATCCTTGGGAAGTCCGAACTCACCATTCTGGAAGGCGTCAGAGAGCCTCAATACCATATCCTCGTCGCCGTTTTTGGCAAGCTGCGCAATGAACGGGAGTGCAACTATCCCTTCAATGTCATCGCGCTCCTCTGCCAGATTGATGATGCGTCTGATGGAGTGTTCATCATTCTGGTAGGCATATTCTTTGAATATTTCAAGAGCTGACGGGAGGGATATCTCGCATCCGCAGCCTTCCATAAAGTCCTCAGCCAGTCTCAGCCTGGATGGCTTATATCCCTGACCCGAAGCTTTTTTCTCCCACTGATGTGCAATTCTCAGATCTTTTGGCACATATATTCCCCGACGGTAGAGATTGGCTATCTCACTTTGTGCCATAGGGCATTGCTTGTGCTTTCCGTACCTACTGCACATGGTGCAGTTCTCGCATCCGTGCTCAGCCTCATCGACACACTGAAAAAAGAAATCTTTGTGAGAGACGGTTTCGCGGCACATGTTGATGTAGTCCTGTCTTTCCTGACAGAAGGAAATGGGGAATGTCGGATTTTCGTTACAGTTGTTTTCAAATCCTGAAAGACGAAGCCTTACTTTCAGGCAGTCCCTGTCTTCATCGCAGTAAACCAATTTGTCGCCTCTGTATAGAAAACAGGCGTAATAGGCCTGACTGGTTTGGCAAATGATGTCTCGCAATTTCTTCCCATATTCCTGATTGCGGTCAAAGGAGAGTTCGGTGACATCTTTTCCTGCCATGTGGACCACCATCGTATCGGCAACATTAAGCTTCCTAAAATCTGTGTTATGCCAATCTCTGTCTGTGGTCTCCGGGTCGGCCGCTGGAAACATCTCGCGAAGTGTCGTTAGATTCTGCTCCAATTTTTCCGTTTTTTTACCACAAAGGATGACACGGTGAACCACATAAATCGAAAAGAGGTCAAGCTCATCCAAATATTCGTACAGCCCCTTGCTCCCTTCGATATTCTCACCATCGTATTCTATCACAGTGATGCTCTCTATCAATGGCAGAAGACGCGCGAGTTCCTCACATTGGGAAATTAAAGAATGTATCGATGACATAACAATCTGTTATTTTTTTGTTTTCTCCACAAATTCTTCAAGCATTTCCTCGCCGGCGGTGATGATGCGGAACTCCACTCGGCGGCTTTTGCTTTGGTTGATCTCATGGTGGGATGTGTGCACATAATTCGACTGGTCGTCGAGTGCCCTGCCGTAGGACATGCCGTTGGCCGTGAACCAATATTCCAGCAGTTCCTTTTCTTCATCGGAGAATTCCTGGTACTCCGGCAACGAACGGATATACTGCATCACATACCGGGCCCTGAGCTGCGATAGGATGAGATTGGCGAAATACGGGTCGGGATCCAATGTGGGATAGGGAGCGTCATCGGTGTGTCCCTCGATGCGGATTTCTCGGATTTTATCTTTCATCGAGGCATTGAGCAGAATCTTGAGGTAGCGGGGAATGTAATTGGCAAGTTCATCCTTAAAGGTCTGGGTCAGGCCCCAGTAGCCCTGACTGAACAGGGTCTGAGCGTTTTCGAACCGCATCGACAGGTCGCCGTGGATTGAGATTTTCCCCTCGTCGGTCTCCTTCTGAAATTCGGCAACAAGTTTGTTGTGAAGTTCTTGACGGTTCTCCACATACTGAGTAAGAATCGACTGATTTTCTTGTACCTTCTTTATGTAGGCAATCGCCACAAATAGAAAGATGACCATCAGTCCGGTCATAAGGTCGGACACCGACATCCATACATTATTCTTTGCCATTGCTGATCTCTGACATTTTGTGGGCAACCGAGGAAAGGGTGCTGCACATGTCCTCGATATTGTTGTCGATCGCTGAAACGGAGGCTGTGGAAGTGACGGCGACAGCCCTTAGTCGGGAGATTTCTTCAGCCAGTTCGTTTGCTGACGACGGCAGCTCCTGAATAATGCCCTTGAGCTCTTCCACATCATCTTTCAACTGGACGATATCGGGATTACTGCTTAACGACTGAGAGATGGTCTTTAACGATTGAGAAGCATCGCCTACTACCGAATACAGGCCCTGGACTACACTCTTAAGTGTCTCCATATCAACTTTCAATTGCCTTATATCTTGGTGAATGACTTGCATGGTGGCATCCTGCAACATGATTGACAGAAGATGCCTGTTGGAGTTTTCCATAAGTCCCGGCAGCGCACTCTGGTTGGCATTGAGTGAATCAATGATCATGCGTGCTGCGTTTTCAATCTCAGATCCTTTGGATTGCTTGTCGAACTTCGCGCTTACTACTCTGCTCAATATCAACGAGCACCCCATACCGACCAATGAGGTGAAGAAAGCCGTCTTCAGGCCCTCGAGTAGCTCAGGGATGCTTTGTTCTAATTCACCTGGGTTGAAGGCAATGAGTCCCTTGGTAATGCCAAGGAATGTCCCGAGCACACCGAGCGTGGAGATTATGGAGGGCAACTGGTCGATCCACTTCTTCCGTCGAGGCAGTTTGTCAGGGATAGTAGTTGCTACATATATCCACGCTGCGACAAATGACGCGAATATCACACTACATGCAACGATTGTGAAATTGTCAAGGTCAAAAGTCATATATCAGTTTTACTTTTTTATCCTCTACAGTACTTTCAGCGACATCACCCAACTTTTCCAGTCTCTATTTCGTTTTTCAGAAATGAGAAGACATAGACTGCGCCTTGATAATACAAACCACACTCGGGGTCATTGAGACGACCGAAAGTCTCCGAGCCATACAAGACATCAAGAGCCTTCATCATGTCCCAACCATAATGTTCCATCAACATCTGTGCTAAGTCAGTGGTGAGAAATTCCACCTCGATACTAATGTCCTTAGTCATGATATTTTAGTTAAGAATGTTAATGCTGTTTCACTGCCGAAAAAATATTGGGTGGATTTCTTTGCGGTGTATTTAATTTTTTCGATAAGTTGCGCAAGAGTCCAATAGCCTTGCATATAAAGTTGTATTTGACGGCCAACGTTATCATTGGCTATTGGTCCGATGACAATATCATATGAATGGACAGAGGAGTCGGAGACATTGCGTCTGTTACCGACAACAAATTCAGCCCAGTCTTCTGTGTAGTCATCGAAAATTTTCACACTTAGCCCAGCATCAAGTGCCCGGTCAAGGTCAAACTCGTATGAGGTTACGATAGGTTCTCCCTCTTGAAGTGTTCTTACCCTTGACTCAGCCCAAAGGAATGCCTGCTCATAATCGGGATTCAAATAGAATCCCTTGCCGAAGTCTTTACCCGGCTTGCTCATTGACAAATCAATGCTGTCAATGCTCATATAGGAGCCGTGATGCAACTTTGTCATGATATACGCCCTCCCTTTTTGTAGCAGAGCATTTGCAGGTCGTCAACAGCACTTTCAATGGACTGGGTATGTTCGACCTCGTAGCACTCGTTAAGAAAGTCAATACCAGCAAACCTACGAAGATATGCATACGCCTGTTGATTGGTCAGTTTGAACCTCCTGGCAAATTCGCTGACGCAAACCACTATATACTCTATTCTATTTTTTAATTCATGTTTGTCCATTTTTCAATTGTCTTCATTGAATATGATCCAAAAAGCCATGCCCGGAGAACAGGCTGACCTTTGAAATATTCAGCGATGCTACGAATATATTTTTCAGTGGTAGATTTCATGCCGTTAGTATTTCATTTGCGGTGCGGTGAATCTGACAATGCAAAGTTAATAAATTTCTCTTTTTATCAGATATCACACGTGAAAAAACTTTGGGATCCTCCACAAAAAAGCCATAAAATCTCACACGAACCTGGCAGAGCAAGCCGGGGGCTTGCTCAAATTTGCCTCACGCCGAGCAGCGGAGGACTCGCAGAGTCATTCATCAAGACAGGAGCACAGTAGCACAACTACCTCAAATCCATTTTTTGTTATAATTTGAAAGGTCGCAGTCAGTGCAACTTTGCTCCTGGCATAATTATTATCCGGCCACTACCTATGGCTTTGTCACAAAATACTTTCCTCTCGTCACTCTTTTTTTCCGTGGATATACATGTCGGCTATCTTTGCATCGGAAGATTAACTGACACATCCATGAAACACCTTTGTAAATTTATTTTTCTAATTCTACTCATTAGCCCGGCCCGCTTATATGCGGAAACTGCGACAGATTCTGTACATTGTCAATCGACGGATTCCCTGCTGATTTCTGAGCTTGACGAAATTACGGTGATCGGGAAACGTCCGGAATCAATCATCAGGGCCGACCGTATTTCATACTTTCCCAATTCCCTCGTCGCCGGAAATCAGGGCAATCTGTATGATGCCCTGCAGGCACTGCCTGGAATCAAGATTGATACGGACGGTACTGTCACAGCCAATGGCGTACAGGCGCTTACGATTGAAATCGACGGACGGAAATCGATACTCAAAGGGAAAGAACTGCTTAGCTATCTCCGTTCCGTGTCGGTAACGACCATAGAGAAAATCGAAATTATCAGTTTCGGCGGTGCCCGTTCGGAAGGGACGGATCCCTTGATGACATTGAACATCAAGATGCGCGGGAAAAGGACCGAGGGGTATCTTGTCAGGGCAAACATTGATGGCCAATATGGCAAGTCCAGACAATTTTTCGGATCAGCAGCTGGGGAATACACCCGGGGCAATCACGATTTCAATTTCAGTTGCTCATCTTATCTGGCCCATAATCCCTCTGACTTGATGACAGACCGTCCGTATCTTGATCTCGCCGAAAGACTCACCCAGAAATATTCCCGTTGGAGAACGGACAATATCATACATCTGTCGGCATCCTACTCCTTCCATCCTTCGCCTGATCTTGTGACCGGATTATCCATCAATTACAATTTCTTCAGACGTAGCGAGGCCGCTGAGATGACCACATTCATACCATCGGTGGAAAACCCTACTGCAACGACCAATGATGCCCTGTTAGGCACCAACAGCATTTATGGAGGGATATTCGTAAAGCGCAACCTAAATTCAGGCCGGGGCAACTGGATTGTGTCATGTGACTTCTTCAGGCACGAGGATTCGGAAAGTCAACTGATGGAGAACAATCTGGGCAGCTGTATCGACGGAACCGTGACAGGCACCACTTATGGCATCTTCGGCACTGTGGATTGGACCGGAATCCTGTCCTCCCACTGGAGATTATCCTCAGGAGCAAGGCTGTCGTATGTCAGCATGGACAGAGGAGGAAGGTACATCGATAATGAAGAGTCGCCCATAAATCCCACAGCCGGTGTCTCACGTTCTTTGGGCTCGGATTTCGGATACAGCGAGAATGTGAACGCCCTGTATGCCGAGGCGACGGCTTCATACGGATCGGTAAATGCCGGTATCGGCATACGTGCGGAACAAAGCAACCTCAGAAATGTATTCTCCGGAAACGAGAGTGCCGGAGCCACTGACTTTTCACGTCACTCCATTCATCTTTACCCCTCCCTGTCGCTCACCATATCCCAACCCGACAAGGGCTCATGGATGGTCTCCTATGCCAACAGGGTAAAAAGACCGCGTTTCGCCGATCTGGATCCTTTCATACATCTGTTTGACGACATCACCCATGTGGGAGGGAACATTAATCTTAAAGAATCAAGCTCCCATTCATTGAATGTGATATGGACTGACAACAGCCTGCTGCGTGCCGTGCTTTCAGGGGATATTATCTCCGACGAAATAACAAAATGTTACAGGGCTCTTGACGACAGAATCGTATATGTATCTCCGGAGAATCTGCCTCTTCATCTCCAGGCTTTACTGTCGGTGTCTGCCAACAACATCCAGATATGCCGGTGGTGGAGCATTTCCACGGTTGCCACCCTTGTTTATTCGAAATATGAGTTTCCTGAACATCTGCGGCTTGACGCCAACACCTCATTCACGCCGATAGCTGAAGTGCGCAGCCGTTTTTCGTTGTCACCCACTGCAGCAGTGGAGATCAAGGCCTCATATCAGGGTCCGTCGGCGTTCGGACAGGCACGGGTGGCACATCGATGGAACACGCATATAGCAGCCAGCAAGTCATTTCTCGGCGGAAGGCTATCCTTATCAGTGTACCTGAATGATTTGTTCAATTCCAACTACCCGGTTTCCTCAATCCTTCTGAATGGAAAGAAGGCGACACTACAGGAAAAAGAATATGAGGACATGAGAAAGATCGGAGTCTCGATCTCCTATAACTTCAATGGCGGAGTCCAAAATAAGCAAAAAAATCAGCGGGAGTCTTGGATTGATGAATTAAACCGCGTAAATTTGTAGAATACACCAATCTCCATACGGCAGCACATGATACTTTCTCCATTGATATTCGCGGTAATCCTGTTTCTTCTGATCAGGTTGACCAACGACATCACCACGGGTTCGAACTACCTGACCCACTCATGGCAGTTCATAGCCACCGAACTTACCGGAGTGCTCGCAGGCAGCTATCTGTGTTTCTATCTCGCAGGTCTGTGGATCAGATTCTCTCTACGTCAGCGTATGAATCCGGTGGCTGAATACGGAGTGGTGCTTATCGTTCCGGCATTATTTTCCATCACAGTGATGGGCATCTCTCATAACGCTTCGCTTTGGGAAGAAAAGCCCGACCTGATAATACCTGTGGTTATCGTAATGCTGATGTCCTTGGGAATGTATATGTCGCAGAAAAACGCCCGGCTGGACAAAATGTATACAGATTCGAAACTCAGGGAACAGGAGGTGAGGAATGCAAAGACCGAGTCGGAACTGAAAATGCTCCGTGCCCAATTTCACCCGCATTTCCTGTTCAACATGCTCAACACCCTGTACTTCACAATTGATGAAAACAATGTGAAGGCACGTGAGACAGTGGAGAATATGGCCTCACTCCTGCGGTATCAACTCTACGACAATCAGGACACTGTGCCGATTGAAAGGGAGATAGAGGCTATGGAGAGCTATATCGCTATTTATCGGGCCAGGTTTGGAGACTCTGTGGAGGTGTCGAGCACGATTGACCACCGGTTCGGCAGCGACAGGATATTTCCTCATCTGTTGCTGCCTCTTGTGGAGAATGCCTTCAAACATTCGGGCGGAGATAAGAGGATTATCAACATAGAGCTGAGAAGGGATTTCAACATGGTCGAATTCTCGGTCACCAACACGATTCACACCACTCCGCACCCAGGTGATGAAGAACCCGGAATAGGAATACGCAACATCCATCGCTCTCTGGAGCTTATGTACAAAGGGCGTTACGAGTTTTCGACAGAAAGGATTCAGGATAAATTTTGTGTGTTTCTTAAGATTGCCTTATGAAGGAAGGGATTTTGTATACATGCGTCATTGTCGACGACGAACCTACGGCAAGATACGGGTTAAGAAGCTATGTCAACCGTTTGCCTGGCCTTATATGTACCGAGGAGTTCCAAAGCGCAGTTGCTTTTGGTGAGTATCTGAAGAGGAATAAAGTCCCCGACATCATCTTCATGGATATTCAGATGCCCGGTATCTCGGGGCTGGATTTCATCGGGGCTAATGTCATGGATTCCGCAGTTATAATAGTCACAGCCTACGAGCAGTACGCGATACGCGGTTATGAGCTGAATGTCTGTGACTATCTGCTCAAACCGGTGTCGTACGCGAGATTCCAGCAAGCAGTGGACAAGGCATCCCAATATGTTGATTACCGGAAGGGAATAACCCGGGAGGATTGTATCTTTGTTCGAGCCGACAGGATGCTCCACCGTCTGCCCCTGAAGGACATCGTGTATCTAGAAGCATTGGAAAACTATGTGACGATCAACACTCTTTCGGAACGTCTGACCACACGCTCCACACTTAAAGATATGCTCTCTCTGTTAACGGAAAAAGATTTTCTCAGGGTTCACAAATCTTATGCCGTAAACATCAACCATATCTCTTCAATAGGGAAGGCTCATATAATGATGAAATGGAGCTCCAGGGAGATTCCCTTATCCCGCTCCTTCAGGGAACCGCTCATATCCGCCATGAAAGAAGTCCTTTGACATAATAGGAGTAACCGCCTGTATGGGACCGGTGTGGACTCAACTGCCAATCTATCTTATTTTCCTTTGGCATTATGAATTTTATTGCTAATTTTGCCATACACTTATGACAGATGTGATGACACCGGAGGAAAGGAGCCGCTGCATGGCGGCCATCAAGGGAAAGGACACCAAGCCGGAGATGATAGTGCGCAAGTATCTTTTCTCCCGAGGGCTGCGCTACCGTGTCAACAACCGTAAATTGCCCGGTTCGCCCGACATAGTACTGAAGAAATACAGGACGGTGGTATTCGTCGACGGGTGTTTCTGGCATGGACATGAGAATTGCAGATATTTCCGTCTACCGAAATCCAATACCGATTTCTGGCGCCACAAGATAGCGATGAACATAGCGCGCGACTACGCCAGTGGCGTAGATCTCCGTCTTGCCGGATGGAGGGTGATCCGCGTCTGGGAATGTGACATCCGTACGAAAGCGCGGCGCGAAGCCACCCTGGCCGCACTCTACGACCGCATTACCGCCCCGCGCCCCGCCAGCCCGTACCACACTCCCGTCCCCGATGCCATCCCCGAAGCCGCCGAGCCACAGCCAGGCTACGGGATTGACTCTCAAGATTAGAGATATTATTTCTGAATGGGGATCGGGAACTTGGAGAAGAGCACGTTCACGGCCCTGGTATTGAAAATCTGTCTTATCCGGATTATTTTTTCGAGAGGGTGACGAGGGGAACGAGCATCTCTTCGAGGGAGATGCCGCCGTGCTGGAAAGTGTCGGTGTAGTACTGCACGTAGTAGTTGTAGTTGTTGGGATAGGCGAAGAAATCCTTGGCGGTGGCGAAGATGTAGGCCGACGAGACATTGGGCGAAGGGAGGCCGAAACGGTCGGGACGCTTTATCTCGTAGACCTGGCGCTGGTTGTAGTTGAGATTCTTGCCTATCTTGTAGCGCAGGTTGGTGTTGGTGTTCTTGTCGCCTATCACCTTGATGGGATTCTCCACGCGGATGGTGCCGTGGTCGGTGGTGAGCACCACCTTGTAGCCGCGTTCGGCGATGCGCTTGAAGAGCTCGAAGATGGGCGAGTGGCGGAACCACGACTCGGTGAGCGAGCGGTAGGCGGCGTTGGTCGAGGCCAGTTCGCGTATCATCTTCGACTCGGTGCGCGCGTGTGAGAGCATGTCGATGAAATTGACCACAAGCACGTTGAGGTCCGTCTTCTCAAGTTTCGGAAAATCCCGCAGCAGCTTCTCGCAGGCTGCCGAATCGTTGAGCTTGTGGTACTGGAAATCGCACGGACGGCGGTAGCGGTCGAAGAGCGTCTTCACCAACGGCGACTCATTGAGGTTCTTGCCCTCCTCCGAGTCCTCATCCACCCACATGTCGGGAAACATCTTCTCGATCTGCAAGGGCATAAGCCCTGAGAATATGGCATTGCGGGCATATTGTGTGGCAGTGGGCAGTATAGAGCAGTAGAGCATCTCCTCGGTGACGGTGAACATATCCGCCAAGAGCGGCTTGATGGTGCGCCACTGGTCGAGGCGGAAATTATCAATAACGATGAAGAACACCTTCTCGCCCGCTTCCAGCAGTGGGAAGATCTTCTCAGGGATGATGCGCGGCGACATCAGCGGAGCCTCGTCGGTAGGACCATCGGCAGACACCCATTTCTCATAGTTGCGCTTCACGAACTTGGCAAACTCATTGTTGGCCTCGGTGCGCTGCATCATCAGCAACTCGTCCATGTTGGTCTCCGTGGAGGCAAGCTGCATCTCCCAGTGCACCAGGCGCGAATATAGTGAGCACCAATCGTTGATATCCGATGCCGTATTGATCAGGGTGGATATGTTGGCGAACTCCTGACGGTAGTCGATCGACGCCTGCTGCGACACCAGCCGGTCGCCATGAAGTATCTTCTTGATGGCAAGCAATATCTGGTTGGGATTTACGGGCTTGATGAGGTAGTCGGCAATCTTGTTGCCCACCGCCTGGTCCATGATGTTCTCCTCCTCGCTCTTCGTGATCATCACCACCGGCAGCTCCGGACGCTTCATCGACACAGCCGACAGAGTCTCCAGACCCGTAAGACCCGGCATGTTCTCATCGAGGATCACCAGGTCGACCGACGGATCGGAATCGATTATGTCGAGGGCATCACGGCCATTGTTGGCGGTGATGAGGTTGTAACCCTTGTTGCGTAGAAACATAAGGTGGGGCTTGAGGAGATCTATCTCGTCGTCGGCCCAGAGTATTGAATATTTATTGTTGACCATAGCTTATTGTAATAAAGGATCGTCCTCGCCTTCGCTGCCATCCGGGAGCTCGGGGGTGGAGACGGGAGTGGGGTTTTGGGCAGGTGCGGGCTTGGAGGCGACGGCTGCGGGGGCGGCTGACGCCGCTCCCTGTAAAACAGGAGCATCCGGGCTTTGCTGGATTTCTTGGCTTTCCTCGGCTTCCTCTGCCGCTTCGGCATTCTCTGCCTCCTTGGCTTCCTCTGCCGGTTCAGCATTTTCTGCCTTCTTGGCTTCTTCTGCTGCTTCGGCATTCTCTGCCTCCTCGGCTTCTTCCAGGGTCTCCACCTCTTCGGGGTCGAGGAGCTGTTGCTGGGGATTCTCGTAATTATGCTTCTGCAGGAAGCGGAAATAGTCGTCGAACGTGCGACCCTGGTCAATGAGCGTGGAGAAATTCTTCTCGGAGATAGGCACGGGAGTCACCGGCGCGGGCAGCGAGAATGTCTCCGAGTCGTTCATCACCTTGCGGTAATGGTTGAGTTCGGCAAGATTGTCGAAACCCTTCACAAGCAACATGCCCAGGCGGCCGAAATTCATTAGTTCAAGGTCGAAATCCTTCACCACGAACGAATTGAAATTATGACGGGCCACCTGATAGAGCAAGGCGTTGGCCGACACCTCATCCGTGGGAAACACAAGCACGAGCATCTGCGGAGCATTGTCGTCGATCTCGAACGCGGCGATGCTGTCGCCGGCCACCACAGTGGAATCATTGGAGAGATGTATATCCCACAGCATACCGCGCATGTTCTTGCCATCTGCGGCAGTCTGGAGCTGCCGTCCCTGCGCCATGCCCTTCAGCCACGCCGACACCGTGGGAGCGAGGTCGGTGGTCGGATAACGGTCGAGCATCTCGCGCAGCACGGCGTTAAATTCATCAGGCTTCTTCTCCGTGACGTATGCCAAAGCGTCGAGGAACATGAACTTAGGCATGAGCGGACTCATCGGATATGTCTCTGCCATCTGCTGATATGCGGCATGCACACGCGAATTGTTGTCGGCCATATAGTCGTCGAACGCCTGCTCATATATCTGCTCCTGCACCTGGTCCATCTTCTTGAGATGCTCGATATAGTCGGGATCGCGCAGGGCCATGCCGTATTTCGAATCGGCGAAATCAGCGAGGATCAGCTGACGGTATTTCTCCGCCTCCGCTGCATTATTCTCGCGCATGAACATTAGGTAGAGGTTATAATATGCATCCAGACGATAGATGTTGTCCGGATAGTCGGTGAGCAGACGATTGAATTCAGCTAAAGCCGCAGGATAGTCCTCAAGCTTATCCTTGAGGATGACGCCCATATTGTAGAGTCCCTCCTGAATGATATCGTTGGATGTGGCCTTCTCCTCGTCGGTCTTGGGTATCTGCTTGAGGTAGAATTCACGGTTGTGGGGGTCGGCAGCCAGCTTGTCAGCCTCCATGTTGGCACGGGCAATACTGTCATTGACCTCCGTAGCCTCCCCTTCAGGCAAATCTGATTCATCGGAAGAATCGGAACTATCAAAGTCGGAGGTGTCGAACACAGTCTTGTTGCGGCGGCGCCAGTCATCCTCGAGTTTGCGCGAGCCCCATCGGCGCTGAAACTCCGTCTTGCCCGACGACTTGGAAGCCTCGTTGTAGAAATACCAGGAGTTGTCCGTGTTGATCGAGAATTCGCGCTGGTTGTTGTCGGTGAGCTGATTTCCGTTGGCACCCTGCTGTGCCAGATATTCTTCGCGTCGGGCCTCCTCGGCGGCTTCCTTCTCCTTCTTGATGAGATCGGCGATGATCCTGTCGATAATCTCGATCTGCTGCTCCTCGGGCAGTGATGCAAGATGGAGGAGCGAATCCTGCAGATTGACGTTCTGCGAGTACACCGCCAGCTCGTCGAGCACGTCGGAGCGCCGCCTCAGCACAGCATAATCGGGGTAGGTCTCCGGCAGCTGCGGTATCGCCTCCGAATAGCATGGCTGCGCCTTCTCGTAGTTGCCCTGTCCGAAATATAGCGAACCGAGTGTGATCTGTGCGAGAGCCTTGTCGATGCCGCCACGCGTGCTCTTCTCCGCCGCCAGCTCATAGTTCGCCATAGCCTCGGCGGTATCGCCACGTGAGAGATACAGGTTGCCTATCGCGTAGTAGATCTGGTCGAGATAATCGGCATTACGGTCATATTTCACCATCGAACGCAGAGCCTTCACCTCCGGGGTGATGTCGGCGCCGGAGAACACCTCGCTCTGCTTGATGCGGGCGTTGAATTTCGTGCGGTAAGGTGCCGAAGGCGAGCTACCCGCCTTCTTGAACATATCGTAGGCCCTTACTTTATCGCCCAATCGGGCATACACCTGACCCAACAGGAACTGCAGCCTCGTCTTTTGGCTGCCCGAGGCATAGCCGATAGCCTCTGTGAGATAAGGCACCGCCTTTTCATAATCCTTGCTCTTGAGCTGAAAATTGGCCCATGTGTAGCTGTAAAGCTCCTTGATGTCACGGTTGACGAGCTCTTCGGGCTTGATGCGGGTGATGATCAGCTCCGCCTCGTACAGCCAGTCCATCGACACATAGCTCAGCGCCTGCCACAGCTTGGCCTCGGTGACGATGGCAGGGAGCCAGGTGAAATGCTTGGTCACGTAGTAAAACGTAGAGGCCGCCCCGAGAAAATCGCCGTTGTAGTACTGGCTCTCGCCCATCAGCATCCACGCGCGGTGGAGCACGGGATTGTACTCATCGCGCTTCATCCACTCCTTGTAGGCAGGATCATTGCCCTTTCCCGACTTTTTCTGGGGCTTCTTCTTGATGGAGCGTATCTGTATCGCCTTCTGGGCCTTCTCGATGCTGCGGTTGAAATTGCCCGACGGCTGCGGGGCCTTTTTATCGTTCTTTGCTTCCACCGGATGCATCAGCACCAGCTGCGAATAATCGTCGTCGTACTTGGTCTCCATATCCTTCAGGGTCTCGGAGAAATGCTTGTCGCCGTTGTAGAGGATATTGTAGCGGGTGATGAAGCCGGTGTACTGCCTGGCTGCGGCCGTGTTCTTCTTCTGGGCATTGCACGCCGACAGCGCCGCCGCAAAAGCTATGGCTAATGCGGCATAGAGAATGATCAGGGGAAATCGCTGTCGGTGTCTGAGGCTCAAGTGTGGAGTAGGGGTTAAAGGTTAGAGGTTAAGGGGGCTGTTTGTCTTTGGGTGACACCCGTAGACAAACAGCCTTTATCCTTTTAATAACGCTGGCGCCGCGGTTTTATTGCCTCAGACCTTCTTTTCCGGGTAAGCCACACGGGAATGGTACATGGTCATGAGCCTGCGGATGAATTCCTCCTTGATCATGTTCACATCGCGGAACGACAGCGACGAGTCGTTGTGCAGTCCGTCGGCTATCTGTCCGTCGATTATCTTGTTCACCAGGCCTGCGATAGCCTCGCGAGTGTGCTCCTTGAGCGAGCGTGAGGCCGCCTCCACCGCATCCGCCATCATCAACAGCGATGTCTCGCGCGAACGTGGATTCGGACCCGGATATGTGAAGGGAGCGGGATCCACATCCTCGCCCGGATGGGCGTTGCAGTAGGTGAAATAGAAATATTTCGCTTTGCCCGCACCATGATGCTCACGTATGAAATCCTTGATCACTCCGGGGAGACCGGCCTTGTCGGCACGCACCACCCCGTCGGCGACATGCTGTATAACAATCTGCGCGCTGCGCTCGGGAGGCAATGCATCGTGTGGGTTCACCCCACGCTGGTTCTCGGTGAAGAAATTGGGATTGCTGAGCTTGCCGATATCGTGGTAAAGCGCGCCCGCGCGCACCAGCTGTTCGTTGGCGCCGATCTTGATTGCGGCGTCGGTGGCAAGGGTGCTTACGGCCATCGAGTGCTGGAATGTGCCGGGGCAATCTTCCGAGAGCTTGCGCAGGAGGGGATTGTTGATGTCGGAAAGCTCGATGAGTGTCACCTTCGATACGAAACCGAACATCCTCTCGATGGCCACCATCACAATGTAGGCTATCGACGACAGCAGACCGGCCACACCGAAATACGCCATCAGACGCCACGAGAATCCCTCGAACGAACCGTTGACCATCAGCTCCACCGCCAGATAGGCCGCCCATGTGCTCAGTGCCACCAACAGGGACGTGCGCAGCAGCTGCGAGCGCTGGCTCAGCTCCTTGAGCGAATACACCGCCGCCATCGCCCCCATCATCTCGGCGAAGATGAATTCGAGGGGGAATGTCGCCGTGCCGGCACACAGCAATATCATCACCAGGGTGGTGAACAATGCCGTGGGCGCGTCGAAGAACACTATCATCAGCACAGGCAGTATGGCGAAAGGCACTACGTACATGCCATAGTCGGCGATCGCCTCCGCCCCCGTGCTCAGCAGGAAGAAGATCGTGATCATCAGGAATATGAACGCCATCGATGATTGCCGTAGCCACACGTCCTTGGCGCTGAAGAAGAGGTACACCATCAGGCATGCCATCAGGATGGCCACATACAGGGTCTGCCCGAGCCACACCACCCACCAGTCGGCCATCTCCGACGAAAGCTGCTCATCGAGCATCTGCTCGTAGGTGAGGATGTTGGTATAGTCCTGCGGAGTGATGATCGTGCCCTTGTCGATGATGGTCTGCCCTTGCTGTATCACGCCCTTGATGGCGGTGTGCAGGCTGAGCTCATAGTTGTAGATACGGTCGGAGGTCTCTTCGTCGTAAACGAAATTCGGACGTATGATTTCAGCGATGTTCTGCTTGCGCGCCCACAGTTCGGCCGATGAGTCGGCAAGGGCGAGGATAAGGCCATCGTAGACGGATTTCACGTTCTGGATATCCTCGGTGGGTGTCTGCACCACGGTGTTGCCGTTTAGCAGCTTCACATGCTTGAGCTTGCGCGATGCTATCAGCTCGCTGTACTCCTCATCAGCCACATCTTTGGCATACGCCCTCTTGATATAGGCAATGGTCTTGGGTCGCATCCTCGCGTCGGCCTGGGAGACGAAAGTCTCGTCGTCGCTCCATTTGGCCATCAGGGCGGTGATCACGGTGTCGGCCATCGACGGCACACGGTGGAATACGGGCACGAAGGTGTTGTTGAGCGAATCGCGCACCCTCAGGATAGTGGCTGAGTCCGACTTGATGGGTATGTCGAAAGGAGCGATGAGCTTGGCGTAGTTCCACGGGCGTCCCTCCTCGAATTTGTAGTGGCTTGATTCAGTGTGGGGGTAGAGGTACACTATCACCACCATGGCTATCGCCGCCATGATCAGATTGGAGAGGAATGTGTTCTTTATCTTGCGCATGATTATTGCTTGATTACATTTGTATACGGGCGGCCGACTTCACGCCGTCGATTTTCTTGATTTTGTCGCATAGGTTCTCCACCACCTCGGCCGACTGCACACGCACCCACAGCTCGCAGGCGAACACCTCATCGTCGGCGGCGATGTTGAGGCGGCGTATGTCCATGTTGAGATGGGTGGATATCATCTGTGTGAGCTCCTGTAGCAGTCCGTGGCGGTCGATGCCCTCGATATGCACGTGGGCAAGGAAGCGTCCGTTGACAGTCTCCCAGCGCGTCGACACAATCGAGGGGCCATAGCTCGCCTTGAGCATCATGGCGCGCGGACAAGTGAGCGCATGCACGATCACGTCGTTGTTGTCGTCGACGAATCCCAGCACCTCGTCGCCGGGAATTGGACGGCAGCATTCGGCGAACTTGAAATTGGCTCCTTCCTCGCCGTAGCGCAGCACGTAGGTCTCCTTCTTGTTGATTGCCGGCTTGACTGCAGCGGGCGACGCCTGCTGTGCGGGCTGTCCGGTCTTGGTGGCCATCTTGAATATCTTCTTGATGAACGAAGCCGACGATGTCTTCTCCGACTGTCGCTTGAGCGTGCGCACCACATATTCGTTGAGCATCACCTCCTCGTTGCCAAGCTGGAAATACAGCTCGTCGAGATTCGGCACATGGAAGATACCCAATAGCTTGGTGTTGACGAAATTGTTCTGTTCTATGCCATTGTCCTTCAGGAATGTGGCCAGCATCTCCTTGCCTTTGGCAATGGTGGGCTGGCGGTCGCGCATCAGAGCCTTGCGCAGACGCGTGCGCGCCTTGGCGGTGGCGAGGAATTTCATCCATTCGGTGAGCGGACGCTGCGACTGCGAGGTAAGCACCTCCACCTGGTCGCCGCTCTTCAGCGGTGTGCTCAGAGGCACAAGACGGTGGTTGACCTTTCCGGCGATGCAGTGTGCGCCAAGCTCGGAATGGAGCGAGAACGCCACATCGAGCACCGTGGAGCCCGAAGGCATGGTCAGGAGCTCGCCGGCGGGGGTGAACACCACGATCTCCGAGGCGAAGAGATTAAGTTTCAGCGTACCTAAGAAATCAATCGCCGAAGGCGACGGATCTTCGAGTATGTCCTTGATAGTGCGGAGCCATACATTGAGCTCGGATTCCTCGTCGGTGCCTCCCTCCTTGTATTTCCAGTGGGCGGCGAGTCCCTTCTCGGCTATCTCGTCCATGCTGCGCGAGCGTATCTGCACCTCTATCCAGTTGCCGTCAGGACCCATCACCGTAAGATGCAGGGCCTGGTAGCCGTTGGCTTTCGGGGTCGACACCCAGTCGCGCGTGCGCTCAGGATGCAGACGGTAGAGGTCGGTGATGGCGCTGTAGATGTTCCAGCACATCTGCTTCTCCTTTGCCGGGTCGTCGCAGTCGAAGACGATGCGCATGGCATAGAGGTCGTAGACCTCCTCGAAAGGGATGTGCTTTTTCTCCATCTTCTTCCATATCGAGTAGACCGATTTCACACGCGCCTTGGCGTCGTATTTCAGCCCCATGTCGTAAAGACGTTGCTTGATGGGGTCGGCGAAATGGGTGTACACCTCCTTCCGCCTGGCTTCCGAAGCCTCGATTTTGGCGGAGATCTCGGCGTAAGCCGCAGGGTGCTCATATTTGAATGCGAGGTCCTCGAGTTCGGTCTTTATGGAGAAGAGTCCCAGGCGGTGGGCCAGGGGCGCGTAGATGTAGAGGGTCTCCCCGGCTATCTTGTACTGTTTGTTGGGAGCCATCGAGCCGAGGGTGCGCATATTGTGCAGACGGTCGGCCATCTTTATGAGCACCACGCGGATATCCTCGCTCATGGTCAGGAGGAGCTTGCGGAAATTCTCGGCCTGCAGCGATGCCTTGTCGCCGAATATTCCGCCGGATATCTTGGTGAGTCCGTCGACGATCTGCGCTATCTTCGGTCCGAAATTGCGCTCGATGTCCTCCACAGTGTATTCGGTGTCCTCCACCACATCGTGGAGCAGGGCCGCGCATATCGATGTCGACCCCAGTCCTATTTCCGCCTGCACGATTTTCGCCACTGCTATGGGATGAAGGATATAAGGCTCGCCGCTGCGCCGGCGTATGCCCTTGTGGGCATCCTTGGCAAAGCGGAAAGCACGCTCTATTATCTCCACCTTCTTGCGGTGGTTGCTCGCCAGATATCCGTCGAGCACTTCCCTGAAGGCGGCATCGATCATTCTGTCTTCTTCTTCAGTGGTGAATTTCTTAGATGAGTCCATAGCCGAAATCGATATTTGGGGAAATTACAGCAAAAGTACGTCAAAGTGCAGAAATATGAAAATTTTTTTGCTACTTTTGTGAAATGAAACACTTCGTTTTTGCAATTATCCTTCTTGGCGTGCTGTCATGCGGATGCGACAGGGCGCCGTCGTGGCGATATGCCTCGGGCAACACCTGGGGCACAGTGTACCATATCAAGTACCGCTCCGGCAGCGACCTGTCGGATTCGATCACGGCCGTGATGCGGGCCGTGGACATGTCGCTGTCGCCTTTCGAGAAGGAGTCGGTGGTAAGCGCGGTAAATGCCGGGCAGCACGTGAAGGCCGACGCCATGTTCGCCGATGTGCTCAGCCTGTCGCAGGATGTGTGCCGGGAGAGCGGCGGGGCATTCGACCCTACGGTGGCGCTCCTGGTTAACCTCTGGGGCTTCGGCTACCGCGAGGGAGCCGCCGACGTGCCCGACAGCGTGCGTATCGACTCGGCACTGATGTCGGTTGGCGTGCGCGACTGTCATATCGATGCCGGCATGAGGGTGCATAAGAAAGACGCCGCCACCGAATTCAATTTCTCAGCCATAGCGAAGGGCTACGGCGTGGACATGATAGCCGCGATGCTGCGGCGCAACGGCTGCACGGATTATATGGTGGAGGTGGGTGGAGAGATAGCCCTCAAGGGCGACGGGCCTTCGGGCGAGAAATGGAACATTCAGGTGGATGCCCCGGTGGAGGATGGCAGCGCACCCGGACAGAACCGGCTCACCACCATGCGGCTCACCGACCGCTGCATCGCCACGTCGGGCAACTACCGCAACCACCGCTCCACCTCCGAGGGCGATGTGGGCCACACGATAAGTCCTGTCACCGGACGCCCGGTGAAGTCCCCTACCCTTAGCGCGACAGTGCTCGCACCGTCCACCGCCCTTGCCGACGCTTACGCCACCGCCATAATGGCCATGCCCCTGGATTCCGCCCAGAAAATGCTACGCAGCCTCCCCGATGTGGATGCCCTGATAGTGACAGCGCTCCCCGACGGCTCCATGCAGACCCTATCAACCTTAGCCACTATCAGTCCCCTTGCAAGGAATTGAGGGCGTGTCCTTCGGCCTGCATGGCCGCAAGGATATAGGAGAGCGAGGCCGTGCCGTCCATGGTGGGCTCGTTGGTGGAATAGTCGCCGATGGCGTCGTGGTACACCATCAGTTCGGGCTGGAAGCGGGCGTAGTCATCGCCCGGCTTGCCGGGGAGGCCGTCGAGGTTCACTCCGAGGAGAGCGTTGAATATCGATGAATAGACAGGACCGTCGACCAGTCCGCCCGTGGTATTGCCCCGGTTGTTGAAGAGTACGCCCGAATGGGGCTGCGAGGGATAGTCGCCGTAGGCGGGCAGCTCCACGATCATGCTCGATCCCCAGGGATTGCAGCCCAGCAGCCAGTCGAGCATGGCCATTTCCATTTCGGCGTATTGCTCATCACCGGTGAGCTCACGGTAGAGGCGGGCCTGGGTGAGCATGGCGGCGGTGAGGTTGTTTGAGCACCATATATAGGGGATACCGTGCAGGAAGGTAGTGCCCTGGGCTTTTTCGTAGGTGCGCTGAAGTCCGGCCCGCATATTGCGCGTGAATTCGTCCGACACTCGTCCTTCGCCCAGGGAGGCCAGATGGTAGTGGCCGGCGTTCATGAACGGATACCACTGGTAGTGTCGTGCGCTGTCGGCTCCCATCCACGGTGTGACAGGTTCGCGGCGTCCGTATTCGACGGCCGCCTTCAGATATTTGCGGTCGCCTGTGGATTTGTACAGCTCAATGGCCGCGAGCTCCATGTCGTCGGTCCAGTTGTCCTCCTCATAGATGTATGGCGATTTGATCGATGCTGTCTGGCACACTCCGGGATATTTCACGCCCTCTTCGTAGGCAGGGACAGCACGCAGGGCCAGCGAGTCGGCATATTCGGGGTAGAAATCCTTCAGCACCCGGCTACCTAAGGCGAAACACGATGCGAACTTGCCCACCGTGCTTGCCTTGCCCGTGGTGGCGTTTTCGAACTTGCCGCGGGGCTGAGGTTTGCCGCTGACGAAATATACAGGCCGGCCGGTACCCGGACCGTAGCCGTAATCCACTTTGTCATCTGCCGGAAGATGCAGCCCCACATGGTCGCGGTCGTCGGCTATCTGGTTGAAATATAGCCCCGGTGCCGGATTCATCCGGCATAGCCAGTCCATGCCCCATTTCACCTCGTCGATGATGTCGGGTATGCCGTTGGCTCCGGGACGGCCGTCGGCGTTGAATGCATCGCCGAACGATTCGGGCTTCTCACTGTAGGCCAGCATCATCTGGTAGATGGCGTTGGCCGAAGTGGTGGTGTATTGCAGGTAGTCGCCTGCATCGTGCCATCCTCCGCGCACATCTATGTGCTGCCCATCGAGTTCAGGATGAAATTCGATGTATGCGTCATGCTGGTGGCATGAATCGTCCAGGAACGGGTTGTAGCCGCAACGCTGCTGGCGCATATAGTTGAGCAGGTGGTCGGCGGCTCCGTCGTACACATGGCGGTTGATTGGAAACACCGGTGACTTTATGTCGCCACAACGCAGGTAATATGTACCCGGTTGGTCGAAATCGCCGAATTTCAAGCGATAGACCGCTTTCATGTTGCCATAAGGACAGGTCTCTGTTACAGAGGATAAGGTGGCTGCGGGCCGGTCGGTGAATGCATCGACTATCTCGAACTCCGCCACATCCACAGGTTCTTCGCTTATGAGAACGGCCGTCTTGAGCGATGTTGGCAGATAGCCCAGCTGGTTGATGCGGATCCAGCCGTCGGCGGTGGCAGCAAAGGGGCTGACAATAGCCAGCAGAAAGAGAATTGTCAGGATTTTTTTCATCGGTTCATCAGATCTAAGGGTAGTGTCAGTCCTGTCCGGATGCTGCATCGGTGGGCGCCTGCGGGTTCTTCTTCCGTCTGTGATGCCATTTGTGCTTTTTGCGGTCAGGCTTTTTTGCTTCGGGGGCCGAGCCATCCTCAACCGGCTTTTCCTTTCTCCCGCTGCCGTGTTTCTTGCACCGCTTCCCGTCATTTTTCAGCTTGTCTTTCGGCGTATTATCGGGAGATTCTTTTGTCTTGTCCTTCGACTTGTCCTTATTCTTTTCCGTTTCGGATGCCCCTTTCTGCCTGCTCAAGGGGTGTCGCTCCACAGGTTTGCCGAGGAAGCGCTCGATAGCATTCCAGCGGCGTTTTTCACGGTCGCTCACCAGCGTCACAGCCGCGCCGTCGGCCTCGGCCCTTGCGGTGCGTCCGATGCGGTGCACGTAGTCCTCGGCATCGTGGGGCACATCGTAGTTGATCACCATGGTGATATCGTCAATGTCGATGCCCCTCGCCACGATATCTGTGGCCACCAATACGTTGATGCGTCCGTTCTTGAAATCGAGCATCACCTCTTCACGCCTGTCCTGATCAAGGTCGGAATGCATCTCGCCGATTTTCTTTTTCTGTCCACGCAGGTCACGTGCCAGCTGTCTGACCTTTAGCTTGGACGAGGCGAACACTATCACGCGCTTTGCCTCTTCGGAGGCAAGCAGCTGTCGCAATATGCCTTCCTTGCCCTGCTCGCTGCAGAAGGCCACCGACTGGTGGATCTTGTCGGCCGGACGGCTCACGGCTATCTTTATCTCCACCGGATCGGTGAGGATGCTCTGGGCAAGCTTCACTATGCGCGGAGGCATGGTGGCGGAGAAGAGCATGGTTTGCCGCTGCTTAGGCAGCCGGCTCACCACTTGCATAATATCGTCGAAAAAACCCATGTCGAGCATCCGGTCGGCCTCGTCAAGGATGAAGAACGACACGTGCGAAAGATCCACATACCCCATCTCCATGTGCGCCAGAAGGCGCCCGGGGGTGCACACCACAATGTCGGCGCCCATCTTGAGCCCTTGCTGCTGGCGGGCGAATGTCGGACCGTCGGTGCCGCCGTATATGGCCACGGTGCTGAGGCCAAGGAAATAGCTGAAACCCTCAAGCTGGCGGTCGATCTGCATGGCGAGTTCGCGGGTGGGAGCCATCACGATGCAGTTGATGGCGTCTTCCGGGAAATTGCCGTCGGCCATGCGGTCGAGCACGGGCAGCAGGTAGGCGGCCGTCTTTCCGGTGCCGGTCTGCGCCACGGCTATGAGGTCGCGTCCATCGAGAGCCGCGGGTATGGCTTTTTCCTGAATGGGTGTGCACTCGCTGAAACGCATGGCATCGAGCGCGTCGAGCACATCGTCGTGAAGGTCGAATTCGTCAAATCTCATATCCTAACTTTTGAAAGTGCAAAGTTAGTATTTTTTTGCGAGACATTCCCACTCCTACGCCATGCTTTGTTCCATCTTGACGAGAAGCCTCCTTCGAGCATCAGCGCATCCACCTCCCGACCGGATTTTTCACGATAGAAATATAAATTCGGGTCAAGTCCCCTGTTGTATCGGCTTTTAAGCAGTTCGGCCATTGCAAGATTCTCAAACACGGCTCCCCTTTTATTCAATTTCCGATTCAGGATTCTGGGAATATATGCATCCATACTTCGGAAAATTTTAAGTACAACTTCGAATTTTCCGCAAAAATACAAAATAATTATAATCCTTCTGTCATTTCCCAAAAGAATTTTTTTCCTCGCACCCCAGATTACACGGCATATTTCTTTTCCCAATTATCCCGACGGCTGATTGCAACCGGAAGCTATATCAGTATTCCCTTTTTGATATCACTATCGGCCGTATATGTTCCCTTGCTGAATGAGCCATAAAGGTAGATGCGGAATCGCACTTCGGGTGTGCGGTTTCGCACATATTTTTGGGTTGACCGAAAGAGTCATTGAATTGATATACAGGATTTTACATTTTTGGCACGATGATTGTGGTATATGAGGGCAAATAACTGTAAAAAAACGATAAAATGGATATTGCCCTCAAACCCCGACCCTGGTACGTGCGCTACCGCTACCATCTGATAGCCGGCGCAGTCATGATATGCCTTGTCATCTACACCGTGATTCTGCTCATACGATCGGGCAGCGTGCGGATTGATGCCGACAGTGTGACGATCGCCGCTGTTGACGACTGCGACTTTCTCGAATATGTGGATGTCGAGGGAATCGTGCATCCGATAATGACAGTGAAGGTCAACGCCATGGAGGCCGGATTCGTCGACAGGATTGTGGCGAGCGAAGGCGCGATGCTTAATGCCGGCGACACCATCCTGGTGCTGAAGAATCCCGAGCTGATGCGGAGCGTCAGCGACGAGCTCGACGAGTACGAGAGCCGTCAAAGGCAATACAGGGAGCAGGAGATAGAGATGAGCCAGAAAACACTCACCCTGCAGCAGCAGGCTCTTGATGCCTCCTACGAAATGGGCAACCTCGACGACAAGCTGCGCATCGCCCGCGAGGAGTTCGACATGGGCATGAAGAGCAAGGCGGAGATAGAGATAGCGGAGAATGAATACTCCTACCGCCGGCATAAGACGGAACTGCAGATGCAGAGCCTTCGCCACGATTCGGCCGCAACGGTGCTCCGCCGCGAGATGCTCGGCGACGACCTGCGCCGCGCCGCTACCAGGCGCGACCGCGCCCTCTCGCGCTTCGACGGGCTGTGTGTGCTGGCTCCCGTGGCCGGACAGCTCAGCTATCTCAGCGTCACGCCCGGACAGCAGGTAGCGGCCGGAGGCGGTGTATGCGAGATCAAGGTGCTGAGCGACTATAAGATTCACGCCACCGTCAATGAATATTATATCGACCGCCTGTCGAGCGGACTGCCGGCATCGGTAGTGCTCAAGAACGAGCGGTTTCCGCTGAAGGTGAGCAAGGTGGTGCCTGAGATCACCGACCGCAATTTCAAGGTGGAGCTGGTGTTCACCGGCGAGAAGCCCCGCACGGTGAGGATAGGCAAGAGTTTCCGGGTGCAGATTGAGCTGGGACAGCCAGAATCGACACTGGTGATACCTCGCGGTGATTTCTACACTTTCACCAACGGAAAATGGATCTACCGCCTCTCGCCCGACGGCGGGAAGGCAGTGAAGACGGAGATCGTGCTCGGTAGGCAGAATCCGCAGCAGTATGAGGTGATGTCCGGCCTCAGTGCCGGCGACCGTGTGATAGTGAGCGGCTACGACCGCTTCGGCTCCGCCGACGAGATAATAATCAAACAGTAAAATATTAAAATCAAAAAGCTATGATAAAGGTAGAGAATATCAAGAAAGTGTTCCGTACCGACGAGGTAGAGACACGCGCCCTCAACGAGGTGACGCTGAATGTGAAGGAAGGTGAGTTCGTGGCAGTGATGGGGCCTTCGGGCTGCGGGAAATCCACGCTGCTGAATATCCTCGGTCTGCTCGACACGCCGACCGAAGGCAAATATCTGCTTGCCGGCAAGGATGTGAGCACGCTGAAGGAGAACGATCGTATCGACCTGCGCAAGGGTGTGATCGGATTCGTGTTCCAGAGTTTCAACCTCATCGACGAGCTCACCGTGGAGGAGAACATCGAGCTGCCGCTGCTCTACATGGGTATCCCTAAGAAGGAACGCCGCGAGAAGGTGAAGAAAGCTATGGAGCGTATGGACATATCCCACCGCGCCAGGCATTATCCTGCACAGCTGTCCGGCGGCCAGCAGCAGCGTGTGGCCATAGCGCGCGCCGTGATCGCCGGTCCGAAGATAATCCTCGCCGACGAGCCTACGGGTAATCTCGACTCGAAGAACGGCAACGAGGTGATGCAGCTGCTCGCCGAGCTCCATCGCGAGGGCACCACGATAGTGATGGTGACCCACTCGCAGCACGACGCATCGTTCGCCAACCGCATCATAAAGCTGTTCGACGGCCATATCGTGTCGCAGCTGGAGATGTAGGCGCTTCGCGCATCACTATTATTCATTATTTACTTTTCACTGACATGATAATACATTATCTTAAGGTAGCCATACGCAACATCCTTAAATACAAGGTGCAGAACGTGGTGAACGTATGCGCCATAGCGGTGAGCCTGACGCTTCTGGCCATAGGCGCATCCCTCCTGTCGAGAGTGGGCCCGCTTGCAATCTTCTCACAGCCGCATGCCGACCGCACCGTACTGATACGCTGCGTGGGCGACGGAGCGAGATATTTTACTCTGGAAGAATACGACGCAATGGACAGTCATCAATTTCTTTCCACAGGGAAATTATATCCGAGATATGCCGGCGGCATGCTTCTCATGGTCACAGCCTACAAAGGTGAGGCTGACGCAAGCTCAATGATAGCTGTTTCCGATGAGGTGAAGGACGATTACCTGAGAATCATGGGCTACGAATCCATCCTACATTCAGGCTTATGCAATGATCTGCCGGCCGACGGAGTTGTCCTTACCAAACCCCTTGCCGAAAAGCTTTTCGGCAACCGGCCGCCGGCGGGAGCGAAGGTGAGCGTCAAGTATTTATCGTGGATAGGTGACGGATCGGAGGAGAATAAGACCAAGGATTTCTTTGTGGTGGATGTTATAGATCCGGTCGATAATCTCACCACGAGGTACGGGCTGTTTTTACCCATACAGGAGGAGCGTGGCAATGCCGGCTACGGGGAAATCATGGCAGTGCTGAACGAAGGCATGACACCGGACGATCTGAAAAAGGAATTGACCGCCTTGTTGCCGGACAAAGAATCCCGGGTTACTACATTCAAGGATCATTTCGGCGCTGATAATGAAGAAATCCAACTGGTGGCAGCCTGTATCCTGATGTTCCTCCTCGCGTTTGTGCTCGTATCCGTGGTCAACTATCTCCGGCAGCAGATTCAGCTTGCCAAGGCGCGGCAACGCGAGATCGCGCTCCGCACTTCGCTTGGGGCGAAAGCAGGGTCGCTGTACATCACATTCTGTCTGGACATCATTATCATTCTTACGGCGGCACTACTTCTGTCGTTGTTGCTGAGCACATCGCTTGAGACAATCGCAATGGGCGAATACGAGACCGTGTTTGGCTATTATTGGTTTTTCTTTGATAAGATGTACAGGATTACCTTTGAGGCGTTCGCCGGCATTCTCATCATAAGTCTGGCAGCCATGATTTTGGCTGTACGCCACATCAAGAGAAACCGCCAGGGACTTGCATTGCAGATGCGTCCTATGCCCAAACACCGCCTGCGCAATGTCGGCATCACGTTCCAGCTTACCATAAGCATGGTGCTGATGTGGATGGCGGTCGTGGCAGGAATGTCGAGGAATGATCTGCGCGAGTATTTCGGGATTCCGGCGGATGATCAACTTATCAATAGATGCTTCCAGGTGAATTTCAATTCCAACATATTGGAAGAACGTGACTTGCAGACGGAATTCATGGACAAGGCGCGCCGGTTGGAATCAGTGGAAAAGGTAGTACCCATGGAAAGGTCAAGGATGGTTCTCAATGTTGGACAGGAGGTCGATGGTGTCATCAGGGATTATATAGGGGCTACGATGTACTCTCAGCACGACAGCGATGTCACCGATTTCTATGGCGTGGATGTCGATGTGCTCAATCCGGATGCCGATCCTGACCGGAATATCGTGGTGTCGGAATCGTTCAGGAAGGCTCTGGAGGAAAAAGGACGTTGGGATGGACTCACTGTCGAGAAATGGGGAGAGGTGTATGAGGTATACGGCACCTACGGTAAGCTCCCGTTCTCGAGAGGAGATGAGGCGGATGCAATAATCACTGATAATACCTTGGACGATGCATGGCTCAGGGAGAAGGTGATAGTGTCGAAGCCCGGAAGGGAGGACGAGACCCGTGCGGCTCTTGAGAAAATCATCCATGAGATGTTCCCTTCGCGTATCGATATCAAGGTTGTGAAGTTCTTCAATAATATGGCCTCGGAATACATTGCTATAAACGGAATGATATTCCTTCTGCTGGTGATCTCGGTAATAAGTGTGGTAACGACGGTGGCTGGAATATATGCCGGTGTGGCGCTCGACACGCGTCGCCGGCGCAAGGAGATGGCGCTAAGGAAGATCAACGGAGCCCGTACCGGCGACATACGCGCACTGTTTTCTCGGTCCTACGTCGTGATATTCAGCATAAGCGTGCTGCTGTCGTTCGCGCTGTGCCTCACAATCAGCACGCAGGACGTGATTCCTCCCTACATCGGGCATAAGTGGATAGCGTATGCCATAGCCGTGCTCATAATGGCTGTGATCGTGGTGCTCACCCTCGCATGGAGGATACGCGACGTGATGCGCGTGGATCCGGCGGAATACCTGAAAGAATGAAAAATGAAAAATGAAGAATGAAAAAATGAAAAATTCAGGAATTGAAGCGAGGCAGTTTGTCTCCGGGTGGTTCCATCGGAATCTGGCGGCAGTGGTCTCCATGCTCGCGTGCGCATTTGGTGCAAGTGGCGCGGATTCCTTGCGTCTGTCGCTCGACGATGTGATTGTCAGGGCGCAGGCGCAGTCGCCGGCGGCGCAGAGCGCCCGGCATGCCTATCTCGCCGCCGAATGGCAGTACAAGTACTACAAGGCCAATTATCTGCCATCGCTCACGCTAAATTCATCGCCGGATCTCAACCGGCAGATCAACAAGATCACCCTGGGCGACGGCACGAGCGCCTTCGTGAAGCAGAATCAACTGAGCACCGACCTGTCGCTGACGCTGCGGCAGAATGTCACCCTCACCGGGGGCTCTTTGTTCCTGAGGTCATCGCTGGTGAGGCTTGACGAATTCGAGGCCCGCAGCACGTCATACAGCAGCGTGCCGCTCACAGTGGGCTATCAACAGAGCCTTTTCGGCTACAATTCGCTGAAATGGGACCGGAAGATCGAACCGCTCAGATACAGCGAGGCACGGAAGAACTACGACGAGGCGATGGAGCTTGTGGCGGCCCGCGCATGCCAGTATTTCTTCAATCTCTTCGAGGCGCAGACCGACCTGGAGATGGCGAGGCTCAATTTCGCCTCGGCCGACACCCTCTACCGCATGGCTGAGGGACGCTACCGCATAGGCACCATCAACGAGAACGACAAGCTGCAGCTTGAGATCAACCGCCTGAACGAAGAGACGGCTTGCATGGATGCTGAGGTGAGGGTCGAGGAGCAGTCGCAGCTCCTTGCCTCCTACCTGGGGCTGGAGACCATGCCGGTGTTCTCGCTGGTGCTTCCCGGCGATGTGCCGCAGGTGGATATTTCCGTGGACCGCGCCATGGAGATGGCTATGGAGCATGGCTCCGACCCCGACTATTACCGGCGCATGCGGCTGGAGAGTGCCAGCCGTGTGGCGCAGGCACGGGCGAATGCCGGACTGCGCGCCGAGCTGTATATGCAGTTCGGCCTGTCTCAGACCGCCCACACCATCCATGAGAGCTACACGCATCCGCTGCATCAGGAGTATGTGAGCCTCACCCTCGCCCTGCCCATCCTCGACTGGGGCAGGGGCAAGGGACAGGTGAAGGTGGCTCAGTCGCAGCTCGACCTCACCGACACACAGGCCCAGCAGGGCATCACCGATTTCCGCCAGAACATCACCAAGCTGGTGATGCAGCTCAACATGCAGCCCCGCAAGGTGGATGTGGCGATGCGCACCAGCCGTCTGGCCTCCCACCGCTACGAGATAGCCCGGCGGATGTACATCTCCGGCCGCAACACCATACTCGACCTCAATGTAGCCCTCTCCGAGAAGGACACCGCCATGCGCTCCCATATCTCGGCTGTGCGCACCTTCTGGACCCTCTACTACACCCTCCGCTCCATGGCCGGCAGCGATGTGGTGAAATAAATCTCAGATACGCTCACCTCAATCGCGCCACTATGGCCTATGGTGGCGCGATTGAAATGAGCGCATTAAAAATGCTGCTTCTGAAAAATTATTGGAAAAGCCATTGATTTACGAGAATAATATGCTAAATTTGTGCCATGCCACAGATGGCATATATGGTGAATCATGAATAAATTAGAGAACAATCCCTTTCTCCGGCGCCCTGATCATCCGAATTACAATAGACGCGCCCGCCATCATGATTATCGCCGACCGGCCAGGTATTTAATCACGGCACTCAAAAATCCGTCAATCCCGGCTTTCTCAAGAATAGAAGGAGACATCAGCCTTACCGAAGGCGAGAAAGCTCCACATCCCATAATTTCTCCTACCGGTAATTTCATTATCGAGGCTTTGGAAATCTGGCGGGAAAAATTCAATCAGATTGAATTGTGTGAATTTGTCATTATGCCCGACCATATCCACCTATGCATAAATGTAAGAGAATATCTTCCCAATGGCCTCAGCCTTGCAATCTCAGGTCTTAAAGGAATTGTCTCAAGACTCCGGCATGCTGCATTGCCCGATCATCTCCGCCCCGGAAATATGGAACCGGTATTCACCAAAGGATTCAATGACAGAATTGCATACAATCAAGAGCAGTGGGAGAAGCAGAAGCATTATGTAAATGAAAATCCTCGACGCTATCTGTTTAAGAAAAAATTCCCGGATTTTCTGCTACTCCGTTGGATAATAAAGATTGGGGATGATGAATTTTGTGCCAAAGGCAACATAATGCTATTGAAAGAGCCTCTTCTTTTCGCGGTAAAACATCATCGGAAATGGAGCGAAACAGAAAGTGAAGCATATCAGAAGGAGTGCAAAACCAAAATCGACAATGGGGAAATACCGGTATCGCCGTTCATCCACCCTAAAGAAAAGGAAATCCGTAATCATGCCATAGAAGAAGGCGGTTGCTACATACGCATTTGTGAGAACGGTTTCGCAGAGAGACAATCCGCCTCAGGTTATGAATTCGACTTGATGGCCACAGGCAGATTATTATTGATAGCCCCCCATGAGCATGATTCTCAAAAAAGAGAAATGAAATATTCTTACGCTCAGAAGCTAAATTCCATTGCTGCACGCCTGGTCGCTCTCCACGATTCAGGAATGACAGGGAGGATTCGCCCCGAGATTGTTACAGAGAGCTGTCGTAGACTGTAATTTTGTTGGCTTTGTATAAGTGTTGTAATGGTTGAATAGATGGGTAATATATTATATATTAGAGTGTTATAAATTATTTTCAGTGGTAGAGATTGCATTAACATTTGTTTGCAATTAGGATTTTGCATCCGGATTTTCGCGCCATACCTTTGTAATGTCAAACGACAGCAACAGCAAGAAAACGACATTACAAACTATCAAAAAATCCGAAATTATGAAGACTATCGCAACATCCGCAGCCTACAAGTTCCAGCTTTTCATCCTGGCAATCGTAATGGGATTCGCATTCACCTCCTGCTCCGCGACAGACGACGAGCCCGCCGCTCCCTCCGCAGCATCAGGCAAGATCACAGACGCACGAGTGACATTCACATACACCGTACCCGAGGAGCTCTTCCGCTACGCAGAGATCACCGTGTGCTACAACAACAACGAGGGCACAGACGCAAGGTGGCAGCCAATGCTCGACCGCACCTTCACCGTGACATACGACCTCAACAAGTTCCCCGTGACCGCACCCGTGGTGATGGTGTACGACACCACCAACCGCCCCGCCTACGGCGTGGACGTCGACT
>CAYZPI010000022.1:0-37419 GCA_964480085.1 uncultured Bacteroides sp. | reverse complement strand
TTGATGGAAAAAACAAAGAGTATGGCGCATATCAGATGCGAGCCACCTCTACTGCCCGCCACAATAAGGCAGTGATAATCGTGCTCATAATATTAGCCCTCATTTTCATCGGTCTTATCCTGGCCGTGAATGGTGTGTTCTCAAAGGCTGAAGAGGAAACCAATGTGGGTATCGACCAGGAGCAGCTTTCACTCTACAATCCGGATGACGAGATTGAAGAGGAGGAAGTGGAGGAGATTCCTGAGATTCCCGAGGAAAAAATCGAAATGCCTAAGGAAGAAGTGGCCAACTCGATCCAGAACACTGCTATCGATATCGTAAAGGATGAGGAAGTGGTGAATGAGGTGAAGACTCAGGACGAGCTGAAGGAAGATAACCGTCAGATGGGTGCAATCGACGTATCCGACGGTGTCGACGACCTTACCAAGAAAACCGTGCAGGAAGAAGTGGTTATCGTCGAGGAGAAGCCCGCTCCCAAAGAGGATAATATTATTTATACCACAGCCAACGTACAGCAGCAGCCTGAATTCCCCGGTGGTGTTGAGGCTATGTACAAGTGGATCGGTGAACACCTGCAGTATCCCGCAGCAGCCGCTGAGGAAGGTGCCCAGGGTCGTGTAACTGTAGAATTCGTGGTTTCGAAGACCGGTGCTATCGAGAATGTGAAGGTAGTGCGTGGTCGCCACCCCGCTCTTGATAAAGAGGCTTTGCGTGTGGTTAAGGCGATGCCGAAATGGAACCCCGGACGTAACAACGGTCAGCCCGTTAAGGTTACATACATCCTTCCCGTGCAGTTCAAGCTCAATCAGTAATCTGACTTACTGACTTGATAAAATTAAAAGCGGTCAGCTCCTTCCGGAGTTGACCGCTTTCAATTCAACTATGAGAGATATTTATTTAACGTTCTTCAGTACATCAATTGCAGCTGCGTAGTCAGGTTCGTTCGTGATTTCGGGTACGAGCTCACGGTAAACCACGTTGCCACGTTCGTCGATTATGATCACCGCGCGGGCAAGAAGGCCGGCGAGAGGGCCGTCGACTATCTGCAGACCATATTTCTGGGCAAATTCGGGAGCGCGGAATGCCGATGCCACGATGCAATTGTCTATTCCCTCTGCACTGCAGAACCTTGCTGCAGCAAACGGGAGATCCATCGACACGCAGATCACTACGGTGTTGTCGAGTTCGGCTGCTTCCTTGTTGAATCGACGTACGCTTGCTGCGCATACCGGTGTGTCGAGACTGGGGAACACGTTGAGCACGATTCTCTTGTTAGGAAAATCAGTGTTTCTTACTTGTGTGAGGTCGCGGCTTACGAGGTCGAATGCCGGTGCCTTGGTTCCTACTGCAGGTAGCTCGCCGTATGTGTGGCAAGGTGCACCTTGAAAATGTGTTGTTTCCATTATTATGTTAATTTAATCATTATTTATTCTTCTATTCTGTTGTTCTGACGACGCACTCATTTCAGGAGCATCGTCTTTTGTAAAACAACCATACCTGTGTCTTTGTTGAATCCGGGAATGACATCCGTCACTTTTGATGAGCTATCTGCCAAAATTATGGTCGGATATAAGGTGATGCCGCAGTTGCGCAGCAGGGAGTTGGCGGAAACCAGAGCCGTTTCGCCCGGACGTAGTTCTCCTAAGAGTTCGGAAATATCTTCTGCCCGGTTGGAGCCGAATGCCCATAGCACCTGGAGCTCCATTGGAACCATATCCACAGCTTCACGCACTGCCGCGATGGTCTGTTGGGTCGTGGCCACATTGGGGTCAAGAGCGACAAGAATCACCGGAGAACTGAATTTTTCGTTTACATTATGTGTGTACCTGTTCGATCCATCAAGGGTCTGGCAGGCAAAAGTTGGAAGCATGGTGTTCACGAGATTTTCCGACCGGAACGTGTTTTCCCTGTATCGTTCGAATATTTCGGGCCACCTATCCATCAGTCCTTCTTCCGTAATATCCATCTTGCGTGTGTCCTCGTCGGGAAAGGAGTAGGAGATTGTGACTATCTGTTCGCTTATCGAGCCCGGACTGTTCTCTATCTCAGTCTTTACCGGGAGGAATGTGTCTCGGTCGAACACATAGATGTATCTCATCACGTCATATCCGTTGCTGCGTTTCGTACCGTCGATAGCTGTGCGACGCACGCCGCTTATGAGTGTATCGGGGTGCACGTTGAACACATACGATGGATCCTGCGTCATCTCCTGTATTCGTTGACCTAAAAACTGTGGCAGGAGGTCGGCGAACTGGGCTGTGGCTTGAACTCCGCTCTTGCTGCGGTATTCCGGTCCGTTGGGCATGAATGCATCCGTGGAAGCCTGTGCGTGATATTCCTGCAGGCGATGGTTGCGGTATCTGTAGTGGTTGCCGTCGTAGTAGGCTGAAAACCCTTCTGTAGGCTTTGCTGCTGTGAGCGTACTCCATGTTATCACATATTTGCATGGTGATAAAGTGTCGGCCGGAGTGGCATGGCTTTGAAGCATTACATCGTATTCCACCGGATCGGTCGACTGGGGAAGCAGTACTTCAAAATGCGCCTTGGAAAGATATTCGGGCAGTCCGGTGAGTCTTGCAGCTATATCGGCAGCTTCCTGCGACATGGCACACAGGGAACTGCCGGTAGCCATAAACGCGAAAATAATTTTCTTCGCTCTCATTCTCATCAATAGTATAAACGTTATGAGGTAATAAGTAATAGTGAATAAGTACGAATAAGTAATAGTGAATAGAATTTCAAGCAGATTCATCATCCACTTGTTCACTATTCACTATAACCTATCACCTAACTTATTGTGCTGTCGTACCGATTTGTGTGATGCCTCCAGTTGTGGGGTTGAATGTCACGAACACCGGTTTCTTCTTGTCGGAAAAGATCTTGGGATCGAGAAAGAATGTGTTGCCGAACTGCGCGGTCTCGAACTGTCCCTCGTACACCTGTTTCCCATCGAACGTCACGGTGAGTTGCATCGTGCCCGGGATGTTGTAGGCCAGTCCATCCTTAGGCGCCTTTTTGGGCGCGCCATTATCGTCCTTCGGTATTTCACCATCGCTCAACACGTTGATGGCGAGATATACCGGCATGCCTGAGAGATCATCGGCTTCAACTATTCCTGATATAGGAGAGATACGGGCTATCACTTCGCGTGTCTCACGGTTGTCCTCCGTGGGTATATATGTGACGGTGCGTACATCGGTCCATTTCTTCTCCGTGCCGATGAACATTGCAGTCAGCGCCGCCTCCTGGGCCGACAGATTGTCAAGCATGAGCTGCATCGATCGTCCGTCTGGCGGAGTGTTTTCGGCATTGCCCGAGATAAGGTCGCTGCGAGTGTCGCGCAGCTCGAAGATGCGCTGTGAAGCGAGTTGGGCACGTTTGTTGGTGGAGGTGCTGATTGTCATTTCCTGTGTCACTGCCTGTGTGGCTGCCTCGGTTTCAAGTGGGGTGGGGGTGGCCGCCTGCGGTTTGGGAAGGACAGGCGTCTCTCGTGTCGCCACATCCTCGGTGTTGATGGCGACGGGTACGCCGGCATCGTCTATCATCATGTAAGTGACCCCGGAACCTTTGAACTCAGTCATCCAGCGGTTGTCCTCGTCAGGAATGCCACGGGGGACGATGGTCACGCTTTTCACTGTGGTGGAGTATGAGGGAGCCTTTATGGCATTGGCTGCGTTGAGGTAGAGCATCGAATAGTTGGTGAACTCTCCGGGCTGACGTTCTGTGATTTCAGCTTCAATCACTATGTCGAACGCTGTCTTGGGCAGAGTGTATGCCACTCCGAAATCGTTGGCTTTCGATGCTGTAAGTTTGGTGGCGCGTTGAGCGTAGACGCCGATAGTCATGATTGTTGCAAGAGCTATGGTCGCAAATCGTTTCATGTCGTGTTATCCCATTATAGTCTTGATGGATTTACCGATATTGTCGGCAATGTCGGAAGCTGTCACACCGTACTCGCCGTGCTTATCCTCCGCGATCTGGCCCGCCATGCCGTGGACATAAACGCCGATGATTGCTGATGTCTCTGGGGTATAGCCTTGGGCTATGAGTGAGGTTATCACGCCGGTGAGAACATCGCCGCTTCCCGGTGTGGCGAGTGCGGGAGTCCCGGATGAATTTATCTGCACTTTCCCATCCGGACGCACTACGGCGGTGTAGTGGCCTTTCAGCACGAGGATGATATTGTGGTAGGCGGCTATCTCGATAGCTTTGCGCAGGCGCGCCTCGGCCGATGGCTGTGCGCCGAATATACGGTCGAACTCTCCGGAGTGGGGAGTCAGCACCGACAGCGGCGGCACATAGTTCATCATGATTGGACGTTCGGCTATGCAATTGAGGGCGTCGGCATCAATCACCAGGGGATGGCGTTTGGCGCTGCAAAGCTTCAGGAAGCCTTCAAGCGCGGATATGGTGGACGCGTTCACTCCCAGGCCCGGACCGATTCCGATAGCCTGGTACTCGCGGTCGGGGATGATGCGTGTTATGGTCTTCTCGCCGGCATCCGGCACGAACATAGCGCATGGCACAGCTGTCTGCATCACTATGTTGCCGCACTGGGGCGCATAGCTGAACACTTTTCCTGCTCCGGCGCGAAGACAGCCCTTGGCTGCCAACACAGCCGCTCCCATCATTCCGTAGGAGCCGGAGATAAGAAGGGCCGAGCCATATTCGTTCTTTGAGGCTCCCTTCTTGCGGGGTCGCAGTATATGTTTTATGTCCCGGTGTGTGATGAGGTAAAAAGTGTGGGACGATTTTTTTATCGCCTCCCGGCTGAGCCCCACATCAAGGATCTTCCATTCGCCTATCAGCGGAATATTCTCTTCCATGAAATAAGCGAGGGGAGGAAATTCCACTGCCAGTGTCACTGTGGCGTGGATTATGTCGCGCGAGGTGGAGTTGTTGGTGTTCCACACGCTGAAGAGTCCCGACGGAAGCTCGATCGACACTATTGTCGCGCCCGATTGGTTGATGGACTGCATCAGAACGCCGAAACTTCTCGGCAGCGGGCGGTCGAGGTCGATTCCGAACAGTCCGTCAATCACCAGGCAATTGTTATTGAGCGTGGGTATGTCGAAATTCTGGGTTATCTCGTAGAATTTGGCGTCAGGATATTTCTTCAGCAGGAATTTCTTCTGATTGGCGCAGTCGGCCGATATGCGGTTGCCTATGTTGAAGAGAAATATCAGAGGTTCTTTGCCATTGTCGAGCAGATGGCGGGCAGCCGAAAGCGCATACGCACCGTTTGGTCCCCAACCGGCAAAAACCACTGTAAGAGTGTCGGTAGTGGAGCGTGCCTCCACTTCGGCTGCCACTCCTTTTCCGACGCGGTCCACTATGTCTATCATTGACACACCGTCGACTTCCGTGGTGTGCCTGAATATCTCTATGACTTCGTTAGGTGAGAATATCTTCATTGTGGTGTGTATATTGATGCAAATTTACGAACTATCTTCCAATCTTACAAAATAATCTTGCAAAAGGTTTAAAAAATCCGCCTTGACGAAATCCAATAGGAGCGGCATAGAGTTCGTAGCGAAAATGAGGTTTACAGATCTCTGCTGCTCTGCATGGGATTTATTTTCTTAGAAGCTAAATTTGAGTTTTCGTTTTGTCATTTCATTAAAAGATGCTATCTTTGCCAATGCTATCCGCAATCGGATGCCATGATAATTATTGAGGAAAAAATCAAAACATAACTATCGTTTTTATGAGAAAAATTTTATTGACGGTATTGACATCTCTTGCAGCCTCACTGGGTGCAGTGGCTCAGTTCGGTCCGAAACAGCCTACACTTGACCCTGACAAGAGTCTCAAGGATGCTTACAAGGATTATTTCAAGATCGGTGTGGCTGTGAACATGCGCAATATCTCCGACCCTGAGCAGATGGCCCTGATCAACAAGGAATTCAACAGTATCACTGCGGAGAACGCTTTCAAGCTTGTGGAGACCGAGCCCGAAGAGGGTGTGTTCGACTGGGCGAAGGCCGACAGCATAGCCGATTTCTGCCGTGCCAATGGCTTGAAGATGCGTGGCCACACCCTGCTGTGGCATTCGCAGGTCGGCGACTGGATGTTCTATGACAAAAACCACAACCTCGTGTCGAAGGATGTGCTATTCAAGCGCATGAAGACCCACACCGACTCCATCATGAAGCGTTATGCCGACGTGGTGTATGCCTGGGATGTGGTCAACGAGGTGATCACCGACGATCGTTGGACACGCAATCCCTTGCGCGAGTCGCTCTACTACAAGATATGTGGCGACGATTCCTACATCCGCAAGGCTTTCGAGTTCGCGCGCGAGGCCGATCCGAATGCTCTGCTCTTCATCAACGACTACAACGAGTGCGACCCCATGAAACGCGACCGCCTGTATAATCTCGTCAAGACCCTCAAGGCCGACGGGGTGCCTATCGACGGCATCGGCATGCAGGCACATTACAACATCTACGGCCCCTCGGAGGAGGACATCGATGCTGCGCTCACCAAATATTCTGAGATAGTGGACCACATACACGTCACGGAGCTCGACGTACGTGTCAATGACGAGATGGGCGGACAGCTGCGTTTCAACCGCAATGAGGGTGCAAACATATCCTCCGACCAGAAGCTCCTGCAGGAAGCGATGTACCACCGTCTCTTCAGTCTGCTCCGCAAGCATTCCGACAAAGTCGACTGTGTGACCTTCTGGAACCTCAGCGACCGCGACTCATGGCTCGGTCCAAACAACTATCCACAGCTTTTCGATTTCAACTACAATCCGAAGAATGTATATCTTGTGCTCCGTGATTTCGACCCGGCCATCGACAATGCTGAGATCATCGAGGATTTCGTGCCCAGCGAGACATGTCAGCCGGCTGCCTCTTATCCTCAGGTCAATTCCCAGGGCTATGTGCGCTTCCGTGTCGATGCTCCCCAGGCACGCTATGTGATTGCCACGGCCGGATTGGGCGGCGGAATGGGTGGAACAGTGCTGCGCAAGCAGAAGGACGGCAGCTTCGTGGGCACCACTCTCGTGCCCGAGGACGAGGGATTCCACTACTACACGATGTCGATTGATGGCGCACGTGTGCTTGACCCGGGCACCAACGCCTATTTTGGTGGCACCACGTGGCAGAGCGGTGTCGAGGTGCCGTCCTCCGACAAGGAGCTCTTCGCTGAGCGCACCGACATCGAGCACGGCAATGTGCAGCGCATCCTGTTCCCCAGCAAGGTGGGATCACCCATGCATCCAGCCTACGTCTATACTCCCGCCGGATACGATAAGAATCCAAAGAAGAAATACCCTGTGCTTTACCTGCAGCATGGCTGGGGTGAGAACGAGACGTCATGGCCTGTGCAGGGCAAGGCAGGTCTGATCATGGACAACCTTATAGCCGACGGCAAGGCGGAACCGATGATCGTGGTGATGACCTACGGACTCACGAATGATGTGAAGTTCGGCGACCGCGATGGCATCCAGCGTGCCATGAAGAATGCCGAGACATTGATCGTTGATGAGCTCGTGCCCTACATCGACACTCATTTCCGTACAAAGGCCGATAAGAAACACCGTGCGATGTCGGGTCTGTCGATGGGCGGCATGGAGACGCATGCCATAACGCTCGCCCGTCCGGAGACATTCGGCTCCTATTGTATCCTCAGCGGAGGTGTCTACACTCCGGAGGAGCTGAAAGGTCACAATGTGGACTATATCTTCATCAACTGCGGCAGCAAGGAAAATCCCGACCGTGTCAACGAGGCTGTCTCTGCCCTGAAGGCGGTCGGCTACAATGCCCAGGCACATGTATCGGACGGCACTGGCCATGAGTTCCTCACATGGCGCCGCGGCCTCAACGAGATGGCGCAGCACCTCTTCAAATAACATTAAAAGTCAGTATGATAGCAGTTTGGCTATCATACTGACAAAAAATTTTGAAATCTCGATAATTTGCGCTAACTTTGTAGCGCAAATCCGCCCCGATAGTTCAACGGATAGAATAGAAGTTTCCTAAACTTTAGATAGGAGTTCGATTCTCCTTCGGGGTACACAAGCATTCAAGCCTCCAAAGGGGGCTTGTGCTTTATTGTAGAACGACCGTCCCTTAATACAAGAACGATGGTTTCAATATAATATATACTATATGGCAACCTCAGGACAACAAGTGAAAAATGGCAAGGCATTTGAGTATGCGATTGCTTTACAATATCATAATTATATTAAATCGATTGGGGTGTCTGTTGACTGGGTGGAGAATTTGGCCTTAAAAAAAGCTAAGGAATATTATGAAGAATTTCCCTTAGTAGAAAGAAAAAAATTCGACAATGCAGCTTGCAATACAATATCATCCTTGATAAAAATTGAACCCGGTTTAATAACAAGAGGTCGAGAAAATGATATATTAAAAATAGCATTGAACGATGATTCAGCGGGTGAGGGAGGAGACGTTAGAGATATCGTTTTCACACATTCTAACCCTATATGGGAAGTTGGATTTTCTGCAAAAAATAATAATGATGCAGTAAAACACTCTCGTTTGGGGAGGGATCTCGATTTTGGAAATGTTTGGCTGGGTTGTCCTTGCTCTTCTACGTATTGGAACGATATTGCTCCTGTTTTTTCTTTTATTGAAGAGTGTATTTCCAATTCGTTGACTTGGAATGAATTAGGAAAGTTGAAAGAAGAGAAAGTTTATATACCCCTTCTTGCAGCCTTCAAGAGGGAATTGCTGTCTATCTGTGTAAGGCATGACGGTGTTCCAAAAAAATTAATTGAGTATTTGATAGGTAAGTATCCATTTTATAAGATAATAAAAGACGATCAACATAATTTGGTGGTTGTAAAGGCGTTCAATATAAAGGGAGAACTGAATAAGACATATATGGGTAATAAAAGTGCATATTCTGTTCCAAAGATCAATTACCCTACGCGTATAGTTGAATTGGAATTCAAAAAGGATTCCACAAACACTTTACAGATGATTTTGGATGGAGGATGGGAGATTTCATTCCGTATACATAACGCTAGCACAAAAGTAGAGAGATCGCTGAAATTTGATATAAAGCTTCTGGGTAATCCTCCGATTCTATTTACTCAGTATATTTTTCAATGAAATTGAGGCAGTCATGAATTTGATAAGTTTATTCAGTGGTGCGGGCGGTCTTGATATGGGATTTCAAAAAGCTGGTTTTGATACAATCATGGCCAATGAGTATGATAAAAATATTTGTCCGACTTTTAGAGCGAATTTTCCTGAGGTCAAATTGATTGAGGGAGATATTAGAAGGATTTCGCCGGATGACTTTAATGTAGAGGTCGATGGAATTATAGGCGGACCTCCTTGTCAGTCGTGGAGCGAGGGGGGTGCTTTAAGAGGTATTGATGATGAGCGTGGACAGTTATTCTATGAATATATCAGGATATTAAAAGCAAAGAAACCTTATTTCTTTGTCGCTGAAAATGTTTCTGGAATGTTATCAAAGCGCCACAAAGAAGCTGTAAAGGAGTTCCTTAGGCTATTTGATGATGCTGGTTATAACGTGTCTTTAAAATTGCTTAATGCTAACGATTTTGAAGTTGCGGAGGATAGGGAGAGGGTATTTTATATCGGGTTCCGAAAAGATTTGGATATAAAGGAATTTATATATCCGAATCCCATTTTGCCAAGACCTGTACTAAGGGATTGTATTTGGGATCTTAAAGACAGTGCAATTCCGGCTCTTCCTAGAAATAAGACAAATGGTGCGAACTGCAAGATAGCCAATCATGAATATTTCGTGGGTGACTTTTCTCCTATATATATGTCGCGCAATCGAGTCAGGTCTTGGAATGAGCCGGCATTCACAGTTCAGGCTTCAGGTCGACAGTGTCAGCTCCATCCTCAGGCTCCAAAAATGATTAAGGAATCTCCTAATCGTCAGGTATTTGTGAAAGGTATGGAACATTTGTACAGAAGGATGTCAGTTAGAGAGGTTGCACGTATTCAGGGTTTCCCTGATGATTATAAATTCATTTATCAAGATTTGAACTACGGATACAAAATGATAGGGAATGCTGTACCCGTAAATTTGGCCTACCATCTTGCCTCCCGGATCAGAGAAACCTTAGCAGAGATTGGTATCAATTGATAATTAACTATCAAAATGAAGGTAGTGTCTTTTTTCTCTGGTTGTGGTGGTTTGGATCTGGGATTCAGGCAAGCTGGTTTTGACATCGTGTGGGCAAATGAGTTTGATAAGAGTATCCATGCAACCTATAGATTAAATCATCCTACAACTGTATTATGTGAAAAAGACATTAGAGACATTGAAATCGATGATATACCCTACGGTGATGGTTTTATTGGTGGTCCTCCGTGTCAATCCTGGAGTGTTGGTGGAAAGGGGAAAGGTTTGGGCGATGAAAGAGGACAGCTTTTTCTGAAGTATGTTGAGATTATCAGGAAGAAACATCCAAAATTTTTCGTAATAGAGAATGTGTTTGGAATGTTGACACACCAACATCTTTCTGTATTCTTGAGTTTCGTGAAGAAACTGGAGGAGTCTGGATATAAGGTGTCGTATGCAGTGTTAAATGCGGCTGATTATAAGATACCTCAGGACAGAAAAAGAATATTTATTGTGGGGATTTCATCTGAACTTAATTGTACTTTCTCTTTCCCCCTTCCTGAGGAAGAAAAAGTAAATTTGTGGCAAGCTATAGGGGATATTTCTAAGACTCCTGTGTTTTTTTCTGAACATGACGCTGTGCCAACTCCACAAGTTTCTAATCACGATGTGTATCAGGGCGTTTATGACGATAAATATATGGCAAGAAATCGTGTAAGGACTTGGGAGGAGCAATCGTTTACAATTCAGGCACAGGCAAGAAATGCACCGATTCATCCACAAGCACCGGTTATGCGTTATATCTCCTCCAACAAAAGAATCTTTGAACCGGGCTGTGAACATTTGTATAGGAGGCTAAGTGTAAGGGAATGTGCACGTATTCAGTCTTTTCCAGATTCATTTACATTCCTTTATTCGAATATTGTAACAGGATACAAGATGGTGGGGAATGCGGTTCCTCCAAGATTGGCAAAGGCTGTTGCGTTAAGTATTAGTAGAGCATTAGACGATGTAGTACAACGAAAAAATAATATTTTGGTTGCATATTATCGTAATGAGCAACAATTGACCCGATGCGAGAAATTATCTCTTTTTTATTTCCGCGCAAATCTTGATGGGTCTGCCTATAATCCTCTTATATGCATGCCTCCTTACTTATTGCTGGTAAATGGGAAACGTAAGTATCTATATGAATTAGATAACGATGTAAAGCCTACTCTTGCAACAAAAGGTGAAATCCAAAAATTAGGATTTACACCACATTATGGTTTGTATTGGTTGATTAGATTGGGCAAGAAAATTACTTTTGAAATAAACTATGAAGCGAAATGGAATGATAAAAGGAAAAGACCTCCTTATTTAGAATGGATGGATTTAGAAAATAAATCATGACAAGTGATTAGGAACAGCCTCGTATTGATTCAAATATGAAGATATATTGAGAGTTCCATTAGAAAACAGATTAACGTATATAATTTTCTTTGAACTTGCTTACCATGTGTCAGCAGAGGAACAGCACCAGGAGGCTTGAGAAGACAAGGGTGACGTTGGCCACGGCGTAGGTGATGGTGTAACCCAGGTTGGGGACATCGCTTTGTAATGTGTCCTGGATGGCACCTATGGCGGCGACGGCAAGGCGGCCGCCTGCCACACAGCCGAGAACCTCAGGACGGTTGAATCCGAACAATCTACGGGCAATGAATATGTTGATCATCAGACCCAGTATTGTGAGGATGGCGCCTACGAGCAATATCAGTACACCGGCTTCCTTCAGTCCGGTGACAAGGGCTGCTCCTGCAGTCATGCCGAGTATGGCGATGAACATATTGATGCCAAGGTTGTTGAATAGCCAGACTACAGATGAGGGGATATGCCCGAACGATGGCTTGCGTGAACGGAGCCATCCGAGCGACAGCCCTGCTATAAGCGCACCGACGCTTGTGCCCAGACCGAACGGTATGCCGTTGACCTTGAACGATAGCGCACCTATGATACATCCGGCAGCAATTCCGAGGCCTACGAACACCATATCGGTGGTGTCGGTGGCGCGGTCGGCATAGCCTATGTGATTGGCGGCGGTGTCTACATCGCGAGGCCAGCCTATAAGTATAAGTACGTCACCGGCGTGGAGTACAGTCTGGTTTTTCAGCGGTAGGCTCATACCGTTGCGTGAGATTGATGCAACCATCACCCGCTCCATATAATCCTGACTAAGAAGGAGCTCAAGTGTCATCCCGTCAATATCTGCCGAGGCGATGGTTGTGGGAGTGCGCTCGGCGCCGAAATTGAGCAGCTCGGGATCGGAGATTTCCGGACCCGGAGGTGTCGTCAGCCGTACGATGTTGGAGGCTCTTCCACCGAGCACTATCGTGTCGCCTTTCTTTATCTTCATCTCAGGAGACAGCTCAACTATCTTTCCGTCGATCCGTGCCCTCTCTACAATCACTCTCACGCCGGCCTTCGCATACATCTGCTGAATTTCCAACGGGGTGCGTGGAGTGTCGAAAAAGTCGGTCTCAGCCTCGTAGGCGCGGAAACTCACGGGACGGCGGGCCCTGATGAGTCCCGGAGCAAGAGATGTGGATGTCGAATCCATTTCCTGCTCTATGGCAGCTACCTCCTCCTTCACTTTCTTCAAGCCGCCGAGCATCGACGGACCCACATTGGAGAGGAACCAGGCTGTGCCGATGGTGCCAAACACGTATGTCACGGCGTAGCAGGCCGGTATGATCATGAGGATATGCTCACGCACAGCTGGGTCTGAAGGCATCTCACGCACTGTATCGGCAAGCATCCCCAGACAAGCCGACACCGTCTGCGATCCGGCGTACAGTCCTGCCGCCACACCGTTGCTGTAACCCATGATGTGGGCTGCGGCAATGACAAGACCGGCGCACACGAGAGCCTCGACCACTGCGAAACTTGCCATGCGTATGCCCTTGCTGTCCTTGAACGCCCGGAAGAATTGCGGACCGGCACTGTAACCTATGGAGAAAAGGAAGAAGAGGAAGAACACCGTCTTGGTCAGGTCGGGAATCACGATTTTCATCTGCCCGATCACCACCCCCACTACAAGCGTGGCGGCAACAGAGCCTAAGGCGAAGCCCCCGATCTTCAGTTTTCCGAGCCAGAACCCGAGCCCCAGGGTCAGGAACAAGGGTATCAGGGGATTATGTTGAAAAAAGGTCACGAACCAGTCCATTGTCATTCAGCGAATTCAAAATTTATGCCAATGCGGAAGCGAGGCGGTCGAGCACCTGTGTGAGGGCTGCGCGGGGCGTGCCTACGTTTAGGCGCATCAGGCCTTCGCCTTCCTTGCCGAACATGGCTCCGTCGTTGAGGGCGATGTGTGCCTTGTTGACGAAGAGGTCGATTAGGGCATCATGATCAAGGCCGAGTCCGCGGCAGTCAAGCCATACGAGGAAAGATGCATCGGGACGCAAAGCTCTCACTCCAGGCAGGTGTTTTTCGCAGTACTCCTCCACAATGCGGATATTGTTCTCCACATACCGTAGCATTTCATTGCGCCACTCCTCACCGTGACGGTAGGCGGCGATTGCGGCGATGTAAGAGAAGATGGGGCCTTCGCCTAATTCATTGGCGGTGAGCCAGCCGTAGAAGTGGTCCCGAATCGCCTTGTCCGGTACAACTGCGAACGAGCTCACGATTCCGGGAATGTTGAATGTTTTCGAAGGTGCGCAGAAGGTGATGCTGTTGGCTGCGGCTGCCTCGCTCACCGATGCGAACGGCACATGGCGGTTGCCCCACAACGCCATGTCGGCATGTATCTCATCCGACACCACAAGCAGATGCTTGCGCTTGCAGATGTCGGCGAGACGGCGCAGTTCATCAGCTGTCCACATGCGTCCGCCGGGATTGTGCGGGTTGGAGAGTATCAACAATCCCCCATTGGTGTCTAAGTGTTCCAGAGTTTCGAAATCCATGTGATAGCGGTGGTCGGCATCCTCTATGAGAGGCACGTTCACCACATTCCTGCCATTCTCCTCCGGCACGATACGGAAAGGATGGTACACCGGAGGCATTATCACCACATCATCACCCGGCTTGGTGAATACGTTGACCACCATGCCTATGCCCCTCACTATGCCGGGAATGAAGCTGATCCACTCTGGTTCTATGTGCCATCCGTGGAGCTCGTGCTCCCAGTCTATGATTGATGGCTTGTAGTCGGCCGGCTCGGCGGTATAGCCCAATATGGGATGCTCAAGTCTCTTCTTTAGCGCGTCCATCACGAATGATGGTGTCTCGAAATCCATATCTGCCACCCAGGCAGCCAGTAAATCAGCGCGTCCGAATCTCTCTTCAAGCAAATCTGTCTTGATGGCACCGCTTCCCCGTCGCTCTATTATCTTGTCAAAATTATATTTTCCCATTTTTTTTTCACTATTCACTTAATGCTTGCGCTATGTCGGCATAAATGTCGTCGGGATCCTCGAGTCCCACCGACAGACGTATGGTTGTGGGCAGCACGTCCATTGCTGCCTTCTCCTCTTCGGAGAGGTTGCCGAATATGGTGCTTGCCGGGTGTATGGCGAGGCTACGGTTGTCGAAAAGGTTGGTGGCGCGGTGGATGAGCTTGAGCGCGTTGATGAAACGATAGCAGGCCTCCTCGCTCTCAAGGTCGAATGTCACCATTGCCCCTGCTTTCTCACCGTACTGTTCTGTGAAAAGCTTGTGCTGGGGATGACTTTCCAGTCCGGGATATCCTACCTTAGCCACACCGGGAGTAGATTCAAGCTGCCGTGCGATTTTCAGTGCCGATCCTGCCTGACGGTCGTAGCGCACCTGCATTGTCTCCAGACCGAGGGTCTGCATATATGCGGCATGGGGAGTCATGTATCCTCCGAAATTGAAAACCGACTCTTTCTTGATACGCCTCGATATCTCCGGGAAATTGCCGTAATCTATGATTACGCCACCCAGGCTCGTGGCTCCTCCCGACACATATTTTGTAGTGGACACCACTTGGAAATCAAGACCGAGAGCGCGTCCGTCGAACTGTGTGAACGGTATCATCGTAGTGTCGGCAATCAGAGGTATGCCGTGCTTGCGGGCAATGGCTGCGAGTGCCTTCACGTCAGCCACCTCGGTCTGTGGGTTAGTGACTGTCTCAAGGAATATGCAGCAGGTGTCGGCATCGGTGCAGCTCTCCACTGCCTCGGGGTCGGTGAGGTCGGTGAGGCGGCACTCCACGCCGAATCTCTTTAGAGTGTCGGTAAGCAGCATGTAGGTGTTGCCGAATAGATGGCGCGACGACACGATGTTCTTCCCGCATGCTGCCGTGCTCAGCAGCATTGCGCTGATGGCCGCCATGCCCGATGAGAATGCACTCACCTCCTTGGCTCCGGTGAGAGCCGCGATACGATGTTCGAGATGTGTGACCGTGGGGTTGAGTACACGCGAGTAGTCGGGCGCATCGGTGCGGCCACAGAAGGCATCCGCCATCACGGCTGCGTTGTCAAACTCGTAGGCCAGCGAATGATACACAGGCATCTGCAGGGCATCGTAAGCATCCCTGCGCTGGTATGGGGTATGGATTGCTTTGGTAGTATCTTTCATCCTATTATTAAAAATTTGCACTGTCGGATACATTGGTAGTTCCGACAGTGCAAAATTAACACTTTGCTTCGATATATCCGTTAAAAACTGCGAATAATTCAATCTTTTCAGGTTATATGTTCAGGTTATAAGTGATAGTGAATAGTGAATAAGTAATTTCGCGAAGTACACCTATTCACTATTCACTATCACTTATAACTTAATTTACGAACTGCAGGTCGCCGCTCTTAGAGATCTTCACTGCGAAAGTGCGGTCGAGCACGTTCTTGATCAGTGCGTCGATTCCGGCGCCGAGGTCGCCGTGGATTGTGTGCACGTCGTTGCATGTGCGCACCTCCTTGCGTCCGTCGATGGTGAGGACTGCCTCGATGTCCATTGTGATGTCCCAGTCGACGTCCACGCCGTAGGCGGGGCGGTTGGTGGTGTCGTACACCATCACCACTGGTGCGGTCACGGGGAACTTGTTGAGGTCGTATGTCACGGTGAAGGTGTGGTCGAGCATGGGCTGCCATTTGGCGTCGGTTCCCTCGTTGTTGTTGTAGCACACGGTGATCTCCGCGTAGCGGAAGAGCTCCTCGGGAACGGTGTATGTGAATGTGACGCGTGCGTCGGTGATCTTGCCTGATGCTGCTGATGGAGCTGCGGGCTCGTCGTCTGTTGCGGAACAGGATGTGAAGGCGAATCCCATAACGATAGCCATTACGAAAAGCTGGAACTTGTAAGCTGCGGATGTTGCGATAGTCTTCATAATTTCGGATTTTTTTGATAGTTTGTAATCTTGTTCCTGTCGTTTGACATTACAAAGGTATGGCGCGAAAAAGCGGATGCAAAATCTCAATTGCAAACAAATGTTAATACAATTTCTACCCCTGAAAATAATTTATAAAGCATTAATATACAATATAATATATACTGAATCAACCGTTACAACACTTATACAGAGCCCGAAATATTACAGCGCAATCTACCACTCTGTAACATTTATCGGTTATATCTTTATAATATGCGATATCTAATCAGCTATTATATGGATAGCTGATTAGTAGCGTTCATTTCTGAAAATTTAAAAATAATATGGAGCTTTCTTATGTCGGCAAATTTAATTAACTTTGCCATTATTATAAAAATAGACGGCGATGATTGATTCTAAGTATGTAGAGAGATATGCGATCGGCGAGCAGGATTTCAAGTCGCTGCGCGAGATGGGATGTGTCTATGTCGATAAGACGCAGTTCATCGCCGGATTGTTGGATTCGAGAGGAAAATATTTTTTTCTTGCACGTCCCCGAAGGTTTGGAAAGAGCCTGTTCCTGTCGGCACTACATTATTTCTTCGAGGGTGAACGCGATCTGTTCAAAGGACTCTATATTGACTCTATCGATTGGGATTGGGCACGTTATCCGGTGCTTCATCTCGACTTGAATGTAGAGCGGTATTCAGAGGAAGGGATTTTGGAAAAAGTTATTGACAATATATTCAGGCGATGGGAGGAAAAATACGATGTCCCGTTCAGAGCGGAAGGCTTGTCGTCGAGGTTTAGTAACATTATCGCTGCAGCCCATGAGAAAACAGGTCGGCAGGTAGTGATACTCGTCGATGAGTATGACAAGCCACTTGTCGGGAATATGAATGATAATTCGCTGTTCGAACATCATCGCTCACGTCTCGCGGTGCTTTATTCCAATTTCAAGAGCAGCGCGGCTCATATTCGTATGGTGTTCCTTACAGGTGTAAGCCGTTTCAGCCGTCTTAGTGTGTTCTCCGACTTGAACAATATCAACGACATTACGTTTGACAACACTTTTGCCGACATCTGTGGAATCACTGAAATCGAGCTTGCCAAATATTTCCAACAGGGTATTGCTGGGCTTGCCGGAAAATACAATGTGTCAGGTCAGGAGATATGCATGAGACTCAAGGAAAACTATGACGGATATCGTTTTGCCGAGGAGGGTAGCGACTTGTACAATCCCTGGTCGGTACTCAACTGTATGGCAAAGAAGAAATTTCAGAATTATTGGAATCAGACGGGTGTGCCGACCGTAGTGGTAGAGTCGCTTAGAAGAGTGAATGCCGACCTTGAAAGGATATTTGACAGTTGGTGCAAGGAAGATGACCTAAAAGGTCTGGATCTTCAGAATCCACGTCCGGTGGCACTTATGTTTCAGACAGGGTATCTTACCATAAAGGATTATGAAGAACAAGTGGACAGATATCGGCTTGGAATCCCTAACAGGGAAGTTAAGGAAGGATTGTACACTGAGTTGCTGCCTGTCTATATGAAAAGTAAGTCGGGTATTTCCGACAGTGTTGTCGCTGAAATTGTGACTTATGCAATATTGGGCAAGCTGGAGGATTTCATGAAATCCCTACAGACATTCTTTGCCGGAATCTCATACAAGATGAAGATGGACAACGAGAACAATTTCCATAATGCCTTCTTCCTTCTAACAAGCCTGATGGGATTGAATACGCAGACGGAGGTGAGTACGTCCGACGGAAGCATAGATATGGTGATTAAGACGGTTGAGTATATTTATATCATCGAGCTAAAATATGATGGTTCTGCCCAATCCGCAATCGACCAGATCAATGAGAGACAATACGCACGACCATATCAACTCGATAGTCGAAAACTTTTCAAGATAGGTGTAAATTTCTCTTCCCAAACACGCTGCATCGAGGACTGGATTATACTCGAATGATATCAGATTATCTTCTGGCGGATGAGAATCGTAACCCGACATTCAGGTTGAAGGTGATAGGGCGCTCACTGTAGATCGTGCGTAGGGGGGAGCCGTTTTTGATATAAAAGCCAAATCCGGGTTCCAGATAAATTCCACATTCCCTTGTGATATTATATTGCACTCCCACACCTGCGTTGAGCGAAAACTGCCATGGCCTGTCCTTGCATCCTGGATAGGAATATGGTTCACCGGCTGTACCCTCGCTCTCTAACTTTCCTCCGATGCATTTTTCAGTCATCACACCTCCGGAGATATAACTATCGAAATGGTCAAGACTCAAGGCCTTGTATCTGACAGAAATGGGCACGCCAAGAAAATGCAGCTTCTGTTGTCCGTTCCTTATCCCAGTGTATGTGTCGCCATATCGTATGTCGGATTTCAGATAGGAGTAGGCGACGCCTGTATCGATTGTCAGATTCTTGTATATCGGGAATGAAAGATTGAGAGAATAACGCATTGGAATCTTATGATCAAACAATTCCACTGGCGATGGATCCGGGTCGTCAGGAACAGCCGGTGGAGAATTTGAATCTGTATCGCTGAAAAGTCCTCCTCCCATTCTCGAATCCGGCGTGTATGCGGCATAGATATGTCGGGATAGATTACGTCCAAAATCATTGTCATTCATCATTCCTCCCACTCCGTCTGCTGAGGTGGAGATGCTGATTTCAAAACGGGATTTCCCATTGTCGCAATTCGTTTGGACATAGTTATGCGGTCTACAGTTACTGATACCGGACTCCTCGGGTCTATCCTTTTCCGTCAGATTTATCTCCGGTGCAACTCTCTCTGTAGTTCCGGCTTCTTCCTCCGGATTTACAGATTCGTTAGGTTCCGCATTATCCGTCGGTACATAGGTGTCAATCGGATTGAATGTGTGTGGCAGATTTGATTTATTCTCTATCATCAATTCTGTCGCCGTATGTGTCTTATCTGTATGTGCCTCTGCATGGAGTTTTCCCGCTTCGGTCATATTTTTGGTCTCAATTGTGGTATAACACATGGCAGGCCTTTCCTGAAGAGTAGTTCCCACCGGTACAAAGGCAAAGTAACCCCCTAAAAGCAGTGCTACCGCTGCGGCTGCGACAGGTATCAGTTTCTTCCACCATTTCGTTCTTGGGGTATTTATCCCTTCCTGTATGGAATCCCATAATCCTTCGGGCGGAGTCATCTCGAACTCCGACATCTTTTCCCTGACATTTTCAATCCATTTATCGTCCATAGGTGGCGGGATTATTTATGTTTCAGATAATCTTTTATTTTCATGGCAAGAAAGGCTTTGGCCCTGAGATATTGTGAAGCAGAACTATTTTCCTTTATTCCGAGAAATTTTGCAATTTCCTTATGAGATCTTCCTTCTATGGCATACAGGTTGAACACGGTTCGGTACCCGTCGGGAAGAGCCCTTATCAGCATGGCCAGTTCATCGGACGTGAGGCTTTCAGTATCAGGTGTCTCATCTGCGATATCTGCAAGATCTACCGTTGGTCTTGTGAATATTATCCTGTTGTTGTCGCGGAGATAGTTGAGGGCGCAGTTCACTGCTATCCGGCTTATCCAGGCTTTTAGACTTCCTTCGCCGTTGTACCTGAATGATTTGAGGGAGGTGAATATTTTAATGAAGATTTCCTGGGCTACATCCATCACATCGTCGTCATCCGACAGGAAGCGGGCGCATACACCGGTCACATAGCCGGCATATACGCCATAGATTTCCTTTGTCGCTTCTTGGAGGTTTTTACCAATCAGCTCCACTATGATCCGTTCCTTATCGGGATGACTTTTCATCAGGATTTCATGAGAAAGTCTTCACGGAACCGATGAACAGGATGCTTCCGGTGGTGTTTTCCTGTATGTAGAATATGAACGGACGGTCGAAAACAATTTCGTGCGGCTTTTCAGAGCCTGGACCTACTGCCGTTTCCATTCCTCCGAGACTGGCGGCCGCACCCTCGGTGCCTTCTTCATCTACTTTCAGTTTGGTAGCGTGGATAAAGCAATTGAGATAAAATGGATCATCCGAAATCTTGTCGAAAAATGCAATTCTTGAACCAACCTGCTCCAGACCTATCTCCCTAAGAATCTTCATTGTATTGGGATTGTTAAACTCAAGTTCAAACTTAGGAAGTTTTAAAAGCAAGTACTCATATATCATGTCATTGTTGATCTGGCGGATGTTATCGGCTGTCAGCACCTCGTCAAGAGCCACATGGTTGATCTGTGTCGTGGGGAGGATAAATGTCATGGAGAATTGTCGCCTTTCCCCATAGTCGAGCCTTACGGCTTCGCTACCATCATCTGTACGGACATAACCCATGAGTGCATTATTCCGCATGAAATCGGTCTCCTGTTTCTTATGGTCTATGTCATAAAAATCTCCTTTCGATGTATTGTCCTTGGAGAATGGTTCGCTCCATCCGGCCTTGAAATATGATGTGTTCAGAAATGCAAGCTCAATATCCAGCGGACTGGTCAGGAACTCCTTTATGAGTCCGTTTGTATTCTTACTCACAAACTGGTTGATGGCCTTCTTGCCGCTTTCACCTCCCGGTGCGAAATCAATTTTTCCGGCGTAGTAATGGTCGGAGATTGTCTGCATGAAGGATTCGTTGATTGGGTGTTGCGTGGGATCGCACCAAAGGGAATTCGTGAATTTGCAAGCGATTCCTTCCTCAATGTTGGGAAGATTGGAGAGGAGTGTCTGATAATGGGTGTTGAGTGCCTTCAGATCGGATTCGCTTGCCTCGAACCCTAACAGCGTCAGAATCTCATCCCTCCCTACGTCGGTGCCACCGTTGGCGATCATGGCGAGCACAGAGCCTACGCTGAATGGTGAGACACATACATTACCATGACACTCCCTCGAACTTGCAAGATAAAAATTCAGCGCAAATTCGTTTGAACCCTCTACGGATTCGGAAGATACGGTAGAAAGTGGTGCTGATGCCATTTCCGGAGGATATAATATCGGCACATCAGTGAAGCCCGGACATATTTCTGGACCTGTATAGTCTACGGTTTCACCTAAGCAGGACGCGAGTGACAGAGCCATGAATCCTGCGAAAGTCTTCAAAAAACTGTTCATATTGTTTCGATTTTTAAAGTTTATACCCTATAAACCCAAAAATCTTCGGAATCTTGCATGGCGACTGTTTTTTCTACCTTCATTTTTTGACTTGCACCATTGTAAATTCTGCGGTTGGTTCTGTTCTTCCCACATAAAAAGTAGGTCACGCATTGTTGCGTGACCTTGTTGTCGCGGCTGTGCCGGAGGCATATTGTTCAAAATCCTAAATTCAACATTCAAAATCAGTTCACGAACTGCAGGTCGCCGCTCTTAGAGATCTTCACTGCGAAAGTGCGGTCGAGCACGTTCTTGATCAGTGCGTCGATTCCGGCGCCGAGGTCGCCGTGGATGGTGTGCACGTCGTTGCAGGTACGTACCTCCTTGCGGCCGTCGATGGTCAGGACAGCCTCGATGTCCATGGTGATGTCCCAGTCCACGTCAACGCCGTAGGCGGGGCGGTTGGTGGTGTCGTAAACAATCACCACGGGAGCGGTCACGGGGAACTTGTTGAGGTCGTAGGTCACGGTGAAGGTGCGGTCGAGCATGGGCTGCCATTTGGCGTCGGTTCCCTCGTTGTTGTTGTAGCACACGGTGATCTCCGCGTAGCGGAAGAGCTCCTCGGGAACGGTGTATGTGAATGTGACGCGTGCGTCGGTGATCTTGCCTGATGCTGCTGATGGAGCTGCGGGCTCGTCGTCTGTTGCGGAACAGGATGTGAAGGCGAATCCCATAACGATAGCCATTACGAAAAGCTGGAACTTGTAAGCTGCGGATGTTGCGATAGTCTTCATAATTTCGGATTTTTTTGATAGTTTGTAATCTTGTTCCTGTCGTTTGACATTACAAAGGTATGGCGCGAAAATCCGTATGCAAAATCTCAATTGCAAACAAATGTTAATACAATTTCTACTCCTGAAAATAATTTATAAAGCACTAATATACAATATAATATCTATTGAATTAACCATTACAATACTTATACAATCCCTGAAATATTACAACCAGAATCAGCCCTCTGTAACATTTGTCCATGAAAATATCTTACAGAATACAATGATATATGAGGAAAAACATGTATGCCTTAACCTAAAAATGAATAGATTTAACTCATCAGCTCTGGAATTATGGAATCTTATGTTGTATATGCGGGAAAAATAATGTAACTTTGTCTTATGGCAACAATGATATTTGACATATTATCTGAAACAAAAAGTGCAATAAAGTCATTTTGGAATATTAAAACTAAGCAATTAGTGCGCAGTGGGGACTCCTCCAATCGTGGAGCTGTGGTTGGAGGTAAGCAATTAGATGGATTTTTGACACTGATTAGAAAGGCATGTCTATCAGTCGGTGTCCCCGAATCATGCCTTTACGAAAAAAACAATTATATTCCGGGATTCTTTAGATCATCAAAAGATTGGGATTTCATAATTATCAGTCCGAAAGGGAAATTGATTGCGCTCATAGAACTTAAGTCTCAAATAGGCTCATACGGGAATAATTTTAATAATCGTACTGAGGAAGCTTTGGGGAATGCAGCTGATTTGTGGACGGCCTATCGTGAAAAGCAATTTCCTACACACGGTGCTCCATGGGTGGGTTATCTTATGTTGATTGGGAAGGACGCAAAATCGAGTGTGCCGGTTAAAAACCATACAAATCATTATCCAGTGCGGAGGGAATTTGAAGATACATCATACATAGATCGTTATCGTATTCTCTGTGAGAAATTGATGACAGAAAGGCTATATACGTATTCATGCCTGTTATGGACTTCTGATGCTGAAACGTACGGCAATGTGTCAGAAGAGTTGTCAATAGAGAGATTTATTGCATCTTTACAAGGATATCTATTAGGCTGCAAGGATGAATTCTAATAATGCGAGATACGGCACAAGGTCGAACGGCCTGTATCATGGAGATGTGTTTACGTCTCCCGAAGTGGTGCGGTTTATGTTGGATACTGTGGGCTATATTTCGCAATCAGATCTTTCACGTGTCAACATTCTTGAACCATCTTTCGGAAACGGGGAGTTCTTGATAGAGATTCAACATAGAATAATAGAGTCATCAAAAAAATACAAATTCGATCCTAAAGAAGCATTTCAGAAATGTGTGTTTGCTTGCGAGATAGATGAAAAAAAATATGCTGCATGCACAAACCGTTTACGAGTGTTGATGCCAGACTATGTTCCGGAAAATTTGAAAAATGGAGATTTTCTGTTGACCGATTGGGATGTCAGATTTGATATAGTAGTTGGTAATCCTCCATACGTCAGGTATGAGAACATTCCCGCTGATGTAAGGGAGGTTTACAAAGGGCTGTTTAAGACATTTCACTATAGATGTGACTTGTATGTATTGTTTTACGAACACTCTCTTAAGTTTTTGGCTCCAGCTGGAAGACATTGTTTTATATGTTCCAACAGATGGCTCAAGAATGAATACGGGAAGAAATTAAGGGAGTTGATTTACAAAAACTACAATTTTGAGAAATTAATTGATGTTGAGAAACTGGATGCTTTTCAAGAATCTGTAAATGCTTATCCTGGAATAACTGTAATTTCGAATGGCAGGAATAAAAGGACTATAGCGACGGCATGCATAAAAAATATTCAAGAGCTTGTTGGTGTTCAATATGAATACAGAACTTATTCTGATTATGATGATTTGAACGGTGTTTCTGTTGTAGACAGCCATTTGAATTTTCCAACAATTCAGGAGCAGGGTTTTTCTATTGGTATAGGTGTCGCTACAGGCGCTGACAAGATATTTATAACCAATGATTTGTATGGGAAGATTGAACCTGAGCTTATACTCCCGATAATATCTTCTAAAGATTTGTCTGGTAATAGATTCCAGTATAGTGGGCTTTGTCTGCTGAATCCATACGATCAATACGGTAGGCTTATTGACCTCGACCTTTTTCCCAAGGCGAAGGCTTATCTGGAGGCGCACAAAGCCACATTGCAAAATCGACATATTGCGAAAAAAAATAGGGTGTGGTATGCTCTGATCGATAAAATTAAGCCTGATTTATTGTATAAATCGAAGATATTACTTCCCGATATGTCCGCTAATACTCATATATTTGTGGATAATGGCAGATTTTATCCCGCTCATAATTTATATTACATAACATCTGATTTTCAAGATACCGAGCAATTGTCGATATTGGCTGCATTCTTAATGTCGGATTTGGTGAGACATCAAGTGAAACGTTTGTCTAATAATATGAATGGAGGCTTCCCAAGATGGCAAAGCCAGGTTCTAAAAAAGCTAAGGCTTCCCTGTATTTGCGACATTGATTCAATCACTAGGATGCAATTGCTATCTGCGTATAGAAATTTTGACATTCCTGAAATTAACCGTATTGTAAATCATATATGGCTGTATTCATTGCCAAGATCGTTTGTAAATTATTCAGGAACGCAATTGTCTCTTTTCGATAATTGTGCTTTGTGACGTACAGTAAGTTCGGTTGACATCTTAGACCGAATCGATTGTCCACTGCCTCATATGTGTCTGTTGGGGAAGATGATGGCTGTATCAATGGGACAACACAATAAAAACAGGATGAGCCTCGTTTTAAGTATAGCATGCTAATCCTTAAATTAAACCATCTGATGGTACCGACCAAATCATTACTTTTTCTTGCAGGATTACCCATATTGGCTTCAGCCTCCAATCCGGGCACGTCCTATGATTATTCTAAACTACAGCGCGAGCCCCTCGGACGTGGACTCGTGGTGTTACGTCAATCGCCCGACTCGGTGATGGCCAGCTGGAGATTTCTGTCATGCGATGCAGACGACCGTGCTTTCGATGTATACCGCGATGGTAAGAAAATCAACAAGGAGCCAATAAAGGATGTCACATGGCTGAAAGAAAAAAACAAAGCAAAAAAAGATGCTCTCTATGAAGTGCGCGATGCCGATAACGGTGACAATCTCGACAGTTTCATCCTTAAGGCTAATTCCCCGGTGGGTTACCTCAATATTCCGCTCAACGTGCCGGCTCCGGGCGTAACACCTGCCGGGCAGCAATATACCTATCATGCCAATGATGCGAGCATAGGCGATGTCGATGGCGACGGACGCTTCGAGATAATCCTGAAATGGGAGCCGTCAAACGCTCACGACAACTCTCACGACGGCTATACCGGTAACGTTCTATTCGACTGCTACACCCTCGACGGCGAGCAGCTGTGGCGCATCGATTTGGGTAAAAATATCCGCGCCGGAGCACATTACACGCAGTTCATGGTCTATGATCTCGACGGCGACGGAAAGGCCGAGTTGGTGATGAAGACAGCCGACGGTACGACCGACGGCACAGGCAAGGTCATAGGCGATGCCGACGCTGATTTCCGTGAGCCTGGCGATCCTGTAAAGCCACGGGGTGGTGATTTTCCCCCGGGTGATCCGAGAGGTAAGCCTCAACCGGGCGACCCCGTACGCAATCAGGGTCGTATCCTTACGGGTCCGGAATATCTTACGGTGTTCGATGGTGCCACAGGTGCCGAATTACAAACCGTCAGCTATATTCCTCCGCGTGGCATCCTTGATGCCTGGGGCGATGGGCGCGCCAACCGCTCCGACCGTTTCCTCGCCACGGTGGCTTACCTCGACGGTGTGCATCCGTCGGTGGTGATGTGCCGGGGCTACTATACCCGCTCTGTTATAGCGGCCTTTGACTGGGACGGCAGGGAGCTTACGACGCGCTGGGTGTTTGACTCCGACTGGCCCGGCAACGGGGCTTACGCCGGACAGGGCAACCATAATCTCCGCACCATCGACGTGGACGGTGACGGCTGCGATGAGATAATCTACGGACAGATGGCTATCGATAACGATGGTAAAGGATTATATTCCACCAGAATGGGTCACGGCGATGCCATGCACGTCACATCCTTTATTCCTAATGACAACTCCCTACAGGTGTGGGGGTGCCACGAGAACAAGCGCGACGGCTCATCATTCCGCGACGCTGCCACCGGCGAGGTTCTATGGCAGGTGCCCAGCAATATGGACGTTGGCCGCTGCATGGCCGCCGATATCGATCCTACCAACTACGGTCTGGAGATGTGGTCCGCTACACCGGGCGATAAATCCGGTAAGGGTAGCTCCGGCGGAATACGCAATTACAAGGGCGAGGTGGTCAATCCGAAACAACGCACTGTGCCTATGAACTCCGCAGTGTGGTGGACGGGCGACCTCAACCGTGAGCTTCTCGACAAGAATTTCGTGACAAAGTACAACCCCGCCACGGGACAATGTGAGAAAATTACAGTGTTCGATGGCTGCGTGTCGAACAATGGCACCAAGGCCAACGTATGCCTTTCGGGAGATATCGTTGGCGACTGGCGCGAGGAGGTGCTCATACGCACCGAAGATGACTCCGCCTTACGTCTCTACGTGACTCCATATCCCACAGACTATCGATTCCACACTTTCCTTGAGGACATTCCTTACCGTAACACGATTGCCACACAGAACGTGGCTTACAATCAGCCCACCCAGGTCGGATTCTATTTCGGAAGCGACCTGGAGAAAGGCAAGCGTTTCCGTGGTACAATCATAAAATGACAATCCCATGAAAAAATCAGTATTGATCCTATCCTTTGTCGCTATTATGGCTGCGTGCTCTAATAATGAGAAGTCTGCCACCGACACTCCACTTACTGATGCCGCCCCGCTGCATCTACTCGCCCCAGATTACGGTCACGGATATGGTGTGCCTTCTGCTGACAACATTAAGACGAAGATGCATGATATCTATGCCTTTCTCGCTACATCGACACCCACCGAGGTGATCGACCGGAACACTGGCGAACCGATTGCCGATTTTGCAAAAATCGACAGCACATCGGAGATCAAGCGCGGTGCCTTCCGTCTCACATCCTACGAGTGGGGTGTGCTATATGCCGCCATGCTCAGGGCAGGGGAGGTGACCGGCGACACTGCCTTCACACGCTATGCCACCGACCGCATGCGGTTCCTCAACTCCCTCTATCCCTACACCAAGGAGCTGTTGGCCAATGGCATGCTAACCGACCGCCAGATGCGGCAATTCACCAGGCCCGAGGCACTTGACGACGGAGGTGCCATTTGCGCTGCCATGATAAAAGCACAGGCTGCCGACCCGACGCTCGATTTTTCGGCGATGATAGACAACTACAGCGACTACGTGCTCAATAAGGAACACCGTCTCGCCGACGGCACATACGCCCGCAACCGTCCGCACGTCAACTCCGTGTGGCTCGACGATATGTTCATGGGTGTGCCCACTGTGGTGAACATGGCTCGGTACAAGCCGGAGGATGCGGCAAAATATCATAAAGCGGCAGTAGATCAGATACGTGGCTTCGAAAAGAGGATGTGGGTGCCTGAAAAGAATCTCTTCCGCCACGGATGGGTGGAAGAGATGACGCGCCAGCCATCGTTTTTCTGGGGACGCGCCAACGGCTGGGCTCTCCTGACCCTCACCGAGGTGCTCGACGTGCTCCCTGCCGACCATCCCGACCGTCCTTACGTGCTCGACCTGTACAAGAAGCATATCGGCGGACTCCTCGCCGTGCAAGGCACCGACGGCATGTGGCACCAGATGCTCGACCGTCCGGAGACCTATACCGAGACCTCAGCCACAGCCATATACACCTATTGCATAGCCCACGGCATAAATCAGGGATGGCTTGATGCCGTTACCTATGGTTCGCCCGTGGTCCTGGCATGGCATGCCCTCTCCACGCATATTTCCGCCGACGGCAAAGTGGACGGCACCTGTGTGGGCACAGGCATGGGTTTCGATCCCGCCTACTACGCCAGCCGTCCCGTGAGCGCACAGGCAGCCCACGGTTACGGCCCGTCGCTATGGGCCGCCGCAGAGATGCTCCGGCTTGTGAAGACACAGTATCCGAAGATGAACGACAGTGCCCTACAGTTCTATTCCCATCCCGTCGACACCGACGAACCCATATTCACCGAGTCCGGTACCACCGTTGAATTCTGAATTAACTCAACACCCTTTCGCCTGACTACTGTCGGAGGTTTGGTATCCATCCCATTGCCACCAGACACAAAAGAATGACTGATCTATATTCATCCTATTCAATTGAAACCATAACTATAAGTAAAAATTAAATGTCATGAGAAATACTCGAACATATCAGTTGATATTACGGTTCGTATTGTCAATGGCTGCTATTATATTAATCCCGGCCTTATCAGTGGCTGGAAACATAACTTATGATGAAACATTGCGCGACAGCATTCTGAAACATATCTCAGGCGCAGACATATCGGCTAATTCTGTCAGCATTCTTCGTTATGGAGCGAAAGGAGATGGAGTCAAGGACTGCAGTAAGGCTTTTGCCAAGGCCATGAAGGATGCGGAAAAGTATGGTGGAGTGCATATCATTGTTCCTGCCGGGGTGTTCTTCATGGAAAGCTCCCTAATGCTGCAGAGCAATGTATGTATCGAACTTGAAGAGGGTGCAGTTCTAAAATTCTCTCCTGATCCGAAACACTATCCTATAGTAGATACAAGCTGGGAAGGAACATACCTGCATAATTATTCTCCTTTTATTTACGGTTACGGGCTTCACGATGTGGCAATAATCGGCAAGGGTACGATCGATGGTAATGCGATGACCACTTTCGCTACTTGGCGCGCGAACCAGAAGACAGCCCAGATGCGTAGCAGGGAGATGAACCATAAGGGCGTGGATATTTCTGAGAGGGTATTTGGTGATGGCGATTGGCTAAGGCCACATCTGATACAGTTCTACAATTGCCGGAACATCACTCTCGAAGGGGTAAAGATAGTGAATTCTCCATTTTGGTGTGTTCATCTTCTGCGGAGCGAGAATGTGATATGCCGCTCACTCCGATACGATGCCAAACTGGTGAACAACGACGGTATCGATCCGGAAAGTTCACGTGATATCCTGATAGAAGACGTTCATTTCGACAATGGCGATGATAATATTGCTATCAAGAGCGGCCGCGACAATGATGGCTGGAATATTGCGTCTCCGTGTGAGAATATCGTGATCCGTTGCTGTCATTTCAAAGGGCTGCATGCGGTGGTGATAGGCAGCGAGATGTCGGGTGGTGTAAGGAATGTGTTTATCGAGGATTGTGACTATGCCGGTTATTGCAAGCGGGGTATTTACGTCAAGACCAATCCGGACAGAGGTGGCTACGTGAAGAATATTTATGTGAAGAATTGTCGATTTGGCGATGTGGAGGATCTCTTCTACATTACAAGCAAATATGCCGGTGAAGGCCTTGACAATAACCGGTTCTCCGAGATAGAAAATATATGTGTGAATGGTCTGAGTTGCACAAAGGCTTTGAAAGCAGCTCTCGTGCTACAAGGCACTTCTGAGAAACCTATAACTGACGTCGTGTTCAACAATATCGTCGTCGGAGAGGCGCAGATAGGAGTAAGCTTTTCCGACACCCGCAATGTATCGGTAGGAGAGTGCCACATAGGTGGCACAGTTGATATCCCAACACAGATCTCATCCAAAGACAAGATTTTTGAGCGTTGACCATGGATTCGACAGAGATTTTAACAAGAAATTAACTTTTGAAAGCTTCTATGATTTTGGAATAAGCTTCTGTTCCTATGATATTCTTTGTGAAGCGTTGACCCAAATAATCTTTGGAAACAATAAACCTATTATCATTCCATAATCTACCAAGGAATTGTTTCCATATATTTACGTTGCGTGCTACGATGAATGTAGCAGTTGGGTTATTAAGCAGAATATATTCTATTAGTTGTCTGGTGTATAGTTGAGAAGGCAATAATACACCTTTCTTTATTGGAGAGTATTTTTTTGATGAATAACCAATGTATTCAATTACTGAAAAATTCGCATTAATAATTTCAAATGGCAAGTCTTTGCTTACAAAGGCATTAGTTAGTCTATCTTCCCAATACCAACTTTGATGAAGATTTGCTAAATCTCGGTATGACATACCCTTTGCATCGATTTTATCTGGTAGAAATCCACCGCATTCAAATGTCAATATTTTACGTAGATGTTCGGTATATCCCTCAGTGTATCTTTCATGGATATTTTGAATGACTCTTGCTATGACTGATTCTCGCTCAACATAACCAGGATTAAGAGATAGACATATAACATTAGATTTTAATGGATTACCATACCATGGATAGGCTGGAACATTAAGTTGATATTTATGTTCCTCCTTAGTGCCGTTATTGAATGCTTCAATTATTTCTTTATCAGAATCACATACAAGATTATGTGTGTCGGAATACAAGAATTTGCTTCCAACATATTTTTTTGCAACGCCAAGCCACGGGTTAAGTGATTTTAATTCTTCTTCTGTAATATCCTTAGGAGATTTAATGAAATGATTACCGTTAGGATGCATGTGGTAATAGCGAATTAGATACGAAAAAAAAATGTCAATTAAGCTATCTGTTGAGTTTTTCTCATGCTTTAACCATAACCCAATCGGTTTAGTATGCAATAACTCCCCTAACAGAATACAAATAGTGTAACGTACATTATCCTCTGTTACTGACTGATGGGCGTTGCTATAGGTATGATGGATCATTGCTCTCACATCGTATCCATGCCACAACATATATCCTAGGTCCAAGAGTTTCTGCTGAATGGAATTATTTTGAAACTCAGCTCCTATATAGTCAAAATACACTCGTTCTGCATGGGGAAAATCCAGCTCGCCATATAGATAATATTGAGGGTATTTTTCTCTGCTCATCTTGAAAAATTTGTAAGGTATTCAACTGTTATTAAAAGGCCAATTTAAGATTAACGAGTGGATATCAAAAAAATTGTACCAAATAATAAGATTATGTTTACTTTTAACGGATATTAATGATTAGGAAAGATAAAAGTATCTGTTCAGTTATCCTTGTCTACGGCAAAGAACCTGTGAATAGAAGCCGGGGTCCACTCACTCTCCACAAAATGAGCGCCGGAGGTGCGATATTGTGACCGCCATATTGTGATGCTCTATTGCAGACATGGGATGGCCAGCTGTCTGTCACCACAATATCGCCTCTCCAGGGCTCCGTCAATGTATTAATTGTCAGTAGGTAGTATGGATAGCAGAGTAGATCCCCGACGCATAATGTTAACAACTTAAAAAAGTAAATACACTTTAAATATGTTAGTTCAGAACTGGAAATAGATGAACGGTGTGACGTCGGAATTCTGGAACTGGATTATGAGCTGGATGGCCACAACGAAAATCAGTAGCTTCAGAATCCAGCGGGACCCGACGAACCACCGTTCCGCTGCATCCCACCATCTCTGCGGGAGCGCATGGGCGATAATTATCACGGTGAGGAAAAACACCCAGGTGTAGCGTGCCTCGAAGAAGGGCACAGCGTAGCTCAACGAGAAATCGCAGGCTATGGTGCGGAGCATCACAAAGGAATCCTTAACCGATTCGGCACGGAAAAATATCATTGTTATTGCCACGAAGAGCATGTTGAGTGTCCATGATACGGCCTTCACTAAGAAAGTATCGGGGATTTTGTCGAGCCACCGCCGGCAAGCCTTGTGAACTATCAGTCCGATTCCGTGGATACCCCCCCAGAAAATAAATTTCCAACCTGCTCCGTGCCATAGGCCGGCCACAAGCATCGTCACCAGGTTGTTGACATAGGAACGGATGGTGCCTTTACGGTTACCACCGAGGGGAATATAGATGTAATCGCGCATCCAAGATGACAGCGAAATATGCCATCTGCGCCAGAATTCGGAGATGTTCTTTGACTTATAAGGGAAATCGAAATTCTTTGCCAACCTGAAGCCCATCATCAGGGAGATGCCTATGGCCATGTCGGAGTATCCGGAGAAATCGCAGTAGATCTGCATAACGTAGCCTATGGCTCCCATCAGCGTCTCGAAACCCGAATAGGTGCCGGGTGATGCGAACACAAGGTCGTTGTACCTCACCAAATAATCTGCGATAAGAGCCTTCTTGAGCACACCGAGGATCACGAGCCACAACCCGGTGTACATCTCCGTGCGGGTGGCATGGCGGTTTTCGCGCAGCTGTGGTATGAAATAGTCGGCACGCACGATCGGTCCTGCCACAAGTGCCGGGAAATATGAGAGGAAGAAGAGATATTCACCGAAAGAGGGAAGAGGCCGTAGCTTTCCTCTGTAGACATCGATGATGTAGCTTGCCGATTGGAACGTGTAGAATGAAATTCCTACCGGAAGGATGATGTCGAGTGGCTGGAAGTTTCCCTCGACCATCATGTTCCAGTTCCACAGAAAGAAATTGGCATATTTGAAATATGCGAGCACGCCTAATGAGAAGCACAGCGAGAGCCCCAGACACACGATCTTCTGCCATTTGATTTCGGTGGTGACTATCGCTTTCGACATCAGCCAATCGACCGAAGCTGTGACGGCAAGCATCACCATGAACCATCCGCTCGACTTATAATAGAAAAATAGGCTGAACAGGATCATGAACACCATCATCTGAGCCTGGCGCCTTTTCAGGACACCGAACACCGGCAGGAATATCAGGAACAGGACCCAGAACACTCCGCTGGAGAACATCATGGGATGTTCAGCGTCGTAGACGAGCATCTGCCCGCAATTGCTTATGATGGTGGAGAGGTCGGGCATCAGGGACGGTCGGTCAGCGGGCCGGGCTGGTGAATGAATAGTCGGTAGGGTCGCACGGTCTGTTCGGTTGGCTGCTTAAGGGGCAGAATATAGCGTGCATGGGCAGGCATCCAGCTGATAATGCTGTCCATCCACGCACATGCTGATTCGGGAGTGGGGTGTGCGCCGTCGCGTTTGCGCTCCAGCTGTATGCCGTCGCTGCGGAAGAAGCATCCCTCGGGAGTGTTCTTGGCAATGAGGTCATTGATGCCGGTATCCTCTTTCCAGTTGGGCGGACCGATCCACAGATATGGGATCTCTCCAATCTCTGCAAGTATGCTCTTCACATGCTTTTCGCGTTTCTCCGCCACATCGCTCACAAACAGTTCATTTCCTCCCAGACTCAGGAAAATGAAATCCGGATGATACTTGGCGATATAATCCGAAATCAGGTGGGATTCGCCGTATAGCTCCGATGTAGAGCTGTACCAGATGGCGGAGTACAGCGTGTCGCCGCTTGCCTGACAGTACGCGCCCAGACGCATCGACAGCCCCTCAAGCATTGAGTCGCCGATTATCAGCACTATCTTCGGATTGCTGTCGAGCACCATGCGTGAGTTTTGCTCATGCTGTATGTGATCGCCGGGCGCTGTCGTTGTGTCGTTGGTGGCGACAGGTGCGACGGCGGCAGATGAGGCAGAGTCATGCTCCGCCTTGCCGAACACCGCTTCGGCCATCTTCGATGACTTTATTCTGATACCGGCGATCTCAGGAGAATCGCAGGTGGAGAAAATGAGTAAGAGAAGAAAGGCGCAGGCCAGGATTGCCCACAGAGCGATATAGTCGCGTTTCATTTCGTCTTATGACCTTGATAACCGTAAGCGACAGCATTCCGCTATCGCTTGCACAAATGTAGTTATTTGATGTCCTCGGTGGTGATGGTGATGCTGAAGGCGTTGCCTTTCGAGTCGTTGAACTGCTGGAGGATGTTAGATCCTGATTTGACGCACATGGCGATCAGCTGCTGAATCTCCTTGTCGGGCGACGACACCATCTCAGCCACCAGAGAATCGTGGAGGATAGGTCCGAGCTGCGACATATTGGCATACATATTGTCGGGAATCTGATACACGAATATGAAATTATTGTCTTTGAGTTTCACATTCTCCAGCAGCATGCCGTCGTTGTAGTTCACGGGACAGCGGGAGTTGAGCAGGGTTGCCATGTCCTCGTTGGTGGCAGGTTCAGCGGCGCGGAGCGATGCAGCTCCGGCGAGCAATGCCATTATCAGTAGTATTTTTTTCATTATTCCTCGGTTTTATCGTTTTTTTGTATGTAGTCAGCCGGATTGATGCGCAAGTCGTAGGTGTTGCCCATGCGGTCGGTGAATGCCATCACGATGCAGGCTCCGGCATCGGCACACAACTGCAGCTGCTCCCTTATCTCCGGCGATTCGGATGAGCTGATAGCCTGTACTATGAGGTGCCGGATCTGGTCGGACTCGTCCTTCAGGACAGGTATCTGCAGATAGCCGTTGGCTACGCTGCTGTAGTAGGTCACCATGTCGTTGGAGTACTCGATGCTGTCGATAGTCACTCCTTCGGCCACCTTTACAGGACATTGTTCAGCGGATTTTTCTACTGCCTTTTTGAGTTTATTCTCCGCCTCGCCCGCACATCCTGTCAGTAATATTGACGACATCAGCGCGACAACGTTTAATTTCAGAAATTTTTTCATGTGGTTTTTGCTGATTGGTTACACACGGCTAATTGCTTTCCTGAAGCACCTTGAGAGCTTCGATGAACACCGGATTCAGGGGATTGGTGGCTCGCACGTAGATGCCGTCTTCATAGAGGTCGCGCGCAAGCAGCCCTTTTATCACAGCCTCGATGATCGGGAGCGAACGCTGCAACTGTTCGTCGTTGCGTTCCACACCTTCGGCCTCACCACGTGCCACGAGATCCTCCACCATGTCGGGGGTGACGCTGAAGCCCTCGAAGAATGCGTCCTGGTTGGGATATGCATTCTGCAGGAGCTGACGGTTGGTGTCAATATAGCCGAGCACGTATGGATTTAGTATGTTCTTGGCCACAAGGTCGCGGTAGTATTTGCTATTGTATGTGGTGTCGAGCGGTACGAACACATCGGGCATGATGCCTCCTCCGCCATAGACGGTGCGTCCCTTCTTGAGTGTACGGTATTTCTGATTTTCGTCGAAATGGATGCTGTCGGCACTCCAGAGTTCTCCGTTCTCATATCTCTCATTTAGGTCCATGGCATATTCATCGCCCTTGCCGTTGACATAAGGCTTTTGGATCAGTCGGCCTGTGGGGGTGTGGTAGCGCGACACGGTGAGGCGTATCATCGACCCGTCGGGCAGTGGGAACGGACGCTGCACCAGCCCTTTGCCGAAAGTGCGCCGCCCTACGATGGTGGCGCGGTCGTTGTCCTGCAACGCTCCTGCTGTGATCTCCGAAGCCGAGGCCGAGTACTGGTCCACCATCACGGCAATATCGCCGGTGAAGAGTGGACGCGATGTCTCCACATAGTAATATGCCGGGCGCTGTGTGCGTCCCTCTGTGTACACCACCATGTCGCCTTTGTCGAGGAACAGCGACACCAGGTCGACGGCCGATCCCAGATAACCGCCGCCGTTGCTCTCAAGGTCGAGGATCAGTTTCTTCATCCCCTGATTCTGCAGTCGCACTATGGCGTCAGCCACTTCCTGGGGGGAATCCTCGGCAAATCGCGTAAGGGAGATATAGCCGATTTCAGGGGTGACCATATATGCGGCGTCGACACTGTTGATGGGTATGTCATCGCGTATCACTACGAAATCGATCAGTTCGGGTTCGCCGGTGCGTTTCACTTTCAGGTTCACCTTCGATCCCTTCGGACCGCGCAATATCTTGAGAATACTCGAATTGGGAAGCTTCTTTCCGGCTATCACCGAATCATCGGCAGCTATGATGCGGTCGCCGGGACGAATGCCCACTCTTTCCGACGGACCTCCGGAGATGGTCTGTATCACGTACACTGTATCGGTGGACATGTTGAACTGCACACCGATGCCTGAGAATTTGCCTTCGAGCGGTTCGTTGAGGGCCTTGGTTTCCTCGGCGTTCGAGTAGGCAGAGTGCGGGTCGAGGGTCTTGAGCATCGCCTTGATGCCTTCCTCGGCTATGGAGTCATTGTTGACACTGTCCACATAGTAGTTGTCGATGATGGCCTCGACGAACCGCAGCTTCTCGCCAGGAGGGATTTGCTGGGATTCCTTTCCTGCGGCTTGGAAAAATGAGGTTAGGCATGCGATAGTGGAAATGGCAGAGGCCAATAATATTTGTCTGAATTTCATATATGTCAATTTAAGAGTTTGGTGTTGACGGTAAGAGTTGCGATGCGTCGTGTCCGTGTGACTGCAGTTCGCGGACGAGCGATGATGACACCCATCCGAAGCGGGGATCCGTGAATAGAATCACAGTGTCGAGCCCCGACAGGGCCATATTGGCGTCGGCAAGGTCGCGCTCATATTCGAAATCCTTCACCGAACGCACCCCCCTCAGCAATGAGCATGCGCCATTTTGCAGGGCGAATTCAGAGGTCAGTCCATCGTGGCATTCCACGCTTACCCTGGAATTTCCGGAATAAAGCTTTCGTATATCATCACGGCGCTGTCGGGCGGATTCCTTGTCATCGGGCTTGTTGGCGTTGATCCCTATGCAGATTATTATCCGGTCGAAGATGGCGAGCCCTCGTCGTAATATGTCGGCATGTCCGACGGTGAAGGGATTGAATGTACCGGCAAACACGGCCACCCGCTCAGGAGATCTGGGAGTCATCTTCTACAACAAGGTTATCGATTATAAAGTTCTGACGTTCCATCGTGTTCTTGCCCATGTAGAATTCCAGCAGTACCGACACATGGTCCTCTTTGCGGAGCGTCACTTGGTCGAGGCGCATGTCCGGACCGATGAAATCGCGGAACTCGTCGGGCGATATCTCTCCCAGGCCTTTGAATCGGGTGATTTCCGCATCATCGCCGAAATGGGCTATGGCCTTGATGCGTTCCTCGTCGTTGTAGCAGTAGAACACTTCGTCAGTGTCCTTCTTCCTTCGCGACTGTGCCTTGCGCGAGCGCACACGGAAGAGGGGGGTCTGAAGCACGTAGACATGCCCCATCTTGATGAGGTCGGGGAAGAACTGCAGGAAGAACGTGATCAGCAGCAGGCGTATGTGCATGCCGTCGACATCGGCATCCGTGGCGATGATCACCTTGTTGTAGCGCAGCCCCTCGATGCCGT
>CAYZPI010000021.1:0-37792 GCA_964480085.1 uncultured Bacteroides sp. | reverse complement strand
GCAGGAGTGTTGGGCTGATGCTTGTCGATGCAATCCACAGTAGAGCCATGGAACATATATAGCGGCCCCATCCACTCGGAGTCACGTTTGGCAAGATAATCGTTGACTGTGACCACATGCACACCTCGACGCGAAAGCGAACGCAGGAACACGGGAAGAGTAGCTACAAGAGTCTTACCCTCACCAGTAGCCATCTCGGCAATCTTGCCCTGATGTAGCACGATACCGCCGAGGAGCTGCACATGATAATGGATCATGTCCCAGGTCATCTCGTTGCCGCCGGCCATCCAATGGTTCTTCCAGATGGCCTTGTCGCCTTCGATAGTGACGAAACCCCGACCCTGAGCAGCCAAATCGCGGTCGAGCTGGGTAGCCGTGACCTCGATTGTCTCATTCTTGGCGAAACGGGCAGCTGTCTCGCGAACCACGGCGAAAACGAGCGGCAGATGCTCATTGAGCTTGTCCTCGATGGTGTCGAGAATCTTCTTCTCATTGTCGTCGATCTCGTCCCACAGCGGCTGACGCTTATCGAAAGGAATGCTCTCGATGGAGGAACGGATTTCATCGATGCGCTGCTGCGGAGCGGCAGTGGAATCGGCAATATCCTTTCGCACCATATCAATTTTTGCGCGAAGCTCATCGTTGGAAATATCCTTAAGGCTCTCGCCAAGACTTTCAATTTGCTTTGCAATAGGCTCAAGAGCCTTACGGTCGCGTGTGGCTTTGTCGCCGAACAATTTTTTGAGAATATCTGTAAATGACATTATGAAATATTGTTGAAAACAGCTTTTGGAATGCTGCCTATTGTTTTAGAATTTAAATAAGTGAAATATTATTCGAGTGAGAGAGGAGGCAAAGAGGCAGCATTCGGCGAACGGATTCTCAGCAGGCGAGTTACAGTGGGCGCTATGGACCGGGCATCCACCGGTGCACCTATCGTCTTAGCCGCCAGACCAGGGGCCATGATAAAGAGAGGCGAGGTAGTGGCCTCTTCGCGTGTTACCTGATCGGTCTTGAGCCCCGGACGGTTAAAATCATCGACAAGAGCCCAACCCGGCATGACCTTGATGCGGACATCTCCGGAATGCTCAATTGAAGTGTTGCGCTTTGCAGCCTCTGAAATCATCAGATGCGTGCGGTTGTTGATTATGTCGTCGATGGAGTAAGCATCGGAAACACCAGCCATCTGCACCAAGAAAGCAGCTGACTGCTCCCGGATCAACTGCAGGTTCTTGTTCTCCTTCTCAATAAGGGCATGGTTTAGGAAAAATTCGCCATTATGGAATCCTTCTACCCAGTTGCCATTACCATGAATAGCCATGAGATACATATTCAGAAGCGAAATAGCCTTACGGGTGGAAAACTCGCCGTAAGGAATATTCCATTTCTCATCGTCGCGACGCGAACGTGTCACAGCCGGAGTTGAGGCCACGAACACCAGTACATTCGGCATCCCTACCTTTTTTTCGACAACCTGAAACAAACGGTCGAGATCGCGGTCGAGCCTATAGTAAGAATCCACAATTTCATAACGGTTGTCGGAGCTCTTCGAATAAGTGTACGGGCTGAGAGAATAGGCAATGCTCAGAATGTCTGGACCGTCATGACCGCCCAGATCATACTGATTGATATGATCTATAGCGAAATCGGTGATTTCAGTATTCAGACAAGGAGAATTCTTGAACCGAAGGATATTGTCCTTATCCTTACGGTTGAATGTATAGTGGAATGAGCCGTTGGTGAGATGCTTCGGCAGGATAGAATATTTGTTAGGGGAAAGCACGGGACCCCAGGAAATGGTGTCGAGGCGATCCTTCAACGGCATGGTGCGGTTGCGAAAGTTGAGGGCTTCCGGCACATTCTTATAGTAGGTGGTTGTGGCCCACGAATCATTGGCATCCTCAAGCCACACGCCGCAGTTGCCGGCATGACCGGCCATGACCAACGCCTTGCCAGGATCAGGAGCAATAGCGTAGGCATACGTGAAACCGTCGCCCGAGATACGCATCTCATCGGCAATGGTGGATGTTGACAGCGCCTTTGGCGAGAGAGTGCGAGAAGTGTAATTTCCCATCACTGCCTCGTCGGTGAAAATCGGACGGGGCAAAAGAGTGGCACGGTCGAAAACCTCGTCAGCAGAAATGCCATTCACCGATGGAGCGGCTCCTGTGTAGAGCACGGCAGTGGCCGCCGTCGAGTCGAGATTAGGTCCGAAATCCACATTCTGCAGAAGCACACCATTGTTGATCAGACGGTTGAATCCGCCCTGAGTGAAATATTTCCTCAGCAGATTGATGTATTCCTCTTGCAAATCCTCCACTACGATGCCCAGCACCAGCTTAGGCTGGTCAGGCTGTTCGCCAGGAGGGACAGCTCCCATGTGCAGGCTCATCATCGAGGCGACGATAGCCATAAGCAGCCCTGTAGAGAGTGGTGATTCGCTTTTTTTCATTTATAAATTGCTTAATTTCTAAGCTTCCTTTCTTTAAGATTAATATATAAGTAACTGAAAGAACGCATGATATCGCATCCTAACAAAGGGATAAATGCCACATTGCCGCTCTGTCCGGTGAACGGCCAGGCGACTATCATGGTAAAAATCAGTGCAAAATTAATAAAATGATATGAAATAACAATCATCTTGCATTTTTTTAACCAAATTAACAGCGGAACTGTTAAAGCGAGTGGATTGAGCCACAGATACAGCCAGTTTGGCGAAGTGGCTTCATGCACCGATACAAATATGAGGAAAGTGAGGATAAGCCCTGCCAAACCGAACGCACCAAACAATACTGCATCCAGCCACTTTGTGACACGCCGGTGCCGGACATCGCGGATGGTGAAACACATCACGATAAAAAAGAGAGTCCAACACACGGCAAGCGGAGTGAGATACCAGGGTGTGGGACCATCGATTACGTCGGTACCCTCGTTGATGACCACAACATCCCCACACAAAGTCTTTCCCCCTACGCTCGCATCCGCCAGCTGGATGTCGAGCAGCGAGGGAGCAAATGCCTGTTCCCTGGCATTAATCTTATAATCAATACCGGAGCCTAAAGCAAGATCTATCCCGAACTGATACCATGGGTAGTTCTGATGGAAATGGCGCATCACATCACGGAACGACACGTCCTGCATCACAGGATTTAGGAGAATGCTGTCTCCGACCGAGCGTTCGACCACACGGAGTGGACGGGTAGCACAATTGTCCTTTACATAGTTGTAGCGGTACACCCTGTTCCAAGGAAGAAGATTTTCGTTGACAATGGATAAAAGACACTGAGCCTGCACGGAGTCGAGAGGGACATCGTGCATCACCACCCTGCGTCCGGCTCTCCGGTAAGGGTAGATGAATCTCTCCCAATCAGAAGCTCCGCACCAGTAATCAGTCTCACCCTTGACAAAACGGTAGACAAAATTAGGAGCATTGAAATCAAAAAGCCCATAATTGACGGCCATATCCACAGGGTGCCCCCCCACTCTGCCGTGAATGCGTAAGGCAGTGTGACCCTCAAGCTCATATATATTATTTCCGGGAAAACATGTCACTATTCCCAAACGTATACTGTCGGGTGCCTGAGCCCTCAATCCGAAAAAGGCAAAAACAAGTAAAAATGAAATGCAGAGGAGACGCGGTGAAAAGGAACGATACATAAACAAATCAGGCCAATAGAGAGGTTTAGAATTTTTCTATATTCTCATCAATCCAATAGAGGCGTTTCACGTAATTCGATTTTAGTAAGCCTACACTTTCATCAAAAGACATGGATTCATCTCCATTGATATCACTTGATCCATTGAGCGGCCAGAGGCTGCAATCGTAGACCGACGACTCCCTGATGGCCTGAGCCACGGAGTCGATGTAATCTGTCACCTCAGCGAGTTGGGCCTTATGCTCCGCCCATCTCTCCTTGAGTCTTGACTTGAACTCCTTGTAGGTGAAAAGATACCTATACCATAGACTATACTTTGTGAGCCACCTTGCGGGAGCCTTGAACGTGCCCCAGTCAAAATCCCATAACGGACCGGCATAAAGTTTTCCACCACGTTTTTTATACATATATGCACTTTTGGGATGATTTGGTTCATCACATGCGATGAGTTCATACGCAAGCCACCAATCAGCGTAAGAATCAATATCGATAAGACTCTCAATTTCCGAATACGGTGCCTTGGCAGCTAATTTCTGCTCAACATTGTTGACATAATTCTGAATATAGGAGAACTGCACATCAGGCACATCTTCATCCGGTGACTTGAGATTTACAGGCAGACTCAATTTCCAGGTCTTGAATTTGTACACCTCGTCAAAATACTCGTCAAACTCCAGCAGATAGCCTCCTGTCACTGAAGATTCATCGACATCGCCAGCTTTGAGTTCGTCGATATTGACACGGTTCTTGTCCACTTTTATCTGTTCGCAAAGGTAATACGTGCCCATCATCTCACCGTTGTAGACCAGATCGACAAACCTACCTTGGGGAGTCCATTCAAGTGCGGAGAAAACACTACCGATCTTGAAGGCAATATCATTGCGGATATTGGTACGGTCCATCCAGTTGGCGAGCAGACACCAACGCTTGTGCTTAGGCATGCCCAGCACCGAAGACTTTTCATCGAGTTTAATTGCATAGGGCTTCTTTGGATATGCCCATGTGGAATTACCGCGGCCGCGTATGCTTGTGGTATATACAGCATCGTAATCTCCTGCATTAACAATCTGCATCGTGCTCTTCTTCACCCAGTCGGTCTTGTTAAGGACTGGACCAGATGTGTTGACATATACTACCGGTAAATCAGAGAAGACTGCGACAAGCGAATAAGTACGGCTATCCTCACCGACTGAGGCCGTTAGCGTAAGAGGATTGGACAGATCTATTGAGACCGGCGAACTGATTCCTCCAACCGAAACCGCACAGGCTGCATCAATCTCAACAGGGAGGGACCTTGTGTCAGTGCCATAAGGGAGCCGGACGTAGAAAGTGGAATCATTGACCTGCGCCGCGCTGATACCATCTACAGTGATACCGGATATATCGAGAGTGACGACCTCGTCATCGACAATGTCAGAGCTTTTCGAGCAACTTGAGAAGCAGAAAGGAATAAGTGCGAGCAGAATCGCACATGCCTTTAGTGTGCATATCTTTTTCATATACATTTCAATCGAGTTAGAAAGTAGGCGTAGTTTTTCCATACAATAATATAACTAAAGAAAGCCGGATTTATTATATTATATTCATATTGGACTTTAAAAACTTGAGCTTCAAAGATACTATTATTCGCGAAAAATGACTAATTTTGCAATCAGAAACAAAAAAATCATGCGTCTGAAAGGTCTTCTTTTCCCTTATTTAATATGTATCATTGTCATTCTGTCATCATGTCGGGGCAGAGAGACAAATGAATATGACCATGAAGAAGCCCTACGCCGGGTATTGGCTGTTCAGAAACTTCAGAATTTCAAACCCGGGGACCCATCGGTAGTACCACAGATTTCAGCCATTGTTGACAGCATGCGAGCATCCGGGAAAGACGCATGCTATTTTGGAGCCGCGAATGTCCTGATCGACCGTCTTTTCACCGATGGAAGATATTCTGAGGCCGACTCTCTCGCCGTAAGGATGCAGCACGAAGCCATAGAAGAAGACGATTCACTTGCAATCGCCATGTCGAAGCGCGTAAGGGCTCAAATTCTCTACAAACTCTCGCAATCCGACCGAGCACAGAAAGAAGCACTTTCCGCACTCCCGTTTGTTGCTGCACCACTGAAGAGCGGCTCGCATTTCGGAACAGCCACCAGCCTCAATGAATGGCTTCATATCATCGCGCAAGCCAACTCAGACACCTCAGTGATGAGACAAGCCGGAAGAGCCTATGCAGACTTGGTCAGAGAAAACATATCAGCCAATGGCTGGACTGATCCCACCGGTCACTATACGGTTACAGCCCTCGCTTTTGAAGCAGAAAATGCCCTGTCCAATAATTCCCCCGATCAAGCAGAAGCCCTGCTCGACAGTGCCAACAGTCTAATAATGTCTGATCTTCCAGCCCGGGCTTACGAACATTTCTATGCCACACGAAGCAGAACAAGAGCTGCAAAAGGTGACTTTGAAGGAGCACTCGCGGATGTCGATACACTGCTGAAGACTCATGCTTGCTTCCCATGGTTCTACCTCCGCGATCTGCAACTCAAGGCAGAAGTTGAAAATGCAGCCGGCATGCACGAAAAGAGCACCAATACTTACTTGAATTATATCGCTTATCACGATTCCCTGTCAACCAGGCTTACGGACCAGCGACTTCACGACCTGACACTACTCTACAGATCAGAGCTGAGCAAAGAAGAGCAAAGGAGCCACAGAATAAGACTTACAGGCCTCGGTACGGTGACTGTATTGCTCCTTATTCTGTTATGTGTGACTTTTAGGCATGCAGTAGCAGAAAGAAAACGCAACCGCAGGCTGGTGGAGCGTCTGCATGAATATGACCGTGCCGAAAATAAGCTTCTTCATAACAAGCCGGAAGATACTCAAAATTCAGAGATCATTTCCGACATAATGCGCCTTGACAGGTACATGACCACAGAACGACCTTATATCGATCCTACTCTCAGCCGCAAAGAACTGGCGGATTATCTGGGCACGTCACAAGAGACTCTTGCGCAAATGATTCGCAATGAACGGGACTGCTCGGTGCATGCCTACATCAATTCATTCCGCACCGAAGAAGCCCGTAGGATCCTTGATTCGGATCCAGAAATCACCATTACCGAGATCGCCAACAAACTGGGATTCGGAACAGCCCGCACCTTGCAACGAGCATTCAAAGAGCGGTTCGACATGTCTCCCTCGCAATATCGGACAGTCTCTAATGACATCCGCAATGTTGAAAATCAATAATTTGAAAATTGTCGCTATCATCATACATTATTGTCGCACATGAAATTTAGTTTTATAGGATAATATCTATTAATTTTGTGTTCTGATATACAGACTTGCCTTGGATACAATAAATACAAGCGAAGAAAAACACTTAATAAATCCATTAACTGACATGCGATTAATCTTTAAAACCATTCTGATCATTGCCACAATTTCTCTCCTGATTACAGGTTGCTCTAAAGACAACACACCGGAATTCGAGCCAACAGGAACCATAGAGGAAGAGGATGGCGAACAGGTGTCGGTCTTCAACCTGAATATCGGAACAGACGATGATCTGACAGGTACTCACGAAGTGACATTCCATATCACCGCCCTACGTCTCGAAACATATTATTCATTTCCAGGCACCATAAGAGTGGACAAAGTGGTGTCCGGCAATATCAGTGATTTCGCGCTCCGCTGCCGTATGAAGCTAAGGGATTTTGATGTTCCCGACGGAGACTATTTCATTTCTATCACCGGCGAAAGTCTGCCGAATTTCGGAGCATTTAAAATCAAGCTTTTCGACAGGACGATCACCCAACTACAACGTTCGACATACGCCTACAACGGACTGAATGGCGAAGGGACAAAGGAGAAGCCATATCTTATCGGCAATCCCTACGACTTCGATGCCTTCATCATCCATCTTCACGGCGACCCTGACCACGGATATGGGTTATATTTCCGTCAGACCAACGACATCGACCTATGGGACAGAACTGACGGAGTGGTCGGTGTGGCTCCATTCCAGGGAACCTACGATGGCAACGGGCATACCCTGAGCCGTCCCAGATGGAAGCAGCCATCAAAAAAATATCCCGACAGCGGAGTTTCTGAAATAGGTCTCTTCAAGACCCTATGCAGCGCCACTGTACGCGACCTTACCATCACAGAAGCAGAATTCACCAACATCAGTCGGAATGGAGGCATTCTCGCAGGATGCGCCAAGGGCAGCGTAACGCTTGAGAACATCCATGTCCAGGGGAAGGTAAATGTGATAGGAGAGAATGCAGGCGGTCTGATAGGATATGCAAATGGAGGTGTCACCGTCACTGGTGCTTCAGTCGAAAACGAATCATCTGTATCTGCGCTGTGCAATGCAGGAGGGTTTATCGGAAGGATGGAGAATGTGACTGTGACCGACTCCCAATCATTCGATTTCCAGAAGAATTCGGCAGGTGTGTTCGAGATACCTGGACCAGGGACATTCACATCATCGTGCAACGCGACAGTGACAAGTGAAATTGCAGCTGGAGGGATAACAGGATTTGCTAAAAATTCGAAGATCCTCCATATCTCTTCGTCTGCCTCAGTATCAGCCAAACAACAATTAGGGGGAATCGTAGGATATCTCGAAGACACCGACAACAGCAGCAGGCTTGAAGACTGCACCTTCACCGGCAAAATAGAAGCTCCGTCTGCCGAGTGTGTAGGCGGCATCGCAGGATATATCAATACCCTCAATGGAGGACGACTGCAGGATTGTGTAACCTATTCTTCAATAACCGGAGGAAACACCACAGGTGGAATCATCGGATATATCATTAAAAGCCATGACGCGAACGAAGGAGCGAAGAATCTGATAGAAGTGCAATGGACAGCCAATGCAAGCCGAGTGGAGGGAGGCAACAATGTTGGAGGCATAGTCGGAGAGATTTACTACCCACATGGCTATAACCTCATTGATAAATATGAAATAAATATTGCCAATAGCGTAAATGTAGGAGAATTGATAGCACGCGGAGGAGATTCAGAACAAGGTCTGGGAGGAATCGTCGGACGCACAGGAGTGTTGACACAGATTTACGCGTCGGCCAATCACGGTAAGATTGAGGCCCGGGGTAAACTTCATGGTGTAGGTGGCATCGTAGGACGCCTCGGAAGAGACTATACAGCCAACCAGGAATATATATGCTACAATACCAAGGTGATTGAATGCATCAACACCGGCGATATCAGCGCCACCAACCGCGATCCGCGTATCGGAGGCATCGCAGGATATGGAGAAGAGGGGGATTACCAGACCAACGGTATCTGGAACAGCCGCAATTCCGGAACGATTACCGCCGACCAGAATGACGACACCGGCGGAATCCTGGGATGCACTGACCGCGAAACTACCTTAACGCACAATTTCAACAATGGCAAAATAGAGCACGGAAATGTAATTCTCGGTACACACAAGTTTAATTGTGAAGCCAACTGCTTTAATAATTTTTATCTTGAAGGGACAGGGAAAACATGGCCTTCCTACGCTGGTCACGCTCTGTCGGCCAAGCAGATTACCGATAAGTCAAAATACAACAAATGGGATTTCGACACGATATGGGAAATGACATCCGACGGCCCCAATTTGCGCAACAATAAATGGCGAAATCCGGCATCAGCTGTCATTAAATGATTTTTGCTTCATCAAACAAGGAGATGAGAGAGACAAAAACCTATGTGATCGCAGGTCATTATTTTTCCGTTACATCTGCAATCGCGGGATGGGGTCGGCTTATGGAGAACTATCAACCGTTCGCAGTAGCAGGGAATCATGTTCCCCACCCAATGGTTTTTGCACTCAGTATAGAGACCGGCACATTTCCGCAGTACTCCGAAGAATTGAGACAACAAGAGGACGGACAGACAATTGTCTGTGGAAAAACGCCGGATGGATTACCTGTCTTTGAATTTCAATGGCACGGCGTGTCCGCCGGAATGCTGGTATGTTCGGAGAATTACCGGAGAGGAAACCTGATATTGACCGGACAATATATCAAACCCACCATCGACACTGCGCTGATGGTGATTTATGCGTTGGCTACTGCCGACAAAAATACTGTACTATTCCATGCAGCAGCCGTTTGCCAGGAAGACAAGGGCTATATGTTCCTCGGACCAAGTGGAACGGGCAAAAGCACTCATGCACGTTTGTGGCATCAATACATAGATGGAACAGACATAGTCAACGACGATAATCCTGTGGTACGCATCTATGATGATGGCCGGATTGCTGTCTGGGGAAGTCCCTGGAGTGGAAAGACCCCGTGTTATCGCAATGAAAGCTATCCGTTGGCAGGAATTGTGAGGTTGAAACAGGCGCAGTGTAACAAAATATGGATTCTTGACGGCATAACGGCATACAGTGCGTTACGACCAAACATAAGCGGCAAACGCTGGGATAAAAAAATTGCCGACGGACTCCATGCAACAGAGAATGAGTTGACAAAAAAAGTACCTGTCTGGCACATGGAGTGTCTGCCTGATAAGGAGGCGGCGGAAATGTGCCGAAGGGCAATAACGACTCATACCTATGTGTGACGAGAAGATAATTGCGGAAGTCATCCGGCTCGTTGACGAGGGTGTTAGCGTCACTTTGCCTGTTAAGGGGAACAGCATGCTTCCTTTCATAGTTGGCGGAAAGGAAAGTGTGATTTTACAGAATCCCGTGAAACCTGGCAAGGGAGTTGTGGTATTGGCCAATATCGATAGGAGACGCCATGTATTGCACCGCATAATCAGGATTGATGGCAAACGGATAACGTTGATGGGCGATGGCAACATTGACGGCACGGAGCATTGCATGCTCAGCGATATCAAAGCGATAGCCACCCACGTGGTGAAGGAAGACGGGACAAAACATTATTTATATGACAGGAAAAGGCGATGGGCCTCAAGGATGTGGTATTGGTTGCGACCGGCCAGAAGATATTTATTAGCCATATACAACAGATTATGAGAATAAAGGAAGGATATCAGCTGCGCGATGTTTGCGGAGAGACAGTGGTGGTAGGCGAAGGACTCGGCGCCATAGATTTTGGAAAACTATTGGTGCTGAACGAGACCGCCTCATGGATTTGGATGGAGGCCTCAAGACAAGGAGATTTCTCCATTGAATCGCTGGCAGAACGGCTCTGTGAAGAATACGACGTACCGCAGAATGTGGCTAAAGCCGACGTAGCAGAGATTTTGACCAAATGGCAGGAAATTAATGTGATAGAGGATTAAGTTATATAGAACAGTGGATATTAGAATGGATTGATAAATTGATGTCCATTTCCGAATGTAACAAACTGCGTGGGAGAGACAACCATGTCAAAGAATAGTGAGAGCGTTTCATGCGCGACAGTCAGCCAAATGTTGGCGCTGATCAGAGCATCCTTATGGCAGACACCGGTGGAGTGTCAGCCATTTGACGTCTTGCCCATAGACTGGGATGAGATTGGAAGGATGTCAGAGAAGCAGACTGTTGGACCTTTGGCATTCACTACCGCATTGAAAATGCCCGAAAATCGGCGCCCTCCAAAAGAATGGATTCTCAAAGCCTATGCATTAATAAAAAGGAATCGACGCACACATGATCTGCTTGACAGATGTGTGGCAGAATCGTGTTGCAAACTATCGGAAAAAGGAATCAGACCTGTCTTGCTGAAAGGCCAAGCGTATGCCCTCGCCTACCCTGACAAGGCACTAAGGCAATGCGGCGATATTGACCTGTATGTCGGAGAAGAAAATTACAGGAATGCGTATTTGGTCACCAAGGAGCTCGGATGGGAGAGCAACGAGCAGTTTGACCCTAATGCCAAGCATTATGGCTGCTCATTGAACGGAGTAAGGATCGAACTTCACAGGGTCGCCGGCATACTCCCGACATTCCGCTCCAACATGCTTTTCCAGAAATGGAGCCACAGGCAGCTGCAAGTGAACCGGTACATAGACATTGAAGGAAAAGACATTGCCGTACCCACCCCTCTCTTCGACGTATTGTTCGTGTTCAAGCACATGTATAATCATTTCATCAACGGAGGGATAGGACTAAGGCATGTATGCGATTGGGCTATGCTACTCCATGCCCATCATAAGGAAATAGATACGGTGGAGCTTGAAAGGTTTCTAAAAGATTTCCGTCTGCTGCGCGGATGGCGGTTATTTGCGCCGATAGCCGTTAGATATCTGGGGTTGCCCGAAAACGAGTGTCCTCTCTACTCTCGGAAATATTTCCGGAATGCCGAACGTATCTTATCTTTCATTATCAAGGAGGGAAATTTCGGAAGAGCCACCGGAAAAAAAACACGCCGTCCAAAAAGTTATCCAATCAGAAAATTATATTCATTCGTATGGGTCACAGGAAAGCTCGCACCGAAGCTTTCGATAGATCCACAACTAATCCTTATGGAATACATAAATTTATTAAGAGATGGTGTAATCCGAGTATTAAAGGACATAAATAACTTTATCCGTAAATGATTTTCTGAAATTCCAATGACAACATTTGATTTTGCGCCATATTATAATCGATTACCCGAATGATACGGTATATTTTCGCACTGACACATGGATTTCGGGGACGCATGGCATTAAGTGCGTCAGCAGGGATAGTGCGTGTAGTGGCCGGACTGATATTTGTGGCTTTGAGTAAACGCGCTGTCGACATAGCCACAGGCAGTGTCGAAGGTAATCTCGGATCGTGTGTGGCAGGATTGGTATGTGCACTGATTGCAGGACTTCTCTCTTCAGCAGTTGGAAATCGTTCGATAGAATTATCAGAAGCACAAATCAAGGACATGCTCCAACGACGTCTCTTCAGCCGACTGATGAACTCAGCCTGGACAGGAAAAGAAAAATACCATACGGGCAATATGCTATCCGCACTTACAGATGATTGCCGTGTAGCCGCAGAATGTTTGTGCAGGATCGTGCCCACGACGACCATTGCCATAGTGCAGCTTATCGGAGCTTTTCTATTCTTATGGTATTTCAGTCCATTGCTTGCAGTCGTACTGGTGGTGCTTCTCCCTCTGTTCTTAATCGCGGGGAAGGTTTTCTTCAAGAGAATGAGATTTCTGACACAGCAGTTGAGAGAGATAGAAAGCCGACTTCAGGAGAAAATGCAGGAAAGCCTTCAACACAGGATTCTATTGTTCACATATCAACACACCATTCGAACCTTAGAAAGCATTTCGGCACTGCACCGCTCAAGGTATAACGTTATGCGACATCGATCGGATCTTACCATGTACTCTCGCACAGCCGTCTTTGCAGGATTCGAATCAGGCTATCTCGCCGCGTTTCTATGGGGTATCCGAGGACTTTGCAGAGGCACCGTGACATTCGGAATGATGACCGCTTATCTACAACTTGCAGGACAAATTCAACGCCCTCTTGCTGAACTCGCGCAACTTCTTCCCGGATTGATACATTCTCACACTGCATTCTCCCGCCTCGCAGAAATCGAGAGCACATCTACAGAAGAGGATTCACCATGTCCCGGGACATGCGGAAATACTCTTCCTACAGGAATATCCCTGCAAGACGTCAGTTTCACATATCCTGGAAATGAGCGACCAGTGTTAAATCATTTCACCCATATATTCCCTCCCGGTAGCGTAACAGCCATCACCGGAGAGACCGGAGCCGGAAAGAGCACGCTGCTCCGGCTCATACTCGCACTGCTTAAGCCGGATAGAGGCGAGATTTCTCTTTTCACCAAGGAAGGAGAAAGAATGATGAGCGTACGTGTCTCTTCTGCTACGAGAGACCGGTTTGTCTATGTGCCGCAGGGAAACAACCTGCTGAGCGGAACAATTCGAGAGAACCTCCGGATAGCTAAGCCAGATGCCACCGACGAAGAAATGAGATTGGCCCTGCATGACGCTGCGGCTGATTTTGTTTTTGAGTTGAAAGAGGGACTTGACACAATCTGTGGTGAGCGTGGTGCAGGTCTCAGCGAAGGGCAGGCCCAACGAATCGCAATAGCCCGCGGGCTTCTACGCTCCGGAACAATACTGCTGCTCGATGAAATAAGCGCATCGCTTGACGACGCTACAGAAACACTGCTGATGCAACGATTGTCCGAAAGAATGAGCACACATACCATCCTGATAGCCACGCACCGTACAGGAGTGCTTTCCTATTGCGACTACACTCTCCGACTTAAAAGTTAACACATTTTAACAGCAACAAATAAAAAAGTATTGCTAACTTTGTGTCTGAAAAAATGGGGTGCTTCAACTGCTTTATGCTATTGAGGCTGAGATCATACCCTTCGAACCTGATCCGGGTAATACCGGCGTAGAGAAAAATAATATGAAACGACAAGCCTTGCAATTCGTTGCCGCCATGTCGGCAACAAGTATCTGTGTGTCGGCTCATTCAGCTGAGCTTTCAGACACATCCTTAGTGTACAACCTCGATGACGTGGTGGTGGAGGCCACCCGAGCCGACGCCAAAACTCCTCTGGCGTTCACTAATGTCAAGAGCGCGGAACTGGCAAAATCCAACACCGGACAGGACCTCCCCTATCTTCTTCAGGCCACACCTTCGGTCATCACCACGAGCGATGCCGGAGCGGGCGTAGGCTACACCTCGATAAGGGTGAGAGGCACAGACGGTTCGCGTATCAACGTGACCACCAACGGAGTACCCGTCAACAACCCCGAAAGCCATGTAGTGTACTGGGTGAACACCCCCGACATTGCTTCGTCGCTTAAGGATGTGCAGATTCAGAGAGGAGCAGGAACATCGACCAACGGAGCCGGAGCTTTCGGCGCCAGCATCAATATGGTGACTCAGTCAGTGTCCTCGTCACCATACGGAGAGTTGAATGCGAGCTACGGAATGTACAACACCCACAAAGAGACACTGAAAATCGGAACGGGGCTACTCAACGACCACTGGGTGGTGGAAGCCCGGCTGTCGAACATCGGCACTGACGGCTATATTGACAGAGCATGGTCGAACCTGTGGTCGTACTTAGGTCAGGCGGGGTATTATAACGGCTCGACATCGCTGAGATTCGTTGCTTTCGGAGGAAAGGAAAGAACCTACATGGCATGGGACTACGCGTCGAAAGAACAGATGGAAAAATACGGCCGTAGATACAATCCCTGTGGTGAATACACCGACAGCGACGGCAAGACGGCATACTACGACGACCAGGTGGACAACTACATACAGCATAATTTCCAATTGCTACTGAACCACTCATTCAACAGCCGTCTATCACTGAACGCCGCCCTATTTTATGTTAAGGGAGACGGATACTATGAGCAATACAAGACTCATCGCACACTGGTGGAATATGGTCTGGAGCCGTTCATCATTGACGGTGAGAAGGTGAGCAAAAGCGACCTTATACGCCTGAAGAAAATGGACAACGGATTCGGCGGAGGCGTGTTCTCGCTCACTTTTGAAACAGGACGGGCAAAAACGGTAGTAGGCGGCGGATTGAACAACTACCGTGGGCACCATTTCGGACAAGTGGCATGGGTGAGAAACTATATAGGTAATTTAGACCCCCAGCAGGAATATTACCGCAACCTCGGAGATAAACTCGACGCCAATATCTATGCAAAGACAAGCGTGGACATCACCAAAAATATTGCTGCGTACATCGACCTGCAATACCGGCACCTCAACTACAGCATCAAGGGCGTGAGCGACACTTACGACTGGAATACCGGTGCGATGCAACTTCTCGACATCAAGCGTAGGTACAATTTCTTCAATCCCAAGGCCGGTCTCAATTATGCAATAGATCATAACAACAGGGCATACGCATCATGGTCGGTGGCACACCGTGAGCCCACGCGCGACAACTTCATCGACTGTGCCCCCGACCGTCTACCCAAAGCTGAGCGGCTCTTCGACTACGAAGCCGGATACGAATACCGCAACCGCATTTTCAGCGGCGCCATCAATCTCTATTACATGTCCTACAAAGATCAGCTTATCCCCACGGGCCAGCTTAGCGACACAGGCAATCCAGTTTCGGTGAACGTACCCGACAGCTACCGCATGGGCACCGAGTTATCTCTTGAACTGAAACCATGCAACTGGTTCGACTGGAACTTCACAACCACTCTTAGCCGCAACCGTATCAAAAATTTCACGGAATACATCTACGAAGACGAATGGACCAACCCCATAACCTTTGACATCGGCAACACTCCGATAGCTTTCTCCCCGGACCTCACATTTCACAATTCCTTCAACTTCAACTGGAGAAAATTCGATGCATCGCTCCAGAGTCACTATGTGTCGAGACAGTACATGACCAACGCGGGCTACAAAGAGCAGTCGCTTGACCCATATTTCGTGAGCGACCTCAGCATCGGATGCACACTCGACGATCTGACAGGCATAAAGAATATGCGAATTGGTCTGACCATCTACAACCTTTTCTCTGAAGAATACGAGAACAACGGTTATGCCGGCACAGGCTACTATATGGACGGTTCTGAAAAAGTGATTTACAGATACGCGGGCTACGCCGCCCAGGCCCCCATCCATGTGATGGGTTCGGTTTCCCTGAAATTCTGATAGAGATGGATCTGAACATGTGTCTTGACATACTCAAGGTGAGTGTAGGGCTTGTGTACCTTTACCTTGAATACAACGCCAAGAAAAGCCTCTGGATAGCGAGTGTGATAATGCCGGCAATAGGTATGTGGCTTTTTTACAACAAGGGACTCTATGCTGATTTTGCCATTAATATCTACTATCTTGTCATAGCCGTGTACGGCTACATTACATGGAACAAAAAAAATGCTTCAGAAAAGCCCCAAATTCCGATATCCCATTTGCGCCCAGCCTTGACAATGAGACTGGTAGGAATATGGGCGGTAATCTGGTGTGGGATAGCGTGGATACTCGCCACGTTCACCGACAGTTCGGTGGTGTGGCTTGACTCGTTCACTACATCGCTGAGCATCGTGGGAATGTGGATGCTCGCCCGTAAATACATCGAGCAGTGGTGGGTGTGGATGGTTGTCGACGCCGTGTATGTGTATCTCTACTATTACAAGGGCATCTATTTCTCGGGCACACTCTACGCCTTCTACACTGTGATGGCGGTAATGGGCTATTTCCGCTGGAATAAAATGATCAAGGAATCAAAAGAACCATCAGCCTAAGAAAACGGTCGGAAAAAACCGACTGTTTTCTTAAGGTCTGCCCTCAAGGGTTTTGTCATTTCATAATTTGTTTGTAACTTTGACATTCCAAAATTTGAACGAAATGCGAAGACTCCTGTACCTTACGATAATATTAACACTGACTGCCGCGCCCACCGTTGCCCAAAAACACGCAAAGAAGGCTAAGAAAACCGTTGAGAAAGTGGATTTTGAGGCAGAAACGGAGAAACTGCTGCGAGTTTATGATATCGAGGGCGTGACAAACATGCTCGAACGCTGGGAAGACTGGCTCGACCTCACGAGCAATGAAAACCCGGCAGACTTTGAAAGCATGCGCTCAAGAGCACTCAACACCAGGAATCTGCTTGAACGAGTGGAGAAAATCGAACTGATAGACACGCTCTTGGTCGACTCAGCCAATTTCTTCGCCAACTATATGCTTTCGCCTTCTACAGGTGAGCTTCTTGATGCCTTAGCTCTACCTGAAGAGTACGCAGCCCACCATCCTAAGGTGGTGTTCGTTCCCCAGGATGGAAAGGAAATGGTATGGGCAATGCCGTCGGCTGTCAACGGTTCGCGCATAGTGGTGAGTCAAATACTTGATGATGGATCCATGACAACACCTGAATCCATGGGAGAAGCTATCAATAATATGGGCAGTCCCGACTATCCTTTCATACAGGATGATGGCATGACAATATATTTTGCTGCTAAAGGCGACCAGTCGCTGGGAGGATATGACATATTCATGACACGCCGTTCGGCCGATGGAGAAATCATGAATCCACAGAATATCGGCATGCCCTACAATTCACCTTACAATGATTACATGATGGTGATCGACGACTCCCGCGACCTGGGATGGTGGGCTTCCGACCGCAGCTGTATCCCTGGAAAAGTGACGATATACGTATTCCGTCCATCGACTATGCGTGTTAACCACGACCCTGACGACGAAAACATCATCAATCATGCCCTGCTCCGAGGCGAGATTACAAAAGGTGGCCTGGAAGGATTTCTCACCGACCAAGTGGAGGATCCTGAACTCGAAGGTGAAACATTTGTGATGCCCATGGGCAACGGCAAGGTGTACACCAGACTGTCAGATTTCAAAGATTCCGCATCCCGCAAGACGATGGAAGAGCTCTTGGCAGAACAAAAGAAGGTAGAGCAGTTGAAAGCCAACCTTACCCAACTGAGGATCGCTTACGGAAAAGGAGACAAGAAAAAGGAGAAGGAAATAAAGGATATGGAAAAACGGCTGGAGGAATCCTCTGCTACAATGAGACGACTCTCCAACCGTGTGATATCTACCGAATTAAGAAATTGAGGCTTTTTGGCATCAAGTTTGAAACGGAGTTAGGAGCCATGGGGTTATTCGGCATTGGGAAGCATGTTCAGGAATGTCTCTTCATCGATGACTGGCACTCCGAGCGAACGCGCTTTTTCCAGTTTCGCCGGGCCCATATTCTCGCCGGCAAGCACGAAGCTCGTCTTCTTTGAAATAGAGCCAGAATTCTTGCCGCCAAAGCGCTCTATCATATCCTTATACTCATCACGGCTATGCTTGCTGAACACACCGGATATCACGATGGTCTTTCCAGCAAGCGCATCTGACGTAACCCCGGAAGAGTCGGCTTCACTTGCAAACTGAAGACCTGCAGCCTTCAGCCTGTCGATAATCTCAATATTTTCGGGAGCAGCGAAATATTCCATAATGCTATTTGCCATAATGGTGCCGACATCATCGATGGCACAGAGCTCAGACTCCGACATCCGCATCAGTGTGTCGATATCCCCTACCTTACGTGCAATTTTTTTGGCCGTAGTCTCCCCTACCAACGGGATAGACAATGCAAACAACACCCTCTCGAACGGTACATTCTTAGATTCCTCAATGCCACGGATAAGTCGGTCGGCAGATTTTTCACCAAAACGTTCAAGTCCCATCAGCTGTTCCTTGGTGAGGGAATAGAGGTCGGCGATATTTTCCACCAGCCCCTGCTCAAAAAGAGTCTGGGCTATCTCCTCGCCAATGCCATCGATATTCATCATACGGCGACCTACGAAATGTTCCACTCTACCGATTATCTGTGGTTTGCAACCATATTTATTAGGACATATCCATGCAGCTTCTCCTTCCTTACGCTCCAGCGGCGAGCCACAGGCGGGACAATGTGTGACAAACTCCACCGGCTTTGCGTCAGGCCTTCGTGCCGAAAGATCCACCCCTGTGATCTTAGGGATAATCTCACCTCCCTTTTCGACATATAGCATATCATGCTGGTGAATATCAAGCTGACTGACGATATCGGCATTATGCATCGAGGCACGTTTCACAATGGTGCCCGACAGGAGCACAGGTTCAAGATTAGCAACTGGTGTGATCACACCAGTGCGGCCAACATCGAACGAGACAAATCTCAATTCAGTAAGAGCCTTCTCTGCCTGAAATTTATAAGCTATGGCCCAACGGGGGGATTTGGCGGTGAATCCAAGATTTAGCTGCTGCCGGAGAGAGTTGACCTTGAAGACAAGACCGTCGGTGGCCACAGGCAAGTTCTTGCGGGCAGTATCCCAATGAGAAATATAATCATCCACCTCCCTCATATCATGAAGTACCTTCATCACAGGAGAAACCTTGAATCCCCATTTTCGGGCTTCCTCCATATTTCCATAGTGAGTGTCTGAAGGCAGATTCTCACCTAACAGATAATAGAAATATGCATCCAGTCCGCGGCGCGCCACTTCAGCGGGATTCTGGAGCTTAAGGGTACCGGAAGCTGCGTTGCGGGGATTGGCGAAAAGTGGCTCTTCATTGAACTCGCGTTCTTGGTTGAGCCTTTCGAATTCTTTCCAAGGGAGAAGCACCTCACCGCGAATCTCAAACATTTCAGGCCAATTGCCTGGACGAAGACGTAAAGGAATGCTACGGATAGTCTTGATATTATCAGTGACCACGTCACCTTTCTCTCCATCGCCACGGGTGACGGCCCTCACCAGCCGACCATGTTCGTAGATGAGAGATATGCTTGTGCCGTCGAATTTCATTTCTCCCACGATGTCAGACTCCTGTCCGGCAAGCGCTCTCTCCGTGCGCTCCACCCATTGGTCGACCTCCTCGGGAGAATAGGTATTTGAAAGCGACAGCATGGGATACACATGTATGTGCTGCTCAAAGCCTTTGGTAAGATCTGAACCGACACGATGAGTCGGCGACAAAGGATCATCGAACTCCGGATGTTCTTGCTCAAGAGTCTCAAGACGCTTAAGCATCATATCGAAATCGTGATCGGTAATAGTCGGGGCATTGAGGACATAATAATTATAATTGTGTTGCTCAAGCTCATCACGGAGCCGGCGGATTTCAATCTCAATAGGATTCATACATTCTCTTTCTTTAGGCAGTGCGCAATGACATCGCACACCATGGTGGACGATACGTTGACAGGCGGGAAATCCCACCTAATCGACGATGCAAAAATAAGGAAAAAAAGTCAGAAATGGGAGGAGAATAGCTGAAAAAATCTTAACTTTGCACTCACCAACCAACATTGACGTCAGATGATACTTTACAGAATCTATCAGTTTCTCATCATGGCTCCGATTCTCATCGTAGCCACCATAATAGCAGCCACCCTTACCATCATAGGTAGTGCCTTGGGCATGGCAAAATCGTGGGGATATTACATTCCAAGGCTTTGGGCAAGGCTTTTCTGTGTGCTCACATTCGTGAAAGTGACTATTTCCGGACGAGAGAATATTGATAAATCTACCTCGTATGTTTTCGTCGCCAACCATCAGGGAGCGTACGACATTTTCTCGATTTACGGTTACCTGAACCACAATTTCAGATGGATGATGAAAAAATCGCTTGAGAAGATTCCGTTCGTGGGCTATAGCTGCCGTGTGTCAGGACAGATATATGTCGACAATTCTTCGCCATCGGCTATCAGGGAGACCATGCGGGATGCAGAGAAGCAGCTTGCCAAAGGCATGTCGGTGGTGGTGTTCCCTGAGGGTGCCCGCACTCTCACAGGCAGGATGGGACGCTTCAAAAGAGGAGCTTACACACTTGCAACGGAATTCAATCTCCCGGTGGTGCCTATCACCATCGACGGAGCTTACAAAGTGATGCGTCGCGGCACTTGGCTCCCCCGTCCCGGACATATCCACCTTACAGTGCACCGTCCGATCATGCCGCCTCCGGAAGGCTATGATGTACATGCCCTTATGGACCAGACACGTGCACAGATAGCGAGTGTACTGAAAGAAGAGCAGTGATATTACTTTTTATTAGAAAGTTCCCATAACAACATCGGGCCGGAAATCCGGCCCGATGATTTTTAATATGCCTAAACGGAATCAATCCTTGCGGGAACGATATTCCGCCAAAGCCGGAACAAGACGGCGAAGACCCTCTTCGAGGACTGAACGCGGACATGCGAGATTGATACGGATGAAACCTTCACCAGCCGCACCGTACATCGACCCGGCATTAATCCATACATGAGCCTTGTGAATCAATTCCTCTTCGAGTTGTTCCGACGCTATTCCGATACCATGACAATCTATCCATGCCAGATAGGTACCCTCAAGCCGGAAGACAGGCATTCCGGGCAGACTGCGGGAGAATACATCGTGGAGGTAGAGATAATTGTCGTAGACATAGGTACACATTTCATCGAGCCAAGCGCGACCTTCCGGAGAATAAGACGCCATAAGGGCCACTACGCCAAAAGGATTCACATCACATACCTCATTTATATTTATAGCCTTATCAATCAGTTTCCGCATTCCTTCATCAGGACATACGATATTGGCAATCTGAAGGCCGGCTGTATTGAATGCCTTCGATGGCGAGATGCATGTCACCCACTGGCAATCGCCGGCTGCAAGAGCGAATGGCACATAATCGTGATGCGGAAACGTTATCTCGCAATGGATCTCATCGGAGACAACCACAACACCATGCCTTCCACAAATCTCAGCCACCCGCTCCAATTCATTAAATGTCCATACCCTTCCTCCGGGATTGTGGGGGTTGCATAGAAGCATCACCTTGCACAATGGATCAGAAGCTCTCTTCTCCAGGTCTACGAAATCCATCCCGTAGGTGTCATGTCCTTCCACAACCAAAGGACTCTCTGAAACGATGCAACCGTTGTTACGTATAGATGAGAAGAAGCAATTGTAGACCGGAGTCTGCACAAGCACCTTGTCGCCCGGTGAAGCAAGAGCCTTGATGATGGCAGAAATGGCAGGAACTACTCCAGATGTATATATCACCTGTTCACGCGGAATGCTCCACCCATGATACAATGAGAACCACCAGTCGATAGCCTCATAATATTCCCCGGGGACATAGGTGTAGCCGAAAACACCATGATCCACCCTTTTACGCAAAGCCTCCATTATCGGTTGGCATACGTGAAAATCCATATCAGCTACCCAAAGGGGAATCGTGTCAGCCGGCACGTCAGGGCGCGAGTCCCATTTGTAGGAATTGGATCCTTTTCTATCGATAATCCTATCAAAATCCATAAAGAATACCATTATAAATAAATGCAAAGGTACAGAAAATGGCAGAAAAAGCCAAACCGGCATCAAAGAAATAATTTCCAGAAATTTCTGATGGAAAAGAATAAAATCCAATATTTTTGAGTATTTTTGCCAAATGAAATACTGAGTATGTAATGAAACACCTATATATTATATTACTTGCTGCCACTTTTTGTGGATGCTCATCGGGGAATCAATCAGAAAACACATCGGAAGACAATGATGAAGAAATGGAAGTATGGACTGCTACCGACGACTTTTCCTTGCCTGAGGGAATGACAGCAGAAAAGGCATCGTCATTCCCAGGTCTGACCTGGGAAATTGACACACTCCGGGGAGTGTGCGCTCCCGATACACTGATTATCTGGGCTGATTACAATGGTGCAGGCTATCTGACAAATGTAAGGGGCTTATCCGGACAACCGCTGAAAGAACTCAAGCTCAGCGGCAACGAGAAGATTGAAAGCGGCATGCCTGACCTTCTGAATGGAGTTGATTTCAAACCAACAGCCATGATTGTACGCAATCCCTACGGTACAATAGCAAATATGCGGGATACGAAAACAGAAGATTTCAACGGAAAGGCTGAGGCTATAACGGATATGATACGAAAATTCTATATCTCGGCAGGCTCATCAGAATATATGCGTCGGAGTCTTGCAATTATTTGGGAAAGGGAGATGTCGGAGGCAATGGAGTATGGGGAAACGATCAATCCCTTCAACAACGGCTATGCCGCTAAATTCGCTTCTGATAAAATCAATGTCACATTAGCGGACCCTGCCAACGGCATTATTGAGGTAGAGGCTTACGCAGAAGATCCATTTACCCTGGGCCATGCCGGATGGACTTACTGGACAATTGAGATATGCAGGGAAACCGAGGGATTCAAAATAAAAGAACTTCCGGCGATACACCGGAAGTTCGATAATGCAGATTAATATTAGATAACCGCCTGCCGACAGAACGACTCTCATGATGCAGGACGGATATTCCTATCAACTATCCTCTTCATTACCATAGCCGTAGCCATAATTACCATAGTGATAGCCATATCTGTAGCCATACTTATGGTAACCATATTTAGAGAAAGCGTCGGATGTGCCATTGAGGATCAACGAGAGATTATTGTAGCGCTTTTCGACATACCATTTCTCAATATCGGGAAGGAAAGCACGATCAAGGAGCTGTGCTCGAATAACAAAAAGCGTCATGTCGGCATACCTATTGATGATAGCTGCATCAGCAACCACTTCCACGGGAGGACAATCAAGGAAAATATAATCGTATTCTTCCCTCAATTCCTCCAACATACGATTGAAAGCGTCTGAATAAAGCAACTCAGAGGGATTAGGCGGTAAAGAACCGCACGGCAGCAAATCTATATTTGGAGCATGGACGATGAGTGGATGATAATCGCTGACCTGTCCGCTAAGATAATTCGAGACTCCGAATGATGGACGGTTGACATATTTAGATAGATTACCCTTACGCATATCCAGGTCGATAGCAATCACACGTTTATTATTGACACCCATGGAAGAGGCAAGATTCGCAGACACGAAAGTCTTTCCTGAAGATGGATTAAGGGAGGTGACCATGATGATATGGTGTTTGTTCTCAAAGCCAAGAATAAATTCAAGGTTGGAACGCACAACACGGAAAGCTTCATTCATCACGTTACGGCTCTTCTCCATCACCACAAATTCAGCCGGCGGTTCCTTGAAACGTCTCTTTCCTCCACGTTTGCTCTTCTTCTTCTCTTTAGCGACTTGTTTGGCTCTTCGGTCGGATGCTTTGTCAAGCGGAATCTCTCCCACGAATGGAACACTGAGCTGCTCGATATCCTTGCGTCCGCGCACCACAGTATTGAAACCCTCCTTCACTACAAGAATTGAAGCCGGCACACCGAAACCAATAATGAATGCCAACATGTAAGTGCTGTTTGGAGTCGGTGAAATCGGGGCATTGCTTCCATGCGGAGGTTCAATCAGACGGCTGTTGTAGGCTGTAAAAGCTTGAGATAATTCATTATCCTCACGTTTCTGCAACAAGAACATGTAGAGCGATTCCTTGACAGATTGTTGACGTTCAACATTCTTCACGTAATTAGAACGACGAGGACTTGCAGCCACTTTCTCCAGTGCATCTGCACGCTGAGTACGCACAGCGTTCTTTTCGTTATTAAGCAAAGTGAGCTCGTTGTCGATTGATTGCAGAATTGATGCCTTTAGAATATCCAGGCTTTCGTCGAGGTCCTTCACCAGCGGATTCTGTTCAGACGAGTGAGCCAAGTGGCCATTGCGTCGCAGAATAATCTGATTGTATTCTCCTATCTGAGTCTCGATACTCGCATTACCGATACCAGTGTTGGCGGGAAGAAGACGCTTTTCATTGTCAAGATCCTCGATAAATTCCTTGAGGTACTCAACCATATACATCTGATTGTCAATTTCGAAATCGCGATCTTCAGCAGCTGAAGCTTTTTCCATAGCCTGTTGGCCATATCCCTCAAGATCGAGCATGAAATTCTCCGACTTATAGTCAGCGATGACGTTTTCCACCATATTGAGCTCCTGCTCGATTGTGGCAATACGCTCGTTGATAAAAGATTTTGTACTCTCTGTGATGCGATTTCGGTCCTCAATCCACCCTTCATTATATACATCCACCACAGTGTTTAGTACATCCTCCGCGCGCTGCGTGGAATAGTCGATATAGCCGATGTCGATAAGTGTAGTCTCACGATTGCGCAGATATGCCGATAGCCTTCCATTGACACTACCAGTAGCCGCACTCATACTGTTACGGAAGACTAATAGTCGGTCGGTCATACCAGGCTTGTAAGAAGGGGAAGGTTCAAGAGAAATGATGCCCATGGGAGTCTTCCTTGTCTGACCGAGCTTCATAATAAGTTTACCATTGTGAGGCTCTCCCTGCTTTACAATATTACTGATGGTGACCACACTGTCCTTGCCAAGATCAAGGACACAACTCAATGTTTCGTCATCTGTAAGATCATGAAAACTGATAGAAAACGGGAGATCTCTGCCGTAGACCACATCATTGTGGAACGGGGCCTCTCTAAAATACTCCACATCCAGATTCAGGCGCCGGGCCACCTTTGAGGCAAGATCGACTGAAGTGATTGCCATTATCTCGTTGTTGACATTTTTTGGCGTGACATCAATACCGAGTTCCTGGATTGCCCCGCTTGTGCCTGGGTTACGCTCGTCGCCCTTTATCATGAGCGAAGCTGAACGCATATATAAATTCGGTGTTTTTTTAATCTGATAATATGCAATGCCAAGACATATTGCCAGGGAAAGGACAAACCATTTCCAATTTTTGAGCCACTCGAAAAGAATATCCTGAACCTTCATCAGGATATTAGGCTGGGCCTGACGACGTATCACACCACGGTTGTCGCGCGGTGCTGTACGGATTCTATTGTTGTCAAGATCGTTTACTTTTACATCCCGTTCCATAATCTATAAAAATATGCATCACTTGGTAAACATGGTAACCAGACTAATCACAGATAGGAAAGTAGTCATCCAGAAAGTTGGAGTACGCCACTGGCTACCATATAAAGATGTCTGATCGAGTTTTTGATCTGTAGGCCTGACATAAATCACATCATTCTGCTGCAGATAATATACCGGTGAACTATAAAGATCATAAGTATTTGTGACATTCACCTCATAAGGTGTCTGCTGACCATCTACTGTACGCAGGACAAGCACGTTGTCCTTACGTCCGGTCAAAGATATATCGCCACATTCCGCAATGGCCTCTAACAAAGTGATTTGATCGCGTTCAATGCCATGTTTTCCCGTACCCATATCTCCAATTACATAATAATTCATATCCACGAAATCAACATTCACAATAGGGTCTCGCAGCAATTTTGAAGCAAGAAGCTTGTATCGGATCATATTTTGTAACTCCATCCTCGTAAGCCCCTTCACACTCACACTTCCAATGATAGGCATCTCAATGCATCCATTATCATCAACGGTATAGTAAGTAGAACTTGCATTAGCCACTGAGTTGCCTGCAGTGGACATATTGAACATCTCCACAAGTTCCTTGTCACGGCTATGGACAGTTATGGAGACGTGGTCGCCAACCTGAAGTTTCAAGGGACGCGGATCCTGTAGATTCATCGTTATGTTGGGCTGAATATCCTCAATGTAGACAAAATCCTTTGCTTTAGAGCACCCTTCAAGGGCAAGGGCAAACAAAAGGGATATCAAAAAGCTGGTAACAGCTGAATTACGTATGTCACTCATGTTTTTTCGATAAGAAGATTAAAGTTCGAATAAAAGGTCATGCTTGACCAAAGCGAAAGAAGATAATTAGATTTTTAAGTTAGCAAAGGTAATAATAAAAACTGATACTAAGAAAAAAAACATGCTATCCTTTCAAAAATAAATTGTTAAAAATTGAGCTGACAGACAAAAGGGTATTAATATTTTTCATTTTTCGATAAAAAAAGCTAACTTTACGCACAAATTTAACGATGCAGAATATGTCACTTCTCACAATCTTCACTCCAACCTACAACCGCGCCCATACCCTCGGAAGAGTGTACGAAAGCCTTTGCCGACAGACATGCAGGGATTTCGAATGGCTTGTAGTGGACGATGGATCGACTGACAGCACCAGAATGCTTGTGGAGGAATGGATATCGGAGGACAGATTTCCGATACGCTACATATATAAGGAAAATGGAGGGCTGCACACCGGCTACAATACAGCATACGAGAATATCGATACTGAACTTAACGTATGCATCGACAGCGACGACTACATGCCTGACGACGCAGTAGAAACCATAGCCCGGGAATGGAGAGAGAGAGGGACTGAGTCTTACGCCGGTCTGCTCGGTCTGGATTATGATACCCGCACCGGCAAACCAATAGGTGGATTATTTCCCACCGGCATGACAGAATGTTATTTTCTCGACCTCAGTACAAAGCGACTTCATATAGGAGACTCAAAGCCAGTGATGCGCACTGACCTGATGCGCAAGGTAGCACCACAAATAGGATTTGAGGGAGAAAAAAATTTCAATCCTGTGTACATGATGCTACAGGTATGCGACGACCTCCCGTTGCTGCTTGTGAACTCGAATCTGTGCAACGTTGAGTACCAGACATCAGACAGTATGTCGGGGGGGATAATCAATCAGTATTTCAACTCTCCCCGCAGTTTCTCAAAGATGCGCAAACTTGAGATGACGCTCAAGCGCAGTGGATTCAAAAACCGTATGCGTGTAACCGCCCACTATGTTGCCACCTCCATAATAGCGAGAAACTGGAAGATGGTCCAGGAAAGTCCAAAGAAGGCTCTCACTGTGGCGATGCTGCCTGTAGGATTAATGCTATACATATATTTGAGATGGAAAAGATGAGCCACGACACGTACCCGGATTATTCCGTTGCGATCCGCACTTTGGGCCTCAATCCGGAGATGCTGCGTCGAGAACTCGAAAGCATATTCAGACAGAGCGTGGCACCGGCGAAGGTGGTGGTGTATATAGCCGAAGGATATCAAATCCCAAAATTCAGAGTGGGCTACGAAGAATATGTGGAATCACGCAAAGGGATGGTGGCACAACGAGCGATGGATTACAAAGAAATCGACACCCAGCTAATCCTCCTGCTCGACGATGACGTGGTGCTTGCAAGCGACAGCGCAGAAAAACTTATCAGGGCGCTATGCGAACATAGCTTCGACTGTATTGCAGCTGATACATTTGCCAATCACCGTCTACCACTTAAAGCAAAACTGTTTGCAGCATTGACAAACATGACCTTTCCACATAAGGAACAAAACTATGCATTCAAAGTAAGGGCCAACGGATCATTCTCCTATCTCAGCAGGCCAAAGAAAGATGTGTATCTATCGCAGTCAGCAGCAGGACCATGCAGTCTATGGCGCAAGCGATCTCTTATTGAGACAGCTTTTTCAGAGGAGATGTGGATGGATGATCTCGGCTTCGCGTACAACGATGATGGGATGGAATTCTACAAACTCTTCATTAACGGAGGAAGATTGGGTGTGCATTACAGCTGCGGAGTGAGCCACGAAGACTGCCGGACGATGAGCGACAGTTACCGGTCCGACCCTCTCCGGTTCAAGTTAAGGGCCAAGGCAATATATCTGTGCTGGCACCGTTCTCTGTATCTTTCCAGCTCGTCATATCTGCAACGTGCCACAAGGCTACTGGCTTTCTGGATAAAGGCCATGTGGCTCGTGCCTGTGCATTTTTTTGCAGGGTTGTCAATGAAAAACTCCTCCACCGTCCGGCAATACATTAAAGGATTGAGAGAAGGTGTCGATTACACTCGGACCAATGAATACAAAAGTTTACCACCTTACAAGAAGCAAGGATATTGAAGATGATACACATATAATATATAGTAGATACAATCAAAAGAATTAGTCTTGTTTGCTTTGTACTAATAAACATATAGAAATGTATAAAAGATATTTCAAACGTATTTTCGACTTGCTGTTTGCCTCAGTGGCATTGCTAATACTCTCACCACTCTTAATCGTAGTCACCGTATGGCTCTCAATAGCAAATAAAGGTGGAGGAGCGTTCTTCACACAGACTCGACCTGGGAAAGACGGCAAATTATTCAAGATTCTAAAATTCAAATCAATGACCGACGAAAGGGACTCCGAAGGAAACCTCCTGCCTGATGAGCGACGACTAACACGTGCCGGGGCTTTTGTACGATCAACCTCCATCGACGAGCTCCCACAGCTAATCAATATCCTTAAAGGCGAGATGTCGCTCATCGGTCCCCGACCGTTGCTTGTAGAATATCTGCCGCTATACTCGCCGGAGCAGGCACGCCGTCACCAAGTACGTCCCGGAATGACAGGCTGGGCCCAGTGCCACGGACGTAACGCCATGAGCTGGAACGATAAATTCAAGCATGACGTGTGGTACGTGGATCATTGCACCCTCGTCACCGACCTGCAGGTGTTCTGGATCTCGTTAAAGAAAGTGATAGTACGCGACGGCATCTCATCCGAATCGTCAGTGACAATGGAACCATTTACCGGGAACAACTGATATATACAAATAGCATACAAGAAAACAACGATGAACAACATACTGAAATTTTTCAATGGCCTGCTCAGTCCGGCAGGGTTTTCAGAGCGTACGCTCACGGCCACATCCACGGCTATAATGACTTTTCTGCTCATAGTGCTGTGCATCTGCGCATACTATGCACTTACAAGGCTGCTGACTCCGCTGATACTAAAAGTAGCATTTAAGACCTCCATCAAATGGGACGACATAATATTCAGAAAGAAATTCCTCAACAGCCTGTGGCTGCTGGTGTCGGTAATCTTAGGCAATGTGCTTCTTCCCACTGCATTGGAAGCATATCCCCGGATATTATCCAACGTAGAGGTAGTGGTCAACATACTGCTGATCATGTCATTCACGGCCTCAATCATTGAATTGCTCAAATCGGTGTTCCTGTTGTTCGCGGACAAAGACCATGTTGATGAAATAGCTGCCGACATTCAACGTTCGGAAACCACCGGACAAGAATTCGACTATGAGCCGAGTCACTCCCTCAAGGGTCTGCAACAAATGATAATAGTGATAATAATAGGCATAGCCGTGATATTGTGCATAAGTGTGCTTTTCGGCAAAAATCCGCTTATCATCCTCTCCGGACTGAGCGCGGGAGCAGCAGTGATAATGCTTGTGTTCAAGGACTCCATACTCGGAGTTGTGGCAGGAGTCCAGCTCACAGCCAACAAGATGCTGCAGCCTGGCGACTGGATCACAGCCCCCAAATACGGAGTGAACGGCATAGTGCGCGAAATCACCCTCGCCACAGTGAAAGTGGAAAATTTCGACAACACCATAGTGACAATGCCTCCCTACGCTTTGATCACCGATGCGTTCCAGAACTGGAACACGGTGTTCCGCACAGGAGCCCGCCGCGTGATGCGGTCGATATGCATCGATATGCAGTCAATAAGATTCTGCACAACTGAAGAGCAGAAGAAATGGGAAGACACCGAATGGGGCAAACGCCTGGACTGGAGCGAGCCCGTGCCCAACATAACTGCATTCCGCCGATATGCCGAGCACTATGTGGCGGGACGCCCTACGGTACGTACGGACCGCACGATGATAATCCGCGAACTTCAGCCCACACCCGAAGGATTGCCTGTTGAACTTTATTTCTTCACTTCTACCACTGAATGGGTCGCCTATGAAGGGCTGCAGTCCAACGTGATGGATCATTTCTTCACCCGTCTTCGGGATTTCGGACTCCGGGCGTTCCAACGTCCCTCCGGTTACGATTTCTCGCGACAATAAAACCCTGGCCATGGAGATCATCTATCTGATAATTGGAATCGTCCTCGGTGCTTCCGCCGTGTTTCTTGCTCTAAGAGGAAAAGGAAATGCCCAGTACTCACTGCTTAAGTCAGAAAAAGAAGAGCGCGAACGCGACAGGGTGATCCATAATCGCCAACTGACATCGCTAAAGGAAGAGAGTGAAAGACGGCTTAACGAACTCAGGTCGGACCACCGCACGCAGATGCAAGCTATCAGGGAAGAACACCGGCAGAGGGAGGATTTCATAAAGAGCGAACTTGAAAGGAGAATGGACTCAGAGCTTGAAAGGCTGAAAGAGAGCTACCTCACACAAATAAAGCTCATACGAGAGCAACTCTCCACCACCACAGAAAAGATGCTCAAGGACAGGATGAGCGAGCTGCAGAACACAAATGCCGTGCAGATGGACACCATATTCCGCCCCATCAAGGACCACATCAGACGCATGGAGCAGCAGCTTTCCGACACCCGGGAGACATCTGTGCGCAACCATGCGAGCTTCGAGAAGACAATGGAGCTAATGATGCAGCAGACATCGAATCTTAGCCAGCAAGCCGACAGGCTCAGCAACGCACTGCAGCGCAAGAACAAGACAGTGGGCAACTGGGGCGAGCTCATTCTCAGTGAGCTTCTTGAGAGTCAAGGACTGAAAGAAGGCTTGCATTATGATGTGCAGCACACCCTACGCGATACCGACGGAAGCACGCTGCTCAACACCGACACCGGAGCAAGAATGATACCTGATGTAGTGCTGCACCTCGCAGACAAACGCGACATAATCATTGACTCAAAGATGTCGATGACAGCCTTCGTCGACTATCAGAACGCCGAGACGGAAAGTGAACGTACTGAAGCCGGGGGACGACTGGTGGAGTCTGTGAACGCCCACATTAAAGAGCTACGGGTAAAAAAATACCACGATTATATCCGTTCACCACGGGTGAGTTGCGACTTTGTGATCATGTTCGTGCCTATCGAGAATGCCCTGCAGCTCGCGATAAGTCTGCAGCCCGACATTTGGCAGAAAGCTTTTGAGAAAAAAGTACTTCTCGTGGGCAGCCAGACACTCATTGCAGCCTTGCATATCATAGACCTGACATGGGTGAATGTAAAGCAGGAACAGAACACAATGCAGATTATGGACGAGGCCCGCAAACTCGTGGACCGTGTGGAGCAATTCTACCAGCGGTTTCAGACAGTAGGGAGAAAACTCACAGAAGCAAACGAAGCCTACAAAGAAGTGATGGATAAGGTGAAAGATGGTCGGCAATCGATATTGGGTGCCGGCCAGAATCTCGAAAGATTAGGCGTGAGGGGGAAGCGATGAAAAGATAGTATCGGCAATCTCGTTGGTAGCCCCTGAATTTTCCTGAACATATAGTCTGGCATTACGCGATATTTCGTCCAACTTTACCGACACTCCCTTTAGCGACATGAACCACCTGTCGAGCTCATCAGGAGTGGTTACAATCTGTCCCAACCCACGCGCGGCTATCTCTTCTGGAGTGATTTTCCGTCGTATGACCGGACCAAATGCCACTGGAAGGCCATAGACAGTGGCCTCGATGAGACTATGGAGATATTTCGTGAACCCCCCGCCTACGTATGCCCACTTGGCATACCTGTAGATAAATGCGAGGGAACCCATAACATCAACAATCAGCACCTGTGCGTTTTCGATACCATCATCCTCAAAGCTACGCGAATACACAGCCGAAGTACCCTTAAGCATAGACTGAAGCTTCTCCACGGAAGACTGAGAAATTTCATGTGGGACGAAAAGGAATTTCGTGTCGGGATGCCGGTTGGCAAGCTCAGTTACAAGAAGCATATCGTTCTCATCGTGGATACTTCCAGCGATGAAAACATCAGAGCTGCCAATGAATTTCTCTATCCGTGAGTCGGACCATTGCAAAGAAGCCTTTTCTATCGCGTTGTCGAACAACGGATTTCCACTCACCGACACATTTTCACAGCCAAGTTGGCGCAGGTTAGCTTCCGACTGGGCATCAATGACGAAAATGTGGCGGTAGGTGGGCAAACAGCGGCGATAATGCTTGCCATACCAACGGAAAAATATCGACTGCCTGGATATTTTTGCAGAGACGAGATAGGTATCTATACCTCGCTTACGCAATAGCTGAAGGTAGTTGAACCAATATTCTGAAACGATGAAGACAGCCTTGTCCGGACGCACGATGTCGAGGAATCTTCGCGCATTACGCTTGGTGTCGAACGGAAGGTAGTACAGGAAATCCACTTCAGGATGGTTGTTTTCCAACGCTTCGTAGCCCGATGGTGAGAAGAATGTCACGACAATCTTCAATCCCCTTCGCTTGAACTCCGAGATGAGAGGACGGGCCACAGAATACTCACCGAAAGAGGCCGCATGGATCCATACCGTCGGACGGGAAGCATCCTTCTTATATGTATCGCGCACTTTCTGAATGAGGCCTTTCTGCCCACGCACGAACCGCATGAACTTACCCGTATAGCTACGAGGCACCACTGCGCCCAGAGTACCTATTAGACCGGAAAGGATATTCACCACAGAGCTGTATAGAAGCATAAAATCGGATAATGCATTGAAATCTTAAATTCAAAAGTGCAAAGTTAAATAAAACTTTATATTTGACCACCACATAACTGTCAAAAAACAGAAAAATGACAAAGAAATCACCTAAATCCATCGAGAAACACACACATGTCACTTGGAAAGGTGTAATACGGAAGCCAAACAGAGACATACGAAAAAATAATTTACATTTTTCATGTCTTTTTTTTATATAACTGAAATTTTATTCGTAACTTTGTGCTTTAATAATCGTAAAAACAACTTGGCTAATCATTTGAGAGATATTTCAAACTTATATCAGTTCCGAAAAGTAATGAGATTTTGGCACGCCGCGTGACACCTACATACCCGGAATAAACTATACAGGGAGAATATCGAAAAAGAATTACCGAGGAATTTTTGAAGATTACTTGAAGCAGATAAAAGAAAAAAGACCAATGGCAGAAGTAAAAAAGATCTCAACAGCGCTCATTTCCGTATATCATAAGGACGGATTAGATACAATATTGAAACAGCTTAACGCAGCTGGTGTAAAATTCCTATCAACCGGTGGCACCCGTGGCTTCATCGAATCGCTCGGCTATCCCTGCGACGGCGTAGAGGACCTCACTGGATATCCCTCGATCCTCGGCGGCAGAGTGAAGACCCTCCACCCCAAGGTGTTCGGCGGCATACTTAACCGTCGCGACCACGCCGGTGACCAGCAAGAGACAGCCAAATACGATATTCCCGGCATTGACCTGGTGATTGTCGACCTCTATCCCTTTGCCGCCACAGTGGCTTCTGGAGCATCGCAGGCCGAGATAATCGAAAAGATCGACATAGGCGGCATCTCTCTCATACGCGGAGCAGCCAAGAATTTCAACGATGTGGTAATCGTAGCTTCAAAGCACCAGTATGGAGCTCTTGCCGGCATACTCGACACTCAGGGCGCAGAGACCACCCTGGCACAGCGCATGTGGTTCGCCAAGGAAGCGTTTGCAGTGTCGTCAAAGTATGATTCGGAGATCTTTACCTATTTCGATTCCCTGTCTCCCCAGCCTTCGGCGCTACGAATAGCCATCGATGGCTCCACCCCGATGCGTTATGGCGAGAATCCCCATCAGAAAGGCTATTTCTTCGGTGATTTCTCCGCCATGTTCGACCAGCTCCACGGCAAAGAGATATCCTACAACAACCTCCTCGACATAGACGCAGCCACCTCCCTCATAGCCGAATTCGACGAACCGACATTCGCCGTGATCAAACACAACAACGCCTGCGGACTGGCAACCCGTGGCATCCTGGTGGAAGCATGGAAGGCAGCCCTCGCCGGCGACCCGGTGTCGGCCTTCGGCGGCATCCTCATCACCAACCGCGAGGTGGACGCCATCACTGCCGAAGAAGTGAACAAGATATTCTTCGAAGTGATCATTGCCCCATCCTACTCCGAGGATGCCCTGGCCATACTCAAACAGAAAAAGAACAGGATAATCCTCAGGCAGAAAGCAGCCATCGACACAACCAAATCGTTCAGATCGATTCTGAACGGAGCTTTGGTTCAGGAACGCGACCTTAAGGTTGAGACACCCGACGACCTTCGTCAAGTAACCGACAAGGCCGTGACACCCCAGCAGATCGATGACCTGCTATTTGCCAACAAGATCGTGAAGCACTCGAAGAGCAACGCCATCGTGCTGGCAAAGAACCGCCAGCTATGTGCCAGCGGCATAGGCCAGACCTCTCGTGTGGATGCACTGAAACAGGCCATAGACAAGGCCCATTCATTCGATTTCGACCTCAACGGAGCCGTAATGGCATCCGATGCCTTCTTCCCCTTCGCCGACTGCGTGGAAATTGCCCACAAGGCAGGCGTCGACGCCGTGATACAACCTGGAGGCTCGATACGCGACAACGATTCGATCGACTACTGCAACAATAACGGAATAGCAATGGTGATGACAGGATTCCGTCATTTCAAGCACTGATCCAACAACAGAAAACACAATAATAAAATGGGTTTCTTCTCTCTTACAAAGGAAATAGCCATCGACCTTGGCACAGCCAATACGGTGATTATATATAACGACAAGATCGTGATTGACGAGCCCTCCATCGTGGCGATAGACAAGACTACCGACAAACTTATAGCGGTGGGAAAAGAGGCACAGCAGATGCAGGGCAAGGAGCATGAACGCATCCGCACGGTGCGTCCGTTATGCAAAGGAGTTATCGCTGACTTTAACGCTGCGGAGCTCATGATTCGCGGACTGGTGAAGAAAGCAAGCTCGAAGAACAACTGGTACTCGCCCTCACTTCGTATGGTGGTAGGCATCCCCTCCGGCTCGACCGAAGTGGAGATTCGCGCCGTGCGCGACTCGTCAGAGCATGCAGGAGGACGCGATGTGTACATGATCTACGAACCCATGGCTGCGGCCTTGGGTATCGGACTTGACGTGACAGCCCCCGAAGGCAACATGATTGTGGACATAGGCGGCGGCACAACGGAAATCGCCGTGATATCTTTAGGAGGTATTGTAAGCAACAAGAGCATACAGATAGCAGGCGACGACCTGACTGACGACATCCAGAACCACATGCGCCGTGCCCATAATGTCAAGGTGGGCGAACGCACCGCCGAACTCATCAAGATGAGTGTGGGCGCAGCGCTGACAGAGCTCGACAATCCGCCGGAAGATTTTATTGTACACGGCCCCAACCAGATGACCGCCCTGCCTATGGAAGTGCCTGTGTCGTACCAGGAAATATGCCACTGCATAGAAAAGTCACTGTCTAAGATCGAGGCAGCCGTGCTCAGTGCACTGGAGCAGACACCTCCGGAACTCTATGCGGATATCGTGCGCAACGGCATACACTTGGCTGGTGGTGGCGCATTGATACGCGGACTCGACAAACGCCTGACGGACAAGATAGGCATCCAGTTCCACATAGCTGATGATCCGCTCCTGGCCGTGGCACGCGGAACCGGAGTGGCACTCAAGAACATCGACAAATTCTCGTTCCTGATCCGCTGACACTGACTGTCGGCGTCAGAGAAAGAAAGCAAAGCCATGCGGGAACTCCTTGATTTTCTTGTAAGAAACCTCAAGTGGTTTGTATTCATCATTTATGTGGTGATAAGCTGCGTACTGCTGTTCAGTGGCAATCCGTATCAGCATCATGTTTACCTTACATCTGCCAATACGGTAAGTGCCGCAGTGTACAGCGTAAGCAACAAACTTTACTCGTATTTCAACCTCAAGGAAATCAACGATGGCCTGAACGAACGCAACGCTGAGCTCCAGACCCGAGTATTGGATCTGGAGCAGCGTCTGCAGGCACTCCAGGACCATATAGCATCCGACACAGTGGTCACCACGGAGAATTCACAGTATGAGTTCGTGGTGGCGCACGTGATAAATAATTCGATCGCTCGAACCTGCAACTACATCACCATCAACAAAGGTACAGCCGACGGTATACGTCCGGAGATGGGAGTGATCGACCAATCGGGCGTTGTCGGATCAGTGAATGTAGTGGCCGAGCACTCTGCACGTGTTATCTCCGTGCTCAACCCCAATTTTCATGTGTCGTGCAAGATAAAAGGAAGCGAGCATTTCGGATCACTTTCGTGGGATGGCAATGATCCGACAGTGGCGATACTCGAGGATCTTCCCCAGCATGCTCAGGTCAAGGTCGGCGACACGATAGTCACTACGGGGTTTTCGTCGGTGTTTCCGCCTGACATAAAGGTTGGCTACGTTTTGCCGCCTGAGAAAGGCAAGAAATTGTCGTTCAATAATCTGAAGGTACGACTTGCCACAGATTTCACCACACTGGGCACAGTGCAGGTTGTAGTGAACAGCTTGCTGACCGAAGCCCAGGCCCTTGAGGCGACTGATAGTAACCAATAGCAATCAAGACACGAATGATATGTCGAAAACAGTATTGAATTATATCTTGAAGTTTGTCCTGCTCGTATTGGCACAAGCAGTGATATTCAACAATATAGTGCTGTTCAACGTGGCTGTGGCATTCGTGTTCATCTATCTGATAGTGTCGATGCCGGTAAGCTGGAATACCAACATTTCCCTCACCATAGGATTTCTGGCTGGACTGATAGTGGATATTTTTTCCGACACTTTAGGCTACAACGCACTATCTTGCACGATACTCACCTTCGTGCGCAAACCCGTATTCCACCTCTATAAGCAGGACGAGGAAGACCTGGGCGGCCTGAAACCCTGCATCACCACGATGGGCACCGCTCCTTATCTAAAATATCTGCTCACTATGGTGGCCATTTACTGCATCTGTTTCTTCCTGGTGGAATCCTTCACAGTTTTCAATCCCGTGCTGCAGGGGTTAAGGATAGTATGCAGCACGGCCTTTACCTTTCTATTAATCTACGCAATAGATTCAATATCAACACACAAAGATGAGAAAAGACTATAATCTC
>CAYZPI010000020.1:0-40059 GCA_964480085.1 uncultured Bacteroides sp. | reverse complement strand
ATTTTTCGGTCCATGCCATGGCCTTGGCGAACTCCTCCTTGTCGTAGATGCCCTCTTCCATGCGGCGGATGATCTCAGTGAGGTCGATCGACTCGTTGCGCATGCCCAGGTACTCCTGGAAGAAATCGGGATTCACCATCGAACCGGCTATGCCCATCGACACGGAGCCCATGGAGAGATAGCTCTTACCGCGCATCGTGGCCACGGCCTGGGCTGCACGGGCGAAGCGCAGGATCTTCTCGGCCACGTCGGCAGGGATGGTGTTGTCATCGAGGTCCTGCACATCGTGTCCGTAGATGCCGAATGCGGGCAGACCCTTCTGGGCATGTCCGGCGAGCACGGCGGCCAGATATACGGCTCCGGGGCGCTCTGTGCCGTTGAATCCCCACACGGCCTTGGGCCAGTAAGGGTTCATGTCCATGGTCTCGCCGCCGTAGCACCAGCAGGAAGTCACGGTGATGGTCGAGCCTACACCCTCACGCTCGAATTTCTCGGCGCAGGCCGCGCTCTCTGCCACACGACCGATGGTGGTGTCGGCTATGACGCACTCCACGGGCGAGCCGTCGCCGTTGCGCAGGTTGGATGAAATAAGGTCAGCCACTGCCTTGGCGAGAGCCATGGTCTTGTCCTCCAGACTCTCGCGTATGCCACCCTGACGACCGTCGATGGTGGGGCGAATGCCAATTTTAGGATAATTACTCATAATCGAAAGAAAATTTCATGATATTTGTCAATTCAAGGCAAAATTAGCAAATAATCATGAAAAATGAAAAATGAAAAATGAAAAATTACCATCCGGACAGGAGTGCGCGAAGCGCGAATTCTTCATTATTAATCTTTCATTGTACATTGTCAATTGCATCCTTGATGCCATTGACAATGTACCTTACGTCGTCGTCGGTGACGTGCGGACCTGAGGGCAGACATATACCCACCTTGAAGAGAGCCTCGCTCACCCCGTTGACGTAAGCGGGCGCGTCGCGGTAGACAGGCTGCTTATGCATCGGTTTCCACAGTGGACGCGCCTCCACGTTGGCAGCGTCAAGCGCCATGCGCAGTGCCTCCACGTTGGCGTTAGGCTGACAGTCGGTGGTGGCAGATGTGGCGGTGTGGGTGACGCCGGCCGCCCCGCCCACGGCACCCTTGACCACCTGCCTGTAGGCATTATCCTGCCCCTTGATACGCAGGTCCGGGTCAAGCGTGGCGGTACACAGCCAGAAATTGGAGTCCGCGCCCCGGCATTCTCCTTCATGCATCCTGATGCCATGCACATCTTTCAATAGTTCGCAATATAGCTGCTGAATATGGCGATGGTGGGCGATATGGTCGTCGAGGATGGTCATCTGACCCCGGCCGATTCCAGCACAGATGTTGCTCATGCGGTAGTTATAGCCGATGCGCTCGTGCTGGTAGTAGGGATAACTCTCCCGCGCCTGCGTGGCATAAAAAAGGATTTCTTTTGCCTCAGCCTCATCAGGGCAGATGAGTGCGCCGCCTCCCGAGGTGGTGATCATCTTGTTGCCGTTGAACGAAAGCACTCCGTATTTGCCAAACGTACCGAGCACCTGACCATTGAAGCGCGAACCGAGTCCTTCGGCAGCATCTTCAATGACCGGTATTCCATAACGGTCGGCGATGTCCATGATTCTGTCGATCTGATACGGCATACCGTAAAGAGCCACGGGAATGATTGCCTTCGGCTTCTTGCCCGTCAAGGCTATACGATCGTTGATGGCGGTCTCAAGCAAGTCCGGATCCATGTTCCATGTCTCCTTTTCAGAGTCAATGAACACCGGGGTGGCACCAAGATATGTGATGGGATGTGAGGAAGCGCAGAACGTGAAACTCTGCACCAGCACCTCATCGCCGGGACCAACACCGCAGGCAATAAGCGCAAGATGCACGGCAGCCGTTCCCGAAGAGAGGGCCACGACCTTTCTGTTCAGGTCAGAAATATCAGTTACAGCTGACGAAGGCTTTAACCCATCACCCTTAACTCCTGACTCTGACCAAGAATTAACGAAATTCTCGAGATCCTTCTCGAAACCGTTGACATTCGGGCCGAGAGGCACCACCCAGTTGGCGTCAAACGCCTCCTTGATGAAATCCTGTTCCCGGCCGCTCATGTGCGCCAGGCAAAGCAATATCCTGTCCCTCATAACGATACCTATGTAATGGTGAATAATGAACAGTACCGTCCGGATGGCATTATTCATTATTCATTATTCATTGTTCACTATTCACTGATCGCGATGCCTTTCGGCTTTCGCACTGAGCCATATATTGACGAATATCCACAGCAATGAGTCGAGCACTAAGAGGAGGTTCACATTCAGGTATCTCGACAGCAGGATATTGGCCACCACCAAGAACAGGTTGCCTGTTATCAGCGTCACCATCGCCGTGCGCTGGTGCAGCCCAATAGCCAGAAGCTTGTGGTGGATATGTGTCTTGTCGGGCATGAAAGGGTTCTTGCCGTTGCGGATACGGCGCATGTACACCCTCACCACATCATAACACGGCACGAACATTGGCGTGAAGGCTATCACCATGGGATTGGCTTGAGCTATGCACTGGTCCGACGGATACATCGAAATCCTGATGCTCAGCAGCGACAGGAGGATGCCGATGGTGAGGCTGCCCGTGTCGCCCATGAATATCTTCTTGTGCTTCTCCGCATTGCCGAACACATTGAAATAGAAGAACGGAATGAGGACACCCATCGTAGCCACCGCCAACATCGCGTAGAGGTAGTCGCCCAGGATGAAGAACGTCACTCCGTAGATCAGCGAGGCCACTGCGCTCAGCCCCGACGCCAGACCGTCGATACCGTCGATAAGGTTGAACGAGTTGATGATGAACACCATCACCACTGCCGTAAACGGTATGCCGAACCAGGGGGAGATATCGCCCAGCCACAAAATGCCGTGGAAATCGTCTATCCATATTCCTCCGAAAATGAGCATGATGGCGCAAAGCACCTGAATCACGAACTTGGCCCTGTATCTTACGCCAACAAGGTCGTCAGCGATGCCCACGAGATAGAGCACCAGCATGGCGCAGAATCCGAAGAGCAGCGGACCCACATCGACGAGCGATTTCATGATGAGCCCTGTGTTGTCCATGGCGATGTTCACGCCGATGACGAAGAGGATGGAGAAGAGGATCACCGGGCCGAACGCTATGCCGCCCAGACGCGGCACCAGGCTGCGATGGATCTTGCGCTCGTCGGGCTCATCGAAGAGCTGCCTGCGGAATGCAATCAAAAGAATCTGAGGTATGAGGATACCCGCGCAGAAAATGCACAGGACAAAAACTGCCACGCAGTTGTAAAACCAGTCAAGCATCACTTCTAAAGTGGTTAAGGGTTAAAGATTGGGGACCGCTCTCTTCATTGTCGAGACAAGTCGACACGACACATGGATTTTACCCTTGCTATAACGTCCGCACATCGGCGTCAGAAGATCGGAAGGATTCGGCGCATCATAGGCCACAACGCCTAACACATTCATATCTAAAGTCATATAATCAATTTATCACACACTGCACTACAAAATTTAAGCAAAAGTAACAAAAAATTATATACCAACCAAATATTCCGCGAAAAAAGCAGTGACCTGCGGCAAAGTATCGTAACTACACGCAGTATGTTGCGCTTTGCGCAAGGTATCGGCTCGCTCCGCTTGCAGTATGGCGGCAAAGCCACAGTATCGGAATGGGCGCAAGTACAACAGTGCTAACGAAAGCGGCGGCCACGCCGCAACAAGTTGCAAGCGTAGCCGCCGATACAGTCTCGCGGCAAAAACATACTGAGCGGCACAGCCGCTCCAACACTAGTACGCAGGATACATCAGTACAGCTCCACGGCCATGTTGAAAGGTGTGACGAAATCTTTCAGAAGCGGGTGCTTAAGATCCTTCTCCGAAAGCAAGGCCGCCGCAGGGTCAAGCAGCCAGTCGATGCCGAGCGAAGCATCAGCTATCGAGATGCCGCCGTCGGCCTCGGGATGGTAGTAGTTGTCGCACTTGTATTGGAACACCGCCACATCGCTGAGCACCGCAAAGCCGTGAGCGAAGCCCCGCGGAACGAAGAACTGCCGGTGATTGTCCTCCGACAATTCGACCGCCACATGTTTGCCGTAGGTCGGCGAGCCTTTACGGATATCCACCGCCACATCGAGCACCCGCCCCCGGACGCAACGCACGAGCTTGCTCTGTGCGAAAGGCGGTCGCTGGAAATGCAGCCCGCGCATCACACCCCGTGTGGACATGGACTCATTGTCCTGCACGAAATCCACAGGACGTACTTTCTCGTCAAACTCCCTCTTGGAATAGCTCTCGAAGAAATATCCACGGGTATCCTTGAAAACGCGCGGCTCAATTATCACCACGCCATCTATATCAGTATGAACTACGTTCATAAATGAAAAATGAAGAATTAAAAATGAAAAATTAGTCGAGGTTTCTGTCGCCGGTGCGGTCGATTTCGTCCACCACTTTCATCAAGTACCGGCCGTACTGGTTCTTCAGCATCGGTTTTGCAAGTTCCACCATCTTCTCCTTCGAAATCCAGCCCTGACGGTAGGCAATGCCTTCCAGACAGGCTATCTTCAGTCCCTGACGCTTCTCCAGCACCTCCACGTAGATTGAAGCCTCGGCGAGTGAATCATGAGTGCCGGTGTCGAGCCATGCGAAGCCGCGAGGGAGGGTCTGCACCTTCAGTTCGCCATCCTTCAGGAACTCCTGGTTGACCGTCGTGATCTCCAGCTCGCCACGTGCAGAAGGCTTGATGCGGGCAGCCACATCCACCACCTTGTTAGGGTAGAAATACAGCCCCACCACCGCATAATTCGACTTCGGATGCTGAGGTTTTTCCTCGATTGACAAACAGTTACCCTCACTGTCGAACTCAGCCACGCCATAACGCTCCGGATCGTTCACCCAATAGCCGAACACCGTGGCCTTGCCATCCCGTTCAGCCGACTCCACCGAGCTTTTTAGGATGGAAGAGAATCCCGCGCCGTGGAAGATATTGTCTCCCAGGACAAGACAAGCACAGTCGTCACCGATGAACTCCCTACCGATTATGAACGCTTGAGCCAGACCGTCGGGCGATGGCTGCTCTGCGTAAGAGAACCTCACCCCGTAATCAGACCCGTCGCCAAGTAGACGCCTGAATCCCGGCAGATCCTGAGGGGTGGAGATGATGAGTATGTCCCTGATGCCCGCCAGCATAAGCGTCGAGACAGGGTAATACACCATAGGCTTGTCATAGATCGGGAGCATCTGCTTCGACACCCCCTTGGTAATCGGATACAACCTCGTGCCGGAACCCCCGGCCAATACAATTCCTTTCATAGGTTTTCCATTATAATGGTATGATGAAAATAATCCAACTGACTGATTTTAGTGCATAGATTGATTGAGAATAACCGTACAAATTTATGACTACTCAGGTCACAGCTGTACCACCGGCACCTGGGTCCAATCGATCTGCGACTCAGCAGTAGCTACATCAGTGAATTTGAAATCGGTAAGATATTTCCTCAGCTTGACCTCTGCTCCTTTCAGGCCTACATAGCTCTTGAACCGACGCGCCGCGGGTAAGCCATCGAGCACGGGTTGCCCTGCATCTAAATCGCGCGGGTGGATATACGAGAGCACATAGTCAGGATTCTGACAAGTCCATTTCTTGATCAGAGAGTACGGAAACAGTCGGAAATAGCCACCTCCGGAGAAGATGATGTTCTTGCCCAACAATTTCGTAGTCGATACCGGGAACTCCCTTATCTCCGCACCATTGTATTTGATGAGACTCGGACGGGCGTTACCGAACGAAGGCATACCACCATGGGCATGTACAGCAGGGAACACGGAGCAGTCGGTAGTGATTCCAAGCTCAGCCAAAGTCTCAAACGCCCACGCCTCACTCTCACGGATGGAAAAGCCCGGCGCACGGAACACCGTCACTTTCTTACCGGATATATCCTCAAGAAATTTTATCGATGAACCGACATCCTCCCTGAACTCCTCACGTGTCTGCTGCCACACAAGCTGATGGTTCATCGTGTGGGTACCGATCTGGTACCTATCGGCAATTTTCCTGACTATCTCCGGATATGTCTTTGCTATCCAGCCTATGATGAAGAAAGTGGCCTTGGTGCCGGTCTGGTCAAGAATGCGAAAAATGCGCTCCATATTTTCATGGATGCGCACCTCATATCTCTTCCACTGCTTCTCCGAGCGCGTGGAATCAAAGTCGAGGAGGTGAAACCACTCTTCGACATCGAATGTAAGTATGTTCATTGATTTAAATCAGGTCGTAATTGGATAAATTGACATCCCAGTTTTTCACATTTTCTATTTCGGTATCTTTCATCCCCTTATCGAAGATTTTAATAGAAAAATTAAATTGTTTAGGCTCAAATTTTTTTGGCATTTTTATCATTCCATGCATGTAAGAATATATATTACCCGGATATAGTAAGAGGTCAAAATTCTTATGTTCATGCTTAATTATATATTTTACAGCATAATTGAATGATTTAGATGACTTTCCAATCACATCTATAAGGAATGCCGTTCTAATCCCTTCAAAGTTTATTATTTTATATATAAACTCCTGACCATTTTCTTTGACCCAACAATATTCACCGTCCATACGCTTATATCGCGTCAGATTATATGTCTCATCGTCTTTCGCATAAGCGAACTGAGTCTGTTTTTGACCAGCGAACAACCCTGTCATATATACCCACATCCAACAAAACATCTTTGAAAAAGGGTTAAAAAAACTAAGGCCCGGCTTTATCCCGCCAATTCTATATGGCAGCAGATAAGTCCGCATCTCGCCAATCTTTTGGAATAATTTCCCCTTGTTATATACTTTCTGGGCATATTCATTTGGGAAACCGAATTGCACACATATTCCATTGTTTTTCAGGTACTTTCGATGCGTCTGAAACATTTCAATCAAGATAAACGCATCTCTGAATTCTTTTTTCACAAAGCCATCCACAGCATCTGAAAAAAGTTTTTTTTCTCCATTTACCTTATAATAACATGGAATATCCGCAATATGAGCAATAACTTTACCGTCTTCTTTCACAAATGTATGGAATGAATATCCCAATACATTTTGTGTATAGTTGTTGATTTGATACTCGACACTTCTGTCTTTTTCAAATATATCATTGAATAATCCGACTATCCCTTCTTTTTCAGAATCTGAAAGTTCAGAGGTTTTCTTTGTCAAGAATTCCATACGGCACATTATATTCTTTTAATCTGAATTGATCGCCATGCCCAGGCAAAATTATTTGATTTCCATCAAACATGGTCAACAACTTTTTTACACTTTCTATAAACAACTCTTTAGAACCGTTCCTCTTATTCACATATGGTTTTGACTGTAAAATTGTGTCACCCGTGAACAGCCATCCATTAACCAATACACAGACAGATCCCATGCTGTGGCCCGGCACATGAATAAAGCGCAAAGTAGTATTATTCCACACAAGTTCATATAACGCCTCATCAAAGACAACATCGAACTGCCTCACTTTATATGAATAAGATGGGTCATTATAATACAGCCTGAAATATGCCTTTGATTCTGTGTTCATGTTATCCTTGGCAATCCTGTGGCATATTACCTTGGCTTCAGGATATTCATCCAACAAATTATTCACACCCCAAGTATGGTCAGTATGCTCATGTGTAAGGATGATGTAATCAAGGACTAAGTTGTTTCCTTCGATGAAACCAATCTCACTCAGCGAATTCTCACTTGCCGGATCTATTATCACACACTTGTGCGATATGTCATCCCACAATATGTAACAATTGCTGCTCATCAATTCATTGATGAATCTTTTGACTTTGAGCATTTCAGAATCTTAAAAGGAAACCGCCCCAAGAATAACCAAGACCTTGAGCAACAGACATAACCTTCATTCCCTCCTTTATTGTTCCATCTTTCAAGGCTTCCTTCAATGCGATAGGGATTGTTGACGAAACTGTATTACCACAATGTTCATAACAATGGTAATACTTATCCTCTTTAATTTTCATCTTCCTCCTCTGAAGCTTAGCTATATATGCGTTTGCCTGATGATACACATGCAAATCGACATCATCCATTGACAAATTATTTTTTCCCAAGACATCTGCAATCATCTCGGGAATACGCTCTAAAGTATAATTCAGGATTTCCGGTCCATTCATATACAGATAATCGCTACCCACAGGATTTCCAAACTCATTTATCTCAAGATCGTTATATGATTCTCTATGACGAGCTCCTCCACTCTTAACAATCAGGTTCTCAGCTCCCTTACCATCAGTTCCAAGTGTAAACTCACCAATCTCGGCAATGCCATCTGTACTAACAAGACAGGCAGCCGCTCCGTCAGCAAAAATCGTACGGTTGCTTTTGTCTTTTGGATGAATATATTTGGAATATGTCTCTGCCGTAATTAACAAGACATTATTCGCTATTCCTGACTGTACATAACTTTTTGCGGTCATTAGACCAAATACGAAACCCGAACAGCCGAGATTAAGATCAATCGCCCCGATTCTTGTGGACAATCCGAGACGTTCCTGCATAATGCATGCTGTCGTTGGCAAAATGTAATCTGGACTTTGGGTACAGAAAATCAAGAAATCAATATCCTTCTTATCGATTCCATATTCTTTTATCAGCTGCTCGGCAGCCTTAACGCCTAAATCGCTTGCGGTCTCATTCTCTCCGGCAATATGGCGCTCCTTGATTCCAAGTTTTTTCTCGATTTTCTCAACACTCCACTCCGGAAAAATAGATGCTAATTCCTCATTGCCAAGCACATTTTCAGGCAAGTAATAGGAAATACCCTTTATGTATGCTTTCATTCCAATTGACTAATAAATTCAACTCAGTGAAAATCCTCCGTCAAGCACAATACTGGATCCGGTCATAAATGACGAAGCGTCCGACAGAAGATATACTGCACAAAGAGCTATATCTTTAGGCTTTCCGAAACGCTTGAGGGGATATTTTTTTTTCAAATTCTCAAGGCCTTCTTCTGAGAATGTCTCATTTCCAAGATTCAATAGAGGGGTCTCAACCACACCTGGGTGGATACAATTCACTCTTATACCTTGGGCTGCAAGCTCGATGGCAGCTGATTTAGCGTAACCAGCCAAAGCAGCTTTGGATGCACCGTATCCGGCCTCACCAACCTGGGAAGCATAGACTCCTGAGATAGAACTGATGAGCACAATACTCGCGTCCTTCAGTATCTTCCGTTTTTTCAATAATAAGGAATTGAGCGAGAGAGGTCCGATCACATTAGATGTCAAAATGTCATTCAACGAATCTTTGTCAGTGTATTTCACCATTTTGATTTGAGATATACCCGCGCAATGGACAACACCGTTCAATTTAGGCACATTTTCTGTTATGGCGACCAAATCTCCATCAGAAGTAAGGTCACCAGATAACACCAAATGACCATCACCATACAATTGTCTCAAAGTTTCCTGAAGACGTGCCTCGCTCCTACCAGTCAGGACAATCTTTGCTCCAATCTTTGAACACTCGATAGCTGTGCCCCTCCCAATCCCGGAAGAGGCACCAGTTACCAAGATTGTCTTTCCTTCTAAAGAAAAAGGATTGTACATAGAGGCAGACGGTTAATCTTTTGTCTGGATGAGATTGTAGAGTTCCTCGATGGTTGTGCAAGCACGCAGATCAGCTCCAGTAACAGTCTTATCCATTGCATCATCAATCATGGATATAATCGAGAGTGCGGTCAGAGACCCCCACTCCTCAATAGCCTTGTATTCTGTTGACGGAGCGAATACGCTCTCGTCAGTTTCTTCAAATTCGGCAGCAAATGCCTTGACAAATTCATTTAAATCCATAGTTCTCTATATTTTGTTTTATAACCTCTTAAATTAAATCAGAACCTTCAAAAGGTCTCACGCCCTTATATTCCGGAATATCCCAGATAGACTTGACAGTCAGATCAGGAACCATGCGAGCGATTATTTTCTGCAAAGTATCATCACATCCTACCTCATACCATTCCGTCACTCCATTATTTCTCATGTTAAGAGTAATGTCAGTCCACTGCACAGGATGAGTCATAAGTTTTATCTCATTTTCAAGCAGTTCTTCTGGTTCAGTATGAGGTTTCCCGTCTGCATCCTGGTATATTGGCACACTCGGTGTCATCCAATGCATTTTCTTAAGCTCCTCACCAAGCAGTAGTCCTTCATTCTCCGAATTAGGGGAGTGGCCCACACCCTTTTGCGGCAATACCAGAGCACGCTTAGCACCAATGTCCTTCAGAATTTTGCAAGCCTTCTTCACAGAATCTCGTGCTCCAGTGATTACTATTTGTCCAGGACCGTTGTAATTTGCAACGTACAGTCCTGTATTATCCTCTTCGCTAACTTGTCTGAGCACTTCCCGGACCTTGTCATCAGGCACTGCAATAACAGCACCCATGGCAGACGGATTACGCTGGTATGCATCGTAAAACACTTGACCGCGTTTCTTTATGAATGGCAAGCACTCTTCGAAACTCAATGCACCCCCTACGACCAAGGCTGCATATTCTCCGAGCGAGTGACCTGCTGTGCAATCTGCCCGTACTGCGTCCTGACCCATTGCACTTGCCACCTGATATATGAATATTGCGGGTTGAGTAATCCTTGTATCCATCAGTTCATCCTCAGATGCTTCAAACATAAAATCCGAGAATCGCTCACCAAGGATATCATTGGCTTTCTCAAAAATGGCTCTGGCCGAAGGACTCTTTTGGTACAGATCCTTTCCCATACCAAACTTCTGGCTACTTTGCCCTGGAAAAACAAATGCTTTCATTGTGAAAATACTCAATAAAATTTATTAATGTCAGTATTATTTCCCCTTAAATTCATTAAACATTTTGAGATATTCATCAGCTATCCTATCCCAATTATAATATTCTATAATACGTTGCGTACCAATATTTCTGTATTCTGATCTTTTTTCATCCGAAAGCTCATCTACTGCTTCAATTGCCTTGGCACACTCCTCTGCATCTGAGAAATAGAACATTTTATTGTCAGTAACTTCACGATTGAATGGATTATCATGTCCTATCACAATATTACCGGCGCCAAGAGCCTCCAGAAGAGAGGGATTTGTTCCACCTACCGAATGACCATGAAGATAAGATGCGCAGTGAATGCGCAGAGCTTTTAACTTTAATGGGTCATAAACGCCTCCAATAAAACGGATATTCCTTCCTTTTGCTCTTTCTTGTAAAGAACGGACAAAGTCGTTATCCTTAATATTTCCGACCACTATCAATTCTTTTTCCGTCTTTGCAAGATTATACCCGTCAATGATCATAGAGACATTGTTCTCCGGCTCCAGACGAGCCACGACAAGATGATACCCACCAGAAGCGAGATTCAAATCAGAGAGAAGGGAGACTGGATAGTCATCCGGGCTGAGTGCTTCGGCTCCATACTCTATGGTGAATATTTTTTTAGACGGAATAAACCTATATTCCTTTTTTAAATAATCCCTTATACCCTTTGAATCCGCAACCAGAACATCGGAAAACAAAACAGATGTAAGTTCTCCCACAACCCTTACACCAAGTCTTACAAATTTATTCCATTTGGTACGCCGATGCTCGATTCCATCTGTGTTCGTAATAAAAACAGGTTTTTCTGTCTTTTTCTTCCACAGGTGAGGCAAATATGCATAGCCGCCCTGCCCACACATAAGTACTATGTCAAAGCTCCCCTTGACAGCAAGATACACCGACTCAAAGTAATATTTCATCGGTGTATCATCCTTGTTACTTTTAGTGTAAATAAGTTTTACATTCCCTAACGAAGAGTGCATCGTTTCGGAATTTGGACAGACAACCGTCACTTCAATATCTTTTTCGGCAAGTCTTTCCGATACTTCTTGTGCGAAAGTCTCAAAACCTCCGTATTTTGCTGGCAGTCCTCTTGTACCAATAATCGCAACTTTCATTATAGTATTATTTTTCTAAAGAAAAATTCGAAATTGTATAGATAATATTATTGAATAGGTTTATAGAATTGGCACAATATTGATTTTTAACTCCAAAAACATCCTATCGTCTGAAGGTACCTAATATTCTAAAATAGCTTAAACACCATGTTCTCATGCTGTTCAATATTATCCTTATCCTTTTATAAAAGACGATTAAGAGAATAATAGATTTTATAATAGATAATTTTAAAAAATGAGGGGGGGGTCGGAAAAGTCCTTCGATATAGATTAATAATTTTTATCGTGTAAACCAATTTTGTAAACCTATGTAGATAGTATTTTATTCCAATCTTTATTTCACCCAATTGATTATTTCCATGTTGTCGGTATAGCATGGTCGGTTTATGAAAATAATCAATCAAACCCTCATTTGCAATATGTGTCGCAATATAACTATCATGCACATTCAGCCATTTAGGTAATGGCAATATTACATCAAGGGCTGCTCTATTAATGATTAATGTACTCCCTTGAACGACATTAAGCGCTATCATTCTTTCGACGGACTCAAATGTTGTCGTAGGAAATTTTTGAGATTTAAAAAATGATTCACTTATGATCTTTTTATTTTGATCCACACAAATACAGTCAGTACAAACTGCAGCAGGTCCCGCTTTAAGGATTTCCAGCCTCCTTATTTCGTTGACAGAACTACTTATTTTGTTTGAGAACCAAATATCATCCTGATCAGCAAACATATAATAATCACTCGGTGCTGCAGTACGTAGCAACAATTCGATTGATTGAACCAACCCAATATTCGTATTAGGTCCTTTGATTATTGAAATCTGATCAGGGAAATTGTCGGCATATTCTCTTATCAAATCGAAGCTGCCATCCTTTGAACCATCATCTCTGATATAAATGTGAATATTTTCGTAATCTTGATCAATTATAGAATCTATTTGTTCACATAAATACTTTTCTCCATTATAAACTGGGAGCAAAACACTAACTTTACCTAACATAATGACTTATAAACCTCGATATGCTGCTTTGCAGATTTCTCCCAAGAGAAATATTTTACTCTATTGAATCCTTTTTCCACCAACCGTTCACGCAACATGACATTTTCTATCATACTTTCCATTTTATCAACCAGATCATCATTAGACTCTGCAGAAAAAAACAATGCCGCATCATACGCTATTTCAGGGAAACAGCTAGCATCGGAAAGCAACACAGGACAACCATTAACCATTGCTTCCAAAATCGGCATACCAAAACCTTCATAAAGAGAAGGGGATATATAGAATAATGCGTATTTGTACAAAGAATTAAGCATATTTGTATCTGCACTCATGTGTATGATCCTATCAGAAACCTTCAACGAATTGAAGAAATATTTCTCTGATAGAGAAAAATCATTCATAGTGCAAATTATTTTAAGTTCGGGATATTTCGGAGAAATCCTTGCGAATGCTTTTATCAGAAACTCAAAATTTTTATATTTTTCACGACCTCCCACATACAAAATGTATGGAAATGGGAAATCTAACGGCTGGACTTCTTTCGGCTTTTCTACACCATGATAGATTACCGTAATCTTGTCTTGATCTAATCCCGGATAATAATACAACAAATCATTTTTGGAGCTATTGCTTATCGTTATTATCCTATTGGCTCTCATTAGAGACTTTTCAAGAAATGGTAAAAAGCGTGGTCTAGGATTATTCCCGTTAAGATAATTGGCATCATGAAAAGTTGTAACCATAGGTTTGCCCTTTAGATATCTTAAAGCATAGGAATTAAAATCTGTCTGGTGAAACACATCAAAATCTTTATTCATAATATCCCATACACCCCTAACTTTCCCGATCTCATTTGCAATTGGATGTCCGTATCTAATTCCAAAAGGAAAGTTTCTCAATTTGCAAAGTTTTGCCTGTCTCAAGTACTCATTATTTGAAAATAAGGGATTCAAGATATAATCATCTTTTGGCAGCCTCTTGATTATCTCAACAAAATACTTTGATACACCACCATATTGTTGCAGTGCAAAAATCTGAGGGTCATAGAGAATCTTCATATGTTTAGAATTTAAGACTGATGACCTGGCAGTTCCTTTTGTGCCTCATTAGATTCAATCTGATAATTGGGTATGCCGAATAAAATATTTGAGTATTCTGCCGGCTTTTGATTTAATGTTGAATAAAGTTTCAGAAGAACAAGTATTGAGATACCTATATTGATTATTTTTCTGAATTTGGTTTTCAAGAAAATGGTATTAGGATATAATACCCAATATCCCATTAAAAAAAGCATTGGAATTCTTTCGGTCAAGACCAAAAACTCATAGCACAATGTATAAATGCAATAATAAAGCCATATGCAATTATAAAAAATTTTATTTGAAATCCGCTGGCCAACCAGTCGTTTTAGGAGAAAAGTGAATAAACATATTGAGAATAATCTTTCAAAATAGTGAACAGAAAACTGGGTTCCTCTCATATCTCCATCGACATAATGACCATAGCTATTTTCCAATAACGATCCTTCCATCATACTAAAACCAAATAAATCCCCCAAGACTGGTATTTGGAGCAAATAAATGATATTTACTCCAATAATTCCCATCCAATATACCCACAAAGGAAGCTGAAATGTCAAAACAAAATATGCAATGACATATATTGCAGAGGATAGATGAAATAACATTCCCGTGAAATTCAGTATGAGATATGGTAAAATTTTTTTCTTTTGTAGATATGGTATTGAAAGCAGAAATAAATCAATTGCTTTCATATTACGTAACAGATTTACCTCCATAAGCACACCATGGAATGAAATAAAAAAGATGAATGGCAAGATTGCAGATATACTATATCGTTTAAAGGTATGATATAGAACAATTATATCTATTAACGTGCTAATAAAAATCCATCCAAAGTAATCAAATCCAAAAGTCTTGATTACACTCGTATAAACTAAAAAACCATATTCAATTTCCTTCCCATCAAAATATATGGGTTTTAATGAAAATATAGTGGGAGTCTTCTCATATAGTTTATAATACCCAACAAAATCAGAATAAATAAATCCTCTTAATCCCAAAAATATGAGTAATATAAAAACCGCAACCAGTCGAGGGGATAACGGAGATAACCGTTTTCGTATCAGCTCTTGCTCTCGTATGAATAATATCCAAAGGACAAAGCAAATGAATAAGTAGGGTAAAAAATACATAAGTGGATATTGCTGAAATTTCTATAACTATTGTCGAATCATGTCACGATCTTTCAGCCATTCAGCTCAAATACAGATGTAATTATAAGAATTGCTGCATTATACATAATGCAAGAAAGTTTTCCTCTCCTCCTCTGCACAGATATGTTATCACTAATAGGACAGGTCAACATTCACGCAAACCCTCGCGTAGAGTCAATAACTTACCTATAAATCTATTTAATATAGGACAACCTTTATATATCTTTTTCGAGATTCTAACTATAGGAGAGAAGATAAAATCACAGTTACATCCGCTTATCAATGTAATTTTATCTGTAAACTGACATTTCGGAGTTGATACCATTGCTATAAGAGTTGGTGTAACTCCATTTTGTTTTATTTCTTGATATAAAGTCGTATCCATAAGCTTATATGCATATCCATCAGTTTTACCATCATGTATACTTGATGCAAAATAATGTATAATATATGCATTATATAGATACCTTAATCCATTATCTGCAATTTGGCAATTCCATTCACCAGCTAACTCTTGAATTATATTACCTAATTCACAGTTCGTTTTATTTAAAGAAGGTTGATCTATATAAATATTCCTTTTGGAACCTTTCGTCCATTCGCTATGCCATTTTTTATATAAGCTATGGGTTGTTGGATTATCCTTAACATACATCACCCCACTATTATAATACTTACCATCCCAATCTTTTGTATTCCACCCAATTTTCTTTGCTCTATCCAATATTTGATCCTTATTTAGATGACAGCTGATATTCAGATGTTTGTCTATTACCGCCCCAATATCGCATGCATAAGTGTCTATTATTCCAATATTATCGCATATTACAGTATCCCCGTCAATAAATAAGAAATCTCCATCTATTAAAAATCTTAGGGAAGTCTTAAGATATCGTGAGGTTGCCATCTTATTTAAATTATCCGGAGTTTCAATGGGCTTAATCTCATCTATAAAATTTAGGATCTCATCCCGTCCATTCTTAATGATTTGGAATGTATCATTATCAACGACCAACACTATGTACGAAGACGGATTGGATATTCTCATAGACAATACTGATATTAATGTCTGTTCTATGTAGAATCCCGACTCTGTACTCGTTAATACATATACTATTTTTGTTTTCATGTAAGTAGTTGTTGATGCCTATTTGATATCCTAATAAAGCTATTATACTAACGTCATATTTTGAAATATGGGGTAATTGAAAGGGTGCATATCTATGAAAAATGAACAATCATTATGTTCACTGCCTGCTTTTACAGTTTTAAATGATTGATAACTCCGATACAATACAATTCTTTACTTTCTGATCCATACTTGGACATCTCCGGCTTTTCTAAAAAACATAGAACAATAATCAACTCCGGCTTTTATGATATATGCACACAAAATTGAAACTCCTGTAAATATTAATCCAATAATTATCTTTACCAATTTGTTTTCTATTGGAATCTGCAGTAGAGGGTGTTCAATAAGGAATATATGGATGAGATATATTTCAAGACTTAACGTTCCAAAGACAAAGGAATTTCTGAAGAAAAACAGGAGCCATATCGACAACCATTGAGAGTATCAATAGCAACCCAGGCACAATGAATATGAATGGCAACCAAAACAACATTGTTTCCCACAGCCGGTCATGACTAAATATCCTGACAGCAATACACTTTGACAGAACACCAAATATGGCTGCTGTCACAGACAGCCTGACTGTCTTTTTGCTTGGATATTTACCTCTTATATTCATTATCCCCATGATAATGCCCATTGAAAAAATTGCAAGTCGCGACAATGTCAGATTGTTAATTGGAGTGTCGATCCCTGATAATTTCATTACAACAGGAATAAGCGAAAGCATGATAATAGCCATTCCCCCCATTTTATATTTCTGTCAACCAACAGGTAAGCAAATGGGAAGATAAAATACAGCACAACTATCGTTGGCACATACCAATCGTACGGTTCAACGCCAAGCGTCGGGAAAAATAGCCTATTCCGTGACTCTTAAGTATCACCTCCTCTAACGAAAAATGTCCCAGACTTGTAATGGCAATCACGGTAAGGTAGGTTGGATATATCCTAAGGAATCTTTTCTTAAGATAAGAAAAATAAGATTTGTATTTCTTATAGCCATAACATAACCCCATGCCAGATAAAAACAGGAATATATCAACCCCGTAATAACCAATTCGATCAATGAATGACACCATCACTATTGAGCATTTTGTACTGAGATGTAAATTACGACCAAAATGATTGCAATACCCATCAATATGCTTCGATTCTTCAAAATCTGATCAACCATATATTCAAATCAATTTCTCTTGTATAATATATATTTGTCATACAAACCGTCTTGTAAAACGGAAATTACTCAGTATGACATATATCAAAACCGAGAATGCTATTCCCGCAAGAATTTGAATGAAAGTACTTGTGTAAATATTTAAACGATTCAACACCAAAAATTTGAAAGGCTGATGCTGATACATTATCACCATGCTTGCAGAACCTATGAAACCCAGGACCTTGCAAACAATCCTGATATTGGACATACACATTACAATCACGGCAAGGGCACTTGATGCCAGTACAGAACTTATAAGAGATATCCCCGTTAGTCCATAATCATTATTCTTCATATCCAATACAATGTAGTTCCTTAGATAAAAAATTAGTATAAGAAGAGCTATCGAAAGCAGCATCTTTACCCCCCCCCGATTAACATTTGTTAAATATCTTTTCGCCAAGTTTCCTATCCAAATATAAGCTAAAGCCATCGGTACAACATGAATATTCCAAGGAAGAGGAATTCTAATTAGAGAAAATATATAGGCAATGACTAACAAGCTAATAAAAACGTATATACTTAAATTTCTTGCAACTATAAGATTGAAGATATTTTGTGCTATCCATAAACCTGTTACAAACCACAACACACCGTAAGCTCCCCGAAGTATCTTTCCTCCATAAATTATCCTGTACGCTAATTTGCAACATCCTAATAAGTCCCTTCGAATCAGCAAACTTAAAAGATCAGGAATCATGATGACAATTGTAAAGAATATATAGGGAACCATCAATCTGTTCCATGATCGCCTAAGATAGACTTTCGGATCCTTTGGAGAAAAGACAAACCCTGACAGGAGAAAAAAGAGGGGCATGTGAAAGCAATATATAAAATTGCTGACAGTTTCACTGGCGTTATGTCCAACAACCACAAGAATTATTGCCAGACCCTTCAGCATGTCAATCCAAGCGATACGGTCTTTCTTCATTTCCCAGCTCTTACCTTTATCCATGCTTCTCCAATAAGTTTGTATATGTTATATTGTCTTAGCAGTGCTGCCATAATTACTGTTGGAAGTCCTATAGCAACTATTTTATAACAAGCCTCGACAAAGATGTTATCGAAACTCACTATCCGGATCAATATATACGCCAATAAGGCCGTGACAACAGAATTTATCAGTTGAGGGTAAAATGCCTTGAAGAATTTTGACAAACGATATCCTAAAGTGAAGCGATTCATTACAAAATATGAATCGACAAAATTGATTAATAGGGTGACATCCCAAGCCCATGCCATCGCATTCAACGATTTGAAGTATAATGCAGCAACAATGAATCCCGTAACGGTAACTGCCGTATTACACATTCCGACATAAAACATGTGATTTGTTTTGCCCGCGGCCTGATAAATCGACCCTGACGTAGACAGAAGCATCTGCAAAGGTAGAGACAGAGCAAGAATCTGGAATACAGGAACCGACGGTTCCCAATTAGGTCCAAAAACAATCATTATTATTTCATGGGCACAGAAATATAGAATCAACCCTATCGGGAAACTTATTTGAGACAGAATGACAAGCAGCCTACTGTTTTTCTCACCCAACTCATGCCTATTATCCTGAAGAGAGGACAATATCGGATGAAGAACAGGGGATATTACAAAAGTAATGTTTTGCAGAGGAAGCTGCATCAATCTGTATGATTTCTCGTAATAACCCAACTGGGCCATTGAAAAGTATTTACCGATTATGAGCTTGTCTACATTTCTTGAGAAATAATTGAAGAAAGAGAAGAGGAACTGGAAAGACGAGTATCCAAATATTCTTTTAATGACACTCAAATCTATTTTTAATATTATACGCTGTGGATAGTTTATGAAATTCACAAGAAATACCCCGACTGACGTGACCACCGGTGTAACGATAAGTGCATATATCCCCCATCCATGCAAAGCTCCATAAACCGCAACACACCCGCACAGCAATTGGAACCCCAACGTTCTCAATGCGACTGTCCTAAATCGCTTCGCCTTAAGCATCAATCCATTTGGAACGATATTCAGTGCATTAAACAGCAAAGAAATACACAAAATCCGTGTTACTTTAATCAATATGGGATCGTCATAGTATATAGAAAGAGGTGTTGCAGCAAAATATAATCCTACACTAAGCAAAAGACCAATGTTAGCACCAACAATAAACAAGGAATTGAGCTGCTTTTCCGTCAGATCCTTGAACTGAATAACTGCAGGACCAATACCCATATCTGTAAAAATATCAAGGAATGCCATGATCACAGTAGCAACTGCCATGGTACCGAATGCACTGGGAGAGATTTCCCTTGCAAGGATTGCAGTAACACCCAGGGATATAAACAATCCGGAGTATTTCGCTAATGCTATCCAAAAAACACCCCTTGCTATTTCCTTTTTGAATGAAGCCATCGATTATTTCAATAAATCATATAGCCCATACTTCTGGAATACTGCTCTTATTTGCTCATCATTTTTCCCAAATTCACCTGTATTAATTTGCCATAATCCCATATCCTGTACATCCTCATTCACGATATACTCCTCACCATTCAAACTTCTTGTAGGTACTTTTACTATTTCCGTACCTTTTTTTACTGCCATCGCATAAAACCAAACATCATCAGCAGTAGGGCATATTGACATGAAATCCTCCTTTTTTAATACATCATCAGAAAAGGAGTGAGGGGGATATAAAACACCTCCTCCAGTGGTTGGAAAAAGATGGTATGGATTCTCAGATTCTGCCTTACACCATCCCCAATCTACATATTTTAGAGGCTTTCTATCCTCATCGAATGTTATAGTATGTACCCTCAACGCGCTAATCTTTGTAGGGTATTTCAAATATGATTTGACTAGCTTCTCAACGACATCAAAATCATATAATAGATCGTCATCAATAGTAATGATAATAGATTCAGGATATGAAATCAATGTTGGGATGAGCTTTTTGTAACTTCTTATATCCTCTGTAAAAGCAATCTCTAATCCTCTCTCCTGCTGCTTTTTCAATGCAATTGGTAAGTCATCCGGTGATATGGAATTATCAAGATTGAGGACAATTTTATTGGGGAGCATTGTCTGTTGCATGATGGATTCGATTGTAAAGCATACGTCTTGCAGCCTTCTTCCATAAGTTGTAAGCGATACGATAACATCATATTGACAATACTTTTCCTCCGACACTCCACTTTCATTACTACGAAGTATCTTGTCTTCAAGATATAATCTTTTATTTTCAAAAGCTAATTTCTTGACACATTCGTATGTTCCTGAAATTTGTGAGATTTTTTTTCTAATTTTTTTTATCGCTTTTTTCAACATACAAAATGTATTTTATCTCTATAGGTAATTTCCTGATTATTTCTGAAAAAAAGTGTATGAGTCCAATATAGCTTCATACGAAACGAATTTTATCTTGTTTGTAGAATAGCCCGCATCTAAATAATATTTCCTTAGATTTTCATAATATCTTTCGTCTTTTACTACAATATCTACTCCAGGAAACACCGCGTCATTTAATGAGAAAACAGCATAATGTTCACTATGCTCCTCTTCATTAAAGCCATACTGAGTATAGCATGTGATTATTTTTTCGTAATCTTTCATGTTACTATAAGGCGTGAGTATTTAGAGGGTCCATTACACGAAACGCCAAATTCATAATTGGATCTCTTCTGACACGTGAAATACAGAGTGCAGAATTTCTATTCGTATTTGCCGTGACAATGGTTTTCTATCTTAGTCACGCTGGAATATATCGCGGGTGTAGACTTTTTCGCAGACATCATCAAGGCACGAATCAAAACGATTGGCGAGAATGGCTCGAGACATTTCCTTGAACCTGACGAGGTCATTCACTACCTCAGAGCCGAAAAAGGTTGAGCCATCGGCAAGGGTGGGCTCGTAGATGATAACCTTGGCACCCTTTGCCTTGATGCGCTTCATCACACCCTGGATGGAAGACTGGCGGAAATTGTCGGAATTGGATTTCATTGTCAGCCGATATACTCCTATGACAGGGGATTCGGTGGGCAAGTTGTCTGAGGCTGACGAGTAAGTGCAGTTGGTGGTGTAGTCGTACCATCCTGCCAGATGCAGGACTTGATCGGCGATAAAGTCCTTACGAGTGCGGTTGCTCTCGACGATGGCAGTCATCATGTTCTGTGGCACATCGGAATAGTTGGCGAGAAGCTGCTTTGTATCCTTTGGCAGACAGTAGCCGCCGTAACCGAAAGAAGGATTGTTGTAGTGCCCCCCTATCCTCGGATCGAGACCAACGCCCTCGATGATGGAGCGGGAGTCAAGACCCTTTACCTCCGCGTATGTGTCGAGTTCGTTGAAATAGCTGACGCGGAGGGCAAGATAGGTGTTGGCGAACAGTTTCACAGCCTCAGCCTCTTTCATGCCCATGTACAGCGTGGGGATGTCAGGCTTTATGGCACCCTGCTGAAGAAGACCAGCAAAGACATGGGCTGCCTCGTTCATCCTGTCAACGTCCGTAACTGCGGCAATGGCAAAATTCTCTTCAGCAAACTCTTCCTTGTCAATAATCTTGGGGACTCCGGCGATTATGCGCGAGGGATAGAGATTATCGTAGAGGGCCTTGCTCTCACGCAGGAATTCGGGGAAGAAGAGAAGGTTGAATTTCCCGGCACCTTTTGCTGCATACCTCATATACAGACTCCGGCAATAACCGACGGGGATTGTTGACTTTATGACCATCACAGCGTCGGGATTGACGCTGAGCACAAGGTCGATCACATCCTCGATACAGTGTGTGTCGAAATAGTTCTTGACAGGGTCATAGTTTGTCGGTGCGGCAATGACAACGAAATCGGCATCCCTGTACGCCGCCACGCCATCGAGCGTCGCGGTCAGATCCAGATCCTTTTCAGCCAGATATCTCTCAATGTAATCGTCCTGAATCGGAGAGATACGATGATTGATTTTGTCGACCTTTTCGGGAATCACATCGACTGCCGTGACATGGTTGTGCTGTGCAAGCAGAGTGGCGATGCTGAGCCCGACGTAACCCGTACCTGCAACTGCTATATTATATTTTTTCATAATAATCTGCTTTTATTAGGTATGCAGTCTCCTCAAAAATAGGAAAAAAATACGATAGTTCCGGGGCACTTATAAATAACTATTGTAAAATTCTCCTACGATTCCGTGCCCCGGACTATTGTAACATAATTTTAAGTAGTTATCAGATAGTGATGATGTTTCGATTAGATATCGGCTAATGTTTAAATTTTGTAAGCGTCCAATTTTGATGTATGGGTTAATGGCGTTTGGAGAATATACCATATTCACATCTTGTAAAGAAAGAAAACAAAACTACTATAATCCAATTTCATCTACATTATAGAAAGGTCATAAGGATATGGAAAGAACTTTCCATAATGGATGAAACATCTGCCTCCTCTTTTTTGCCATGAGAATCCTATTGTAGTCGATTCACTCATCCTTGCAGAGCTCTTCGAAAAACCTTCACAGTCCATTTTCTTGAACTCCAGAAACTTGTCCTCACGAAGGAATAATAGCTTAAGCGGCAAAAAAGCTGATGACGGTGAATCATCCTTCAAGTACATTGGCATCAAAGACTCTCAATGGTTCAAGTCGGTCGGGACGACGTTCGAACTCTTTTTATTTCCTTCATATAAACCTGTTTCCCATTTTGTAAATCTATAATTGGATAGGGATAGGTTTCGTAGCCCATAAGAGATCGTCCAAAATGAAACAGGTGTCTGTCTTCATTCAAAAAACCAAATGGCAGAATATTCATGAATGAGTATATTTTCACCATCTGTGGTACTCCTCCCATTGATCTTATTTCAGAATCGTTGATATAATCAAGTAAGATTTTTAGAAGCTGCATATCAACAAATCCGTAAACCCTAACACCGTCCTCTTCCAGCTTTAGGAAAATATCATGTCGTACTTTATTGACCTTATCTCCAATAACAGCAAACGGAGTGCGTTTAATTGTTTTTGGAGTGTGTAGCACCATCATTCGCTCGTACTTTTTATATCACAACTCTCTGATAATAGGTTGCTTGAGTTTCCAAGAATATCCAGCTATTATCATAGAGAAATGGAGCCATCAACTTGTTTTTCAGTTTCTTGAAATAGTACCTTATTTGTAATATCCTTTATTGTATGTAGAAGATCCGTCGTATCGATTGACCTATCCATCAACCCTTTGTTCAGTGAGAAGGCCTGACGCAGATGTTCGACGACAGGAAAGGAATACATAGTATCACCAGCACACGCAATTACACAATCTCCACGATCAAGTGGAAAAATTTTTGGTGCGGCAAGAAATCGCTGTCCTCCCGTGAAACAGCTATCCGAAATTACACATATCTCATCTGTAGTGCTCTTTTTCCTTACCCAAGCTATACAAAGTGTCATTCCGTAAGTTTTTTTGAAATAAATGATTTTTATTTCATAACAGCATCCATATATTCAAGCCAATACCATTGAAAAAAATGTATAATCAGCGGCTTTTGTACATCTCGTCATAATAGCGCTCATAGTCACCGGATGTGATGTTGTCCATCCAGTCTTGATGGTCAAGGTACCAGCAGACGGTCCTTTCGATGCCATCCTCGAACTGGAGTGATGGTTCCCAACCAAGTTCGCACTGCAGCTTGCGGCTGTCAATGGCGTAACGCATGTCGTGACCGAGACGGTCGGTGACAAATGTAATAAGTTTTTCAGAGTGACCCTCCGGGTTGCCGAGCAACCGATCTACTGTCTTGATGATGACCTTGATGAGATCGATATTCTTCCATTCGTTGAAACCACCTATATTGTAAGTTTCTGCAACCTTACCTTTATGGAAGATAAGGTCAATAGCACGGACATGATCCTCGACAAACAGCCAGTCGCGAACGTTCTCTCCTTTGCCATATACAGGCAGCGGTTTGCCCTGACGGATATTGTTGATGAAAAGCGGTATCAGTTTCTCAGGAAATTGATAAGGGCCATAGTTGTTCGAGCAGTTGGTCACGATAGTCGGCATACCGTAAGTGTCGTGATATGCCCGTACAAAATGGTCGCTCGATGCCTTGGATGCTGAGTACGGTGAATGGGGATTGTATTTGGTAGACTCTACGAAAAAATCCGTTCCGTAGGCCATATCTTCCTCACTTGAAGCCTTTGTAGTGAACGGAGCGGGGACACCTTCAGGATGGGTGAGCTCCAATGCTCCGTACACCTCGTCGGTGGAAATATGGTAGAAGAGTTTCCCCTCGTATTTTTCGGGCAACGATTCCCAGTATTCCTTTGCAGCCTGTAGGAGTGCCAACGTTCCCATGATGTTGGTCCGGGCGAAGGTGAAAGGATCCTTTATGGAACGGTCCACATGGCTTTCGGCCGCAAGATGGATTATGCCGTCAATTTTGTATGCCTTAATGATACGGCGCATTTCGTCGAGATCGTTAATATCAACCTTGACGAAAGTGTAGTTGGGCTTATCCTCTACATCTTTGAGATTGGCAAGGTTGCCAGCGTATGTGAGCTTGTCGAGATTGATGATATTGTAATCTGGGTATTTGTTGACTAACAGACGCACAACGTGCGAGCCTATGAATCCGGCACCACCGGTGATGAGGATATTGCGCTTCATTCAATAAAGATTAATTAATATATCAGATGGAGAGTCGAAATCTTTCAGCAAGGGATGTTTGATATCTTTTTCGAAAAGGGTAGATATTGAACGATCTACCAACCAATCCATGTAGAGCGACTCGTCGGCTATCGAGATACCTCCGTCGGCTTCAGAAAGTAGTTAGCGTCCAATTTTGACGTGTGGTCTAATTGGATGCTGTACTCACCGTCCTTCAGATAATTGAAGATCTGGTCCCAGTAAGTGTCGAGGTATCTGACCGCCTTGTCCATCAGTTCGCCTCTGGCAGGAAACCACTTATGCTTATCTGTTGGTCAGTGCACAGCTGTTTTTTACGGGACAATCATGGTTATCGCGATGCGGAGCAGTATGAAATTCTGTTTTATCGTTTATGCTCAGTGATTCGGATGACCTTCTTCAAAACGATTCTATTTTCTGCAAAACGGACGGAAAATATACTGTAGATTCAATTTCCATCTGGAAAGATTCCATCCTCGCCAAAGCACTCCTACGGGACAAAGCGACGGGTATTGCGAGATATCGGCCCGCGAGGGTGGGTCAATGGTGCAATTAATATCGACATTGATTCCAGAGTTAATACACCACTGCTGCATGGGACATTTCCTGTCTCCAAGCTGATATAGATTCATAATGTAGCTTACAGAGGTATAGAACTCTACATCCATTGCTACGGGAAATACTCCGGGCAGATTTGCCGGCACCTTGCTGTAATCCTCCACGGCATTCACCATAAGTGGTGTACCGACCAAATTTACGATCGGGACATATTTATCTTGCCAACGGAAGGCATCGAGCAGAAAAGACGGATGTGACGTCCTCCACATTACTGCCTTTTCAATCATATTTTCCACCCACGCCTGATAGCGCAATCCCGCAGGCGCATGCACAAGTTCAAGCAAATGTTTCTTTGCAAGATTAACTATCCCTTTTGCATCCTGGTTGCTCCACTCATCAAAAGCTCTTCCAAAAACAGCATAGACATCATATCCATCATTAGGAACAGGATATGCACCATCTGTGAATCCCTGCAGCATCTCACATACACCTACACCGGGAATCGTACATTGCAAAGCTATATCACAAACTGCAAACAGTATCTCATCGGACAGATGCAACGCTCCACACAACGCATCTGCCATGAGTCGAACAGTATGGTATGGATAGTGGGGTGAGGCAGTGGGTGTGAGACCCATAAGACTTTCCGACAAGTGCGCCATACTCTCCATCACGGCCAAGGTGCCAATCTCGATAGTCACTGTTCTTCCATTATTGAGTTCCGCATCTGCAATGACAGTCCTAAATGTAGATAGCTGGGGATACCGGCTTAATATGTCTGGTGAAATGCTGACTTTTGTTATCGTGATATTTGACAACTTATTGATACCATGAAGATTCACAGAACGGCCCCAGGTGATGTTGGATATCTCCTGATTAATGTTGAGTACCGGATGGGTGGAGTGATATGGAATCTTCAGTTTTCTTGTATCGTATGTATCATTCACATACAGCGACAGCCATTCAAACGTGTTATAGATATTCTGCAGACCTTTGATTGTAGTGAAATCCTGCAGGAAATGGGTATACTCGTGTATAAATGTTGTCATCTCGGAAGGAGACAAGTTATTGAGAGTGATCTGATTCAGTGTACGTATATACAACTTAAAGAAAGCAGGATTATAATATCCCAATGTCTGGTTTAAGGTAATCATTTCGCAAATAAATATATGGGATCAAGCACAAATATGTCCAAGCATATTTGATTGTGTTATAGCAAATTCAACGTACTATCTGCCGGTGCGGAGCGACTGGAGTTGATCACTCGTGAGTTTCGTAGATTTCATGATTACCTCGTCTGAGAGGCCGAGGGAGATGAGCTGTTTTGCTATCTCAATCTTTTCTTTAATCCTGCCTTCTGCACGACCCTCCGCTCGGCCTTCCTCTCGGCCCTCTGCACGTCCTTCTGCACGACCCTCCTCTCGGCCTTCCTCTCGGGCGTTGTCAAGGACATCGTTCTGCACCATGATATTGTCCATGTGGCGGTCGTAGGCGCGCCGGTCTTCCTGAGTCATGGACAGAAGTCTCAGTTTTTCTTTAACCCTCTGCAGTCCCGGGGTCCGGGTGTCTTCCTTCACCATTCCTGTCTTAAGGTAGGTCATCCATTCCTCCAGAGGGGTTTCGGGAAGTTTGTCATAGGCATTGACACGGAGCAGGAAATATTCGGGGAAAACTTCCTTGGGATAATGCGACTTTATCACGCCTTCCTCTTTGGTTCGTACCACAAGATCATTGTGGGTGTGGATACCCTTGAATTCTGTGGTGCCGTGATACACATAGTCGTCGCCTTCTCCGAATTCACAATAAAGTATGCTTATTGAGTAGACCTTCTTGACCTGATCATATTTATCCCCTATATTGATATGCTCTGTCACGGCCTTGCAGGTGCCGTAGAGTATGCGCTGCAGATAGTAGAGCTGGCGTGTGAGCTGCACCTCAACTATGATAAGGTGTCCTTTGCTGTTTTTTGCCTTGATATCTACACGGTTGAACTTGTCGATATCGTTATCCTGATTGGACTCGCTTTCAAGAATCTCCTCTATCTTCACGTCTTCCTTCAGCAAAACGGAGATCAAGCCTTCCAGAATCTCGAAATTGCTTTTTTCGCGAAGCATGTGCTTCATCGCCCAGTCGAACCTTATATATCCGTTGCTATTGTCCATATTTTCCTTTTTCCGCAAAGATAGCCATTATCTATGAAAAATGGAAATAAAAAGGTGTCAAGTTGTAGGCTACAGGCCATTTGGGTTCATTGTGGGCAGTCCACCAAAGCCGGCCGGGGATGTGGGTCGGTGCATTTGCAGAGGAGACGGGGGTCTTCTTCGATTACCCAGTCCTTGTAATGGCCGCCGTCGAGGAGGAGACGGCAGATGGTGCGTCCGGTAGCGGTATCCTTTTTTTCGGAGTCGAATGTGGCGGCACGGCCGCTGAATAGACCGCCGAGGATGATGAGCCTGTCGCCGGGCTGGAACCGGATGGTGTCCTCGGGGTAGAGCTCGGTGTCTTCGGTAAGGTCGCCTATGGCCATCTGGTAACGCCGGATCTCAGCGGGATTGATGATGGCGTAGCGTCCGCTTACGGTGTGGGTCTGGCGGTAGCCCCACGCAAGGTCGCCGATCTCTCGGTAGAGTCGCGGAAGGTCGGTGACACGGGAACGGAAGAAGAGCAGCCAGGATATGACGGGGCGGGATTCGAAGAGTTTCTTGCCTTTGGTCTTCCGCACCACCTCTTCCATAGGGTAGTATGTCTCGGCAAGGTGGATGTCGCGGTCGGCGAGGCGTTCGCGCAGCATGTCGTAGTTGACACGCGGACGGAACTGCATCACATACCAGTGAAGGGGATTGTCAGTGAGGGTGGCGACGATGTTGCGCCGTATCTCATCGATTTCTTCCTGACTTATCGATGACGGACGGACGTATGTGGCTATTACCGAAGGCGTACGTCGTGGCGATAGGCAGGCGGCAATATCGGATGCCGGCAGTCCACACCCCAGGGCTACGGCGGTCCAGAGGTATTCGGCGGTGCCGGTGGGGATGGAGGGGAGCGACAGCTGAACGGAAGCCATCACATTGCCTATCAGGACCTGAATGAAGCGGCTCAGCTGCCGGGGGGTGGAGTGCGCCTGGTTGAGGGGAAAGAGATATTTGTTCCTGGGCCTGGAGTAGCGGGCCACTATCGCGGTAATGGCTGGATCGGAACCTTGGTAGTCGGTCTTACGGCAGGTGGCGATCTGGTCGAAGGTGAGTCCGCCGCAGTAGATGGAATAGAGGAGGATGTCCTTGCCGAGCTGACGTGGTAGGTCGGAGGAATAGTCGGTGCGTATGATGCGCTGGAGTTTGCGGAACACCTCGTCGCTGTCGGTATAGCTCATTCCGGGTTGCCGGGAATCGGCGAGTTTCTCGCTGACGACACGGAAAGCGTCGGTAGGTTGGGCCAGACCGGCGTCGACTGCCTTGTTGTAGAGGGTAGCGAGCCGCTTTATTATATTATTGTAGATGGTCTTGGGAGTGTGGGACTGGAAGAGATGACGCACGATGAGTTCGCCGAGGAGCGTTTCAGTAAAATCGGAGAATGTGATTTCGGTGTCACCGACGAACGCAGTGAGTGCACCGATAGCCCGCCGCAGGTTGGCGCGGCTCACCGGACTCTCCACCGACTCAACGCTGAGTCGAAAAAACTCAAGTGGCGAAATAGCGTTATCTATCGCTGTCTCAGACATATAATAATAGCAAAAGCGTGGGGTAACAGTGCTTTTTCAGACACATACTTTTCCGACCCCCTGTCTTGACTGTTTCACATGTGGCAGAGGAACGGAATGCAGATATGTCCTGGCACTTGTCGTGGGTTTTCGCGCCATCTTAAGATAGGGAAAGGGGCGGATGTGCCGCTTTCGGAATGCAAAGATAGGGAATTTCTGCGATATTCCAATGAAAAATTTAATCATTCTCACGCAAAGGCGCAAAGATTTTCATTTTTTTCGTTAAATTCGTATACTTTCCGCTTGCGGAAATTACATGAATTTATTAATTTTGCTGTTGCTCTCTTCGGCAGCGGACGCTTGGCTGCGTTGTCTATGATTGTTGAATCTGATTCTTAAGAGATTAGGGTATAATGAATTCTATCAGGAAATTTTTCGCATGGTATTTCTCCCGACAGGCGCTGTCGTACTGGAGCGTGTTGGTCATCGACTGCCTGTGCGTGGTGGCGGCCCTGTTCCTGGCCTATCTGTGCAACCATAGCGCGGCCGACACGTTCGAGCACATCGTGCCGCTGCTGGAGTACGCCGGCATTGCCGTGGTGTGCTTCGTGGTGGGATTCCGCGTGTTCCACACCTATTCCGGAATCATACGCTATTCGTCGTTCTCCGACCTGATCAGGGTATCGAAGGCCGTGGTAGCCGGACTCGCGCTGATGCTGCTGGTGGAGGCCTTCACCCATTTCGGAAAAGACCATGCCGAGATGGATATCGACGATTTCGTGATGACGGGGCTGCTGGTGGTGGCCTTCATGCTCTTGGAACGCATCTGGGTGAAGACGCTGCACGACGACACCCTCGCCTCGCACCGCACCACTCCGGTGTTCATCTTCGGGGTTAAGAAAGGCGGTGTGGCCATAGCCAAGAACATCAACGCGATGGAGAACGCCCCCTACAAGGTGGTGGGGTTCACCGCCAACGAAAAGGACCTGCTCGACAAGCACCTGATGGGACTGAGGGTGTATCCGTTCGAGTCATCGCTCATCGAGGCGATGCGTAAGAAGGGAGCCGACACGCTGATCGTGTCGCCGCTGATGATGGACACGCTGCAGCACGACGACGATATGCAGAACGCCATGATCGACGCGGGCATAAAGATATTGATAATGCCGGGAGCGAAGGAGTGGAACGGCAAATCGGACATCGACGTGGCACAGCTGCGCGAGGTGACTCCGGAGGACCTGCTGCCGCGCGAGAAAATAGAAATCGACATGAAGGCGGCCGCCGACCTTATCACGGGCAAGCGCATCCTCATCACGGGTGGCGCGGGAAGCATCGGCTCGGAGATGGTGAGGCAGATCGCCACCTACAATCCGGGACTGCTGATAATCGTGGACCAGGCGGAGACACCGATGCACGACATCCGCATGATGATGGAGCGGCGGTGGCCCCGGGTGAACGTGCGCACGATCGTGGCCGACATCTCCGACGAGAGGATGATGGAGCGGCTGTTCGGTATGTACGAGCCTGAATACGTGTTCCACGCGGCAGCCTACAAGCACGTGCCGATGATGGAGGACAATCCCTACGAGGCTGTGGTGAACAATGTGAAGGGCACGCGCATAATCGCTGACCTGGCTGTGAAATACGGCACGAAGAAATTCGTGATGGTGTCGACCGACAAGGCCGTGAATCCGTCGAACGTGATGGGATGCTCGAAGCGTATATGCGAGATATATGTGCAGAGCCTCGACGCGGCGATAAAGCGCGGCAAGGTGGAGGGCGGCACGAGGTTCGTGACCACCAGGTTCGGCAACGTCCTGGGCTCCAACGGTTCGGTGATCCCCATCTTCAAGGAGCAGATCCGCCGCGGCGGCCCGGTGACGGTGACCGATCCCGAGATCATCCGCTATTTCATGCTCATCCCCGAGGCGTGCAAGCTGGTGCTGGAGGCGGGCACGATGGGCAACGGCGGCGAGATATATGTGTTCGACATGGGCAGCCCCGTGCGTATCGCCGACCTGGCGGAGAGGATGATAAAGATGTCGGGGGCGACGGATGTGGAGATCAAGTTCACGGGGCTGCGTCCCGGCGAGAAGCTCTACGAGGAGGTGCTCACTGATGACGAGACAGCCCTGCCGACATTCCATCCGAAGATAAAGATCGCACAGGTGCGGCTCTATGAGTACACTGTGGCGGCGGCGCAGATTGGCGAGCTGATCGACAATGCCTTCGGGGATACGGATATGCAGACAGTGGCGCGGATGAAGCGGATAGTGCCTGAATTCAAGAGCCAGCACTCGAAATACGAACAATTGGACAAGAGCTGAGCTCTTGTCCAATTGTTAATGAAAAATTAAGAATGAAAAATGGAAAATGGAAAATTGCCATCCGGCAGTTTTTTAACGAACAATGAATAGTGAATAACAACCATCCGGATGGCAATTATTCACTATTCATTGAATATATATTCTTGCGGTTCGGAGGCTACCGGGGGCTCCTTGCTCGGCGCGGGGGAGATATTCAATTCCTGTGAGTGTCAGTTGGCTGCCAAGGTCGATGACCATGACGTGGGGCAGACGGGCCGCCGGAGCGGTCTGCCAGTAGGTGGATTCCTGAAGGTCGAATACTTTATCGATGGTGTTGTTTCCCTGAGTGACATTCTCGCTGTCGGCATAACGTGCGGTCCACGGTTCGCGGCTCAGACGCGCGCCGTCGCTGCCGAGGGCGTGGAGTTCGGCTATCGCGCTGATGTCGCCGCCATCCTGATTCTCCATCACCTCCACCACGAGGTAACGGCCCGTGGCGGGAGCGTCGAACCGCACGGTCTGCCAGCCGTTGCCCGGAGCGAAGGTGGCTGTCACAGCGGGGGTGGCCGACGGCAGGTCGGGACGGAGTGAAGGCTTGTTGTGCAGGAGCGCGTCCTTGTCAAGGCGGAGGTCGTCGAGCTTGGGAGCGGCGAGACCTTCCGATGCCGCCTCACGCGGTCCGAGGATGTCCATCACCACTATCTCATTCTCGCCCTTGCGCAGCCAGCAGCCGGGCATGTAGAGCGTCTGCTGCGGACCGATCTCCCAGAAGCGTCCGAGGGCGTGGCCGTTGACATAGACAAGCCCCTTGCCCCATGTCGAGAAATCGAGGAACGTGTCGGCGGGACGGTCGACTGTGAATGAGCCACGGTAAACACCCCGGGGCAGACGTCCGTCGACACCGGGAGTGAAGGCCCCGACGGGAAGATACTCCATCGAGTCGTAATATTCCGGGCTGTCGGGAAGATTGTACACCTGCCAGTCCTTCAGGTCGCACACGAATTCATGTGCGCCTCGCCGTTCCGCGACGGTCACCCGGTCGGTGATACCCTTGAAATCCTTGATGGCCCTGCCGAAATTGATTCGCCCCATCGCCTCCACGAGGATGTCGAGCCGTGCACCCTCCGCGCAGGAAGGCAGCAGCAGGGCCTTGTCGCCCTTGCGGCGGTCGAGCCTGCCTATATATTTGTCGTCGACAAATACCTGGGCGAAATCGTGGGCATCGCTGACGGTAAGCGTCCCGCCGTCGGGCAGCGCAGGCAGAGAGGTGCGGTAGAGGATGGAGCCGAATCCCTGGCCGTAGTCCTCCATCGGACGGATACCGCTGTCGGTACGGGCCTCAGGAAGGTTGGTAAACAGAGGCGCGACCATCTCCACCGAGAACCTACGCACCTTGCCTGTCTTCACCGGAGCCGGCAGCTTGGGCAGCTGACGGTCGGAATATTTCTGCAGGGTCTGGCGCAGGAGGTGATATTTGGGCGTGGGGGCTCCCCATTCGTTGATGGGGGCGTCGTAGTCGTAGGAGGTGACATCGGGGGCGAACCCCGGACTGTTGGCCCCGGCCCAGTGGCCGAACGATGTGCCTCCGTGGGTCATGTAGAGCGAGAAACTGATGCCGCGCGAGAGCATCTCGTCGATACCATTCACCATAGCCTCGGCTGGACGCGTCTCGTGGCGCGCCCCCCATTTGTCGAACCATCCGCTCCAGAATTCCGAGCACATCAGGGGCGTGTCAGGACGCAGTTCCTTGAGGCGGGCGAACTGCTTGTCGATGTCGGCGCCGGTGCCGAAATTCATGGTCCAGAGGAGGTCGTCGAGACCATTGTTGGTGAAATTGCTCGACCAGTCGCACTGGAAGAGCACCATGTCGTCGCCCCAATATCGGCGTAGCGTGTCGCGTATGGCGGATACGTATGGCTTGTCGGTGCCGTAGGACCCATATTCGTTCTCCACCTGCACCATTATGATCGGTCCGCCGTTGGCGGAGGAATACGGGGCAAGTTGTTCCGCCACTTTCTGCTCGAATCGGTCGACGCGCTCCATGAAGCGCGGGTCGAGCTGGCGCAGATTGATGTCCCTGTCCTTGAGCAGCCACCATGGCAATCCGCCCATCTCCCACTCGGCGCACACGTAGGGACCCGGACGGACTATCACCTTCATGCCGGCCTCACCGGCAAGCCGCACAAATTCGGCGATGTCGTTCTGTCCATCGAAATCGAACTCGCCTTCCGCGGGCTCATGGATGTTCCAGAACACGTACAGGCAGATAGTGTTCATGCCCAGGGCCTTCACCATGTCTATGCGGTGCTGCCAGTACTCGCGGGGTATGCGGGGATAATGTAGCTCAGCGGCCTTGACTACGAATGGCTCGCCATCGAGGAGGAACGAGCCGTCGCCGACAGCGAAAGTACCGGAAGCCCGGCAGGCAATTGCCAGGAGGGCGGCTGTCATTATGATAAAGAGTTTTTTCATGGAAAGTAGGAATCTTCAAAGGGCTCAATTATGAAAAAACCGGAAAGCCTGTTGGGCCCTCCGGGGAAACGTACGTGCTCGAAGTGGGACTCGAACCCACACAGCCGCAATGGCCAAGGGATTTTAAGTCCCTCGTGTCTACCATTCCACCATTCGAGCAGACATGCAAAGGTACGAAGAAAATATCAACCCACCAACTTTCTCCACACTTTTTTGGGATATGTCGGGAAAATTGATTAATTTCGCATCAATAAATCCCTATATGTCATGCGCAAAATTATCTTTACCATATTATGTATGCTCCCGGTGGCAGCCGCGCTCACGGCACAGAATGTCAACACCGTGCTCCAGAACGCGAGAAGGGGCCAATCCTCGGCCATGAACCAGCTGGGCGTGTGGTACTACACCGGCAACAATGTGGAAAAAGATTATGGCAAGGCTTATTATTGGTGGAAAGAGGGTGCCCTTGCCCAGAACCCCAAGGCGATCGCCAACTTAGGAGTGTGCTACCAGTTCGGCCGCGGCACACACCGCGACTCCACGGAGGCGGTGCGCCTTTATGTGGCGGCCATCGTGGCCGGTCAGGACGAACTGCTCAGGCAGCGCATGGCCAACTCTTCGGCCAACGCCTTCGACGCCATGCTCTCGGGATATTGTCTGGAGAAGGGCATCGGTATACAGCAGGACATGGGACAGGCGGCTGAATGTTATGCCTCGGCGGCCCAGCTGGGGTCGGCCGACGGAATGACACGTGCGGGCAAGGCGTTCCTTAGTCTTTCGGACCCGAAAAGGGCCTTCAAATATCTCAGCGACGCCGCCTCGCTGGGCGACAGCGAGGCACAGTATCTATCAGGAAAGATGCTGATGGGAAATATGGGTGTGACCGCCGACAAGCCCAAGGCTCTCGGACTGTTGCGCAAGGCCGCGCAGGGAGGGAATGCCGACGCGCAGAATATGCTGGGCATGATGTCGCTCAAGGGCGACGGAGTGTACGCCGATGAAGCCGAGGCCCTGAAATGGCTGGGGATGTCGGCCTCCAGAGGATATGGCGAAGGGATGTGGAATTACGCCACGGCCCTTATGGATGCCGGCGATCTGGACAGGGCGCTTTTCTGGTTCGCCAACGCCTCGCAGGCCGGCTATCTCGATGATTTCAAGCGGATGGCCAACGGGCTGCCCGCCGACTCTCCATTCGGCAATTACCTGAGGGGCATGATAGCATATAAGGTGAACGGCGACTATGCCCTTGCTTCCGATCTGTTCAAGAAGGTGGAGAAGGAAAAGATGGATGAGGGAAAGGTGATGCGCGCCATAGTGGAGGCTGATGCGCTCAACCCTAAACGCAATCCTTCTGCCGCCGCCAAGACTCTCGAATCACTCGCTACGAAGAACGTGCATGCCGCCACGGCACTTGCGGGCATGCTGCTCGACGGTAACGGTGTGAGCCGCAGCAATTCGAAGGCTCTGGCACTGCTGCGCAAGGCTGCCGATGCCGGTTATGGGCCGGCGGCTGACATGTTGGGCGACATGTATTTCACGGGTACAGGCACGGGGATTGACCGTCAGGGTGCGTCCGAACTCTACAAGAAGGCTTTTGCGGCGAGATGTCTGGGCGAGGATGGCCGCAGGCGTCTGCTTGTGCTCCACAGCGAGGGTGTGTCGGTGGACGGTGCCACGGCGCGTGCGCTTGAGGCATACATTCCCGCCGATATCGTGCTGCCGCTTCTCCAGGGGAAAAACTGAACAGTGAACAGTGAAAAATGAATAGTGAATAATACCATCCGGATGGAAATTATTCACTATTCATTTTTCATTATTCATTGCCTCTACGGGGCAACGCGGATTTTTACAAAATTTTTTCAATTTCCAGCAGGGAAATATGGCACGAAACGGAATATTGTTCGATGCTTACATTTTTTTAGCGGAAGGGGTAAATTTTTTCCTGTTTTTAGCTGTCGGGGATAAAAATTTATTATTATTTGGCAGTCCGGAATCGAACAAATCGTGGCATTTTCTGTATAATTCCTGTCACATTTTTTAATAGTAACATTCCTGTAATATTTTACAACATTGTTACTTGACTGATTATAAACATATTAAATACACCACAAAATATAATCTTTTCAATTAAGATTCGTTAACAATTACAATTTTGCTACAAAATTTTCGAGACCTAACTTTGTAACGTCAACAACAAACAACGACACCAAAAAACAAATAAAAATAACGTTTCAACCTTTTAATTTTATAGATTATGGGACCTGAAAAATTTCAAAGCAACTTAATGAGTCTTCAGAGCAATCTCTTCAACTTCGCAATGATGTTAACCTCCAACCGTGACGATGCCAACGACCTGCTTCAGGACACGACGCTTAAGGCACTGGACAACCAGGAGAAATTTGCAGAAGGTACCAATTTTAAGGGTTGGGTGTTCACAATCATGCGCAACATCTTCATCAACAACTACCGACGCGCATCAAGAGCCGCCACTGTAGTGGACACCACGGAGAATCTCTACCACCTCAACCTCTCGCAGGATTCAGGTCTCGAAGCTCCCGAAGAATCATACACCGCACAGGAGATTACCGAAGCCATCAACCAGTTCTCCGATGATTTCAGAATCCCGTTCTCGATGCACATCGCAGGCTACAAGTACAATGAGATCGCCGAGAAGATGAATCTTCCGCTTGGCACCATCAAGAGCCGCATCTTCTTCGCCCGCAAGAAGCTTCAGGAGCGTTTCGCCGACTACAGATAAAGAGTGAAGCAACCGGAACTATTCACTATTCGTTATTCACTGTTCACTGAATCAGTGAGCTTCCAGCCAGTTCGACCCCACCCCGCAGGAGACTTCGAGACGCACCTTGCCAGAAAAAGCATCCGACATATCGCGCGTCACTATCTCTTGCATACGGGGGAGCTCGGAGGGCTCGACGTTAAAGATAAGTTCGTCGTGTACCTGCATTATCATTTTTGATTTCAAGCCGCCTTCCTCGATGTCGTGATATATCCGTATCATGGCTTTTTTTATTATATCGGCAGCCGAACCCTGCAGGGGCGCGTTGATGGCATTGCGCTCGGCATAGCCCCGCACGGTGGCGTTACGCGAATTGATGTCGGGAAGATAGCGCCTGCGCCCCATTATCGTGGACACATACCCCTGCTGACGGGCTTTCTCGATCGACTCGTCCATATACCGGCGCACACCGGGATATGTGGTCATATAGCCGTCGATAAGCATCTTTGCCTCGGCCCGCGGGATATCCAGACGCTGCGACAGCCCGAAGGTGGATATGCCGTAGATGATGCCGAAATTGGCGGTCTTGGCATTACGCCGCTGGTTGTCGGTGACATCCTCGATATCCTCATGATAGATCTTCGCCGCGGTGGCGCGGTGGAAATCCTTGCCCGAATTGAAAGCCTCCACCATATCGTGGTCGCCGCTGAAATCGGCCATCAGGCGGAGCTCGATCTGCGAATAGTCGGCCGACATCATCAGGCATCCCCGGTCGGGGATGAAGGCACGGCGTATCTCGCGGCCGTCGTCGGTGCGTATGGGGATGTTCTGCAGGTTGGGGTTGGTGGAGGAGATGCGTCCTGTGGCTGTCACCGTCTGGTTATAGGAGGTGTGCAGCTTTCCCGTAGCGGGATTGATGAGCTTTGGAAGGGCGTCGACATACGTCGACAGCAGTTTTTTCAGGGCGCGTACCTTCAGGATTATGTCCACTATCTCATAATCGCGCCGGTGCTTCTCGAGGATTTCCTCAGTGGTGGACCATGCGCCTTTCTTCGTCTTCTTCGCCTTTGGGTCGATCTGCATCTTGCCGAAAAGAATCTCGCCCACCTGTGTGGGGGAAGATATGTTGAATTCCTCGCCGGCGAGCTGATATGCTCTTTTCTCCAGAGCCGCGAGGCGTGACGTGAGATTCTCCGAGATCTTTCCGAGCTCCGCCACATCGATCCGCGCACCCTCCCATTCCATTGAGGCGAGCACCTCGACGAAAGGCAGCTCAATGTCGCGCAGCAGCCCGGTCTGTCCCTGCTCAGCTACGGCATCGGCGAGCAACGGACGCAGCATCAGCGCCACGCGCGCCTTCTCGGCACTGCGCAAGGGCGAGGAGTCGGTGGGAGCGGCATCCTGCTTCCGCCGTTCAAGGTCGGTGAGGGCGTAGGATATCATCTTGTAGCCGGCCATGTCGGATGCCACGAACTCCACATTGTGCTTCGCCTCGGGCTTGAGGATGTAGTGTGCCACGGCGTTGTCGAAATATGGCGAGCGCAGCGCGACATTCTCCCTGCGCAGCAGAATCATGTCGCGCTTCACATCATGGCTCACTATCGTCATGGCGGGAGCCTCGAAGAGTGGCTGCAGCATCTGCAGCGCCTCGCTCCGTGAGGTCGGGTCGGAGCCCAGCGGGATATACACATTGGTGTCGTCGCCGTAGGCAAGGGCCACTCCGTAGAGACGGGCGGTCATGGGTTCGTCGCCGGCGGCCGCGAGATGCACACCCACCTCAGTATGGGCAAGCGCGCCACGCACAACCTCTGAGATCTTCATGGGGGTGTCGGCTATGTAGAACATGCCTTCCTCAAAGTCGGCATGTTCAAAGGCTGGGGCGGCGGAGGCCGGAACATCATCGGTGTCGAAGAGCGATCCCATTGTGCCTTCTTCCCGGACAGGCACTGCAGCCGGTGCGGAAAGGATGGCGGAGGCGTTGAGGCGCGCGATGAATGAGCGGAACTCCAGCTCCCGGTATATCTCCATGAGGCGCTCGGTGTCGGGTTCCTTGCGTATGAGCGATTCGAGAGGCAGATCCACAGGCACATCCGTGCGGATGGTGACGAGGAATTTCGAGAAACGTATCTGCTCGGCGTTGTCCTGCACCTTTTTCTTCAGGGCACCTTTAAGCTCGTCGGAATGTTCGAGAAGGTTCTCGATGCTGCCCCATTCGTTGATGAGCTTCACCGCCGTTTTCTCTCCCACCCCGGGACATCCTGGCACATTGTCGGAGGCGTCGCCCTCGAGTGCGAGCAGGTCGATGACCTGACGTGGCGACGAAAGGCCATATTTCTCGCACACCTCCTTGGGTCCCCTCACCTCGAATCCCTGGCCTTTGAGGGCGGGGCGGTACATCAGCACATTGTCGGTGACGAGCTGGCCGTAGTCCTTGTCGGGGGTCATCATATAGGTGGTGAAGCCTTGGGAGGAGGCCCTGTGGGCAAGTGTGCCGATCACGTCGTCGGCCTCGAAATCGGGCACCTCCACCACAGGGATATGGTAGGCGTCGAGAATCTCCTTGATGTAAGGCACCGCTATGGTGATGTCCTCGGGCTGCTTCTCACGCTGTGCCTTGTATTCGGGATAGGCGGTGTGCCGGAAAGTCTTGCCCTTCGGGTCGAAGCACACGGCTATGTACTGTGGATCCTCCTTGCGGAGCACCTCGTCGAGGGTGTTGCAGAATCCGAAGATGGCAGACGTGTTCACGCCCTTTGAGGTGACTCTCGGAGCACGTATGAGGGCGTAATAGGCACGATATATAAGCGCGTAGGCATCAAGCAAAAAAAGTTTCTTCTCTTCCATATCTTTGAATGTTGGTCCACCCTCAGGGTGCGTGGCACCGGCGCGGCAGGTGGTGTTGCGGATGTAAAATTAATCACTTTTCCCGACTTTCCGCATCTTTTTGCAAAAAAAATCCACATCCCGCCGATTTCATTGAAGATTCAACAACGAAGTGCAAAATCCTCGTTCTGAACAGCCCCAATATT
>CAYZPI010000019.1:0-42621 GCA_964480085.1 uncultured Bacteroides sp. | reverse complement strand
TCGAAGGCATGGCCAAGCATCTCTTCAAGACCATCCGCGGTGTGGAATTCACCGAGCCTTGGCAGCGCATGACTTGGGCTGATGCCATGAAATACTATGGCAGCGACAAGCCTGACCTGAGGTTCGACATGAAATTCGTGGAACTGATGGATGTGTTGAAAGGCTATGGTTTCTCCGTATTCGACAATGCCGAATATATTGGCGGCATCAATGCCAAAGGCGCTGCAAGCTACACACGTAAACAGATTGATGCCTTGACAGAATATGTGAAGCGTTCGCAGATCGGAGCCAAGGGACTTGTATACGCACGTGTCGGTGAAGACGGCACAGTAAAATCGTCGGTAGACAAATTCTACTCTCAGGAAGTGCTCCAGAAACTGAAAGAAAAGATGCAGGCCGAACCCGGGGACCTGATCTTGATAATGAGCGGAGAGGATACAATGAAGACCCGCAAGCAGCTCTGCGAACTGCGTCTTGAGATGGGGCGTCAGCTCGGACTCCGCGACAAAGACAAATTCGCTTGCCTTTGGATCGTAGATTTCCCGATGTTCGAGTGGTCCGATGAAGAACAGCGCCTTATGGCCATGCACCACCCGTTCACTCACCCGAAAGACGAAGACATTCCTTTGCTCGACACAGATCCCGCGGCAGTGAGAGCCGATGCCTACGATATGGTAATCAATGGTGTTGAAGTTGGCGGCGGATCCATACGTATCCACGACAGCAAACTGCAGGCAAAGATGTTCGAGATTCTTGGATTCACCCCGGAGAAAGCCCAGGAGCAGTTCGGCTTCCTTATGAACGCCTTCAAATATGGTGCACCCCCTCACGGCGGACTCGCTTACGGACTCGACAGATGGGTGTCGCTCTTCGCTGGACTCGACTCGATACGCGACTGCATCGCTTTCCCGAAAAACAACTCCGGCCGCGATGTGATGCTCGACGCACCGGCCGCCCTTGACCAGAAACAGCTCGACGAACTCACACTCGCCATCGTAACCCCCGAAGAAAAGGATGCTTAATCTTGAGATAATAAGGACAATCGAGAAATTCGCCCCCCCTTCGCTTCAGGAGCCGTGGGACAACACAGGGCTACAGGTTGGAGTTTTGGGTGCGGAATGTACAGGCGTACTGATATGCTTCGATGTGACCCCTGAAGTGGTGGAAGAAGCGATAAAGTTGGGTTATAACCTGATAATATCGCACCATCCACTGTTCTTTAAGGGAGAGAAACGACTGACTGGCGCCACACCACAACAGGTGTGCGCCATCAACGCCATCTCAGCAGGAATCAGCATTTATTCCACCCATACTGCATCCGACTCCACTAAAGGCGGAGTCTCTTACTTGTTGGCCAAACGCTTGGGAGTGACCCCGATGAAGGTACTGTCTCCTCTGGCCGACCGGTTGGTGCGTCTTGATGTAATCGTGCCAGACTCGCATGTTGAAGATGTGCGCATAGCTCTTTTCGACGCCGGAGCGGGAGCCATAGGCAACTATGACTGCTGCAGTTTCAATGTGGGAGGTACAGGCACATTCCGTGCCCTCCCAGGGTCTGACCCCTACGTGGGCGCGCAAGGCGAGGAGCATCATGAAAGCGAGACTATGGTGAGCGTGGTGTTACCGAAAGAGCTAATGAACAAGGTGGAATCTGTATTGACTGACGTTCACCCTTATGAGACACCGGCTTATCAGTTCGTCCCTATCCTCAACAAACTGCATGAATACGGGCTCGGCATCTATGGAGTGATGGAAGATTCGCTAAGTCCGGAGGATTTCATTGAACGAGTGAAAACCACACTCGGAGCCAAGGTCGTTCGCGCCACACGATTTCCGGATGTGCCGGATTTGAAAATCAGGAGAGTTGCAATGTGTGGAGGTGCGGGTCATGAGTTCATCCCTAAAGCGATAGCGATGGGAGCCCAGGCATATATTTCTGCTGATCTGAAATACCACGATTTCGTGGATTATCAGGATAAGATCCTCCTTGTGGATGCCGGACACTACGAAACCGAGGCGGCGATAAAAGAATCACTTGCTGAATTAATCCGAACAGCAAATCCAGAGTTCAAGGAAATCAAGTGCACAGATTCCGACAATCCCGTGCACTATTTCTAAACAACGAATAACAAACACAATAATATATTATAACGAAATGGCTACAGAAAAAAAGGCAGAACAAGCAACAACAGTGGAAGAACGCTTGCGGTCGCTGTATCAGCTTCAGACCATCCTTACCAAGATCGACAAGATCAAGACCATAAGGGGAGAGCTTCCTCTTGAAGTAAGAGACCTGGAAGACAATATCGAGGGACTTAACAAGCGCATCGAGAACTACACTCATGAAGCCGAGGAACTGCGCCAGCGCATGATCGGAGAAAAAGAAAAGATCAACGACTGCAAAGCCAAAATCGAGAAATACAACGAGCAGCTGAAGAATGTGCGCAATAGCCGCGAATTCGACATGCTCACCAAAGAAGTGGAATTCCAGACACTTGAGATAGAGCTGTGCGAGAAGCACATAGGAGAATTCCAGAGAGCGATCGATAACAAGAAAGCTGAAATCGATGTCACGAAGGAAAAACTCGCCGACATGGAGCACATCCTCACAGAAAAAAAATCTGAACTCGACGAGATTGTATCGGAAACACGTCTTGAGGAAGAAGGTCTCCGTGAACAGGCTAAAGCCATCGAGCCCCGCATAGATGATTTCACACTTAAAGCATTCAAGCGCATCCGCAAGAACGCCCGCAACGGACTGGGAATAGTGTATGTGCAGCGTAATGCCTGTGGCGGCTGCTTCAACCGTATCCCGCCCCAGCGCCAGATGGAGATCAAGATGCATAAGAAAGTTATCGTATGTGAATACTGCGGCAGAATCATGATTGACCCCGAGCTTGCAGGAGTTGATGTCGTAAGCGAATAAATCAAAGATTGACAGCAAAATAGGCTATATACACTCATTATTTAGTAAATCAGCCTAACTTACAACCGGAGAGATGCGCCAACTGCATCTCTCTTTTTTAATTGTTAAATCTTACTTTTTTCAAAAAAGGATTAAACAATATCTATCCTCTGATGTTATAACTGAGGAAGACCATCAGGAATGATGCCTTGACCATGACTAAGTATAAGTCTGTCATAAAAAGAAATAGTATAAACTTTTTTTAGTTCACAACGTTTATTAAATAGAACATTGATTACTCTCGCTCTAATGTGTTTCAAACTATAATAATAATTTTAAACTGAAAACTAAAATAATTAATCGTTATGATCACCAAGCAGGTAATAAATGAAATATATAAGCAATACAAAAAAAGGCCCGCATCTACTGATAGTCTTGACTTAGGCCTTCTTTTTGAAAAAGCAGGTATTGAGCACGATATCCTCATTGACCCGGATACAAACGATTTAATCATATCTTCTATTCCAGAAGACTCTCCATTCCACACCATACCTTTGGGCAATATCAATGCTATCATACCGTTCGAGGAATGGACAGCCATCGTACTTCACTCCTCGATAGTGTTTCTGAACAATCTGAAGCCTACTACGTCGATACATCTAAGGCCACATAAGTCCTCTCTTTGGGAGAAGATAAGCAACTACAAAGTGGCATTATAATAAATTTACCACAAAAAAGTGACGTCGGAGATGGTGCACATGGTTTGCACCACCTCCGACGTCACTTTTTCTTATCTTAAGACGTACGGATTGTGGTCCTTTTCATATCCGACAGTTGTGGAGGGTCCGTGGCCCGGGAAAATCCTGACATCGGAAGGAAGAGTCAATATTCTGGTTGCAATGCTGTTAATCAACCGAGAATGGTTGCCGCCGGGCAAATCAGTACGCCCTATGCTCCCTTGAAAAATGGTGTCGCCGGTGAAAAGAATTTTATCTGGGCTGCTGTATAAGGCTATTCCTCCCATAGTGTGACCGGGAGTAGCGATAACCACAAGACTTGATTTCCCTATCTCGACCACATCGTTATCACGGAGAGTCTCATCGATCACTACCTTCTGCCTCTTGGGACGCATACCGAACATCTGATACTGCTGATCCATTATCTCTCCAAGAATGGCATCGTCGCCATTGGCTTTGAGTGGAATACCATACTTAGATTTAACATAGTTCATTCCGAAACAATGGTCGAGGTGAAGATGGGTATTGATTATCTGCTCAATTATTATGCCTTCTTTCTCTATATAGGTGGAAAAAGCTTTCTCTTCCTCGGCATAGGCCATCGCAGGGTCGATAACAGCTGCCTTCGATGAGGCCTGATCAATAACAAGATAAGTGTTTACGCCGAACGGGCTAAACTGAAATTGTTTTACTTCAAGCATAAAAAATTAATTAAAAGGAACATAAACGATAGACTTATCCACGAAATGAGATTCGTTGATAAATTCTACAACAGGAAAATCTATAACCGGAAGCGACACTCCTTTCGACTCCTCGGAAAGATCCCCGCCTTTTAAACAAATCAGACCATTGGCATAACGGTTGACTTTATCTTTTTTAGTATTAGGCAACACATTTTTCTTAATCAGAGGCAAAAGCTCATTGAGAGGCATCACCGCCCTGCTCACGACAAAATTGTATCTGTCACGGCACTCTTTGATATCCCCATGCTGGAATGTGACATTCTTCAACCCAATGGCCCTGGCAATCTCCGTCGCCACCCTGATTTTCTTTCCTATCCTGTCGATGAGATGAAAACGGCAATCAGGATAATATATGGCCAAAGGGATACCTGGGAAACCTCCCCCTGTGCCCATATCCAAAAAAGACGTGGCCTCCGCGACCGGTCCGAGGAAAGCGGCAATGGACAGCGAGTGAAGCACATGATTGATATAAAGATTGCCAATATCCTTACGGGATACCACATTTATACGCTCATTCCACTCAGGATAAAGCTCACCGAGCAACCGGAATTGTTCTTTCTGTGAATCTGTCAGATTAAGAAAATATTTCAATATAGATTCCATGTGAGGAATTATTAATTATGTGAATTATGACAAAGTTACGAATAAAAACGGACAACATAATAAAAAATTAAAGAAATCCTGTGAAAGTATTTTCATAATTAATGGATAATAGCTAACTTTGCAGCAAATTGAGAATATTAAATACACAAATTGATTATGAAGCTACTCAACTACGTAGGCATGACCCTAATATGCGGTTCACTGCTTATTGGTTCCACATCATGTGGTTCAATGACTAACACAGGTAAAGGCGCGTTGATCGGCGGCGGCGGCGGCGCAGCACTCGGCGCAGGAATCGGTGCCCTTATCGGCGGTGGCAAGGGAGCTGCCATCGGTTCAGCCATTGGTGCGGGTGTAGGTGCAGGAGCCGGAACACTCATCGGCAAGAAGATGGACAAGCAGCAGAAAGAACTCGAAGCCCAGCTTGCCCAGCAGGCCAAGGTAGAAGAGACCACTGACCAGAATGGTCTGCGCGCCATCAAGGTGACATTCGACGGCGGCATCCTCTTCCCCACCGGAAAGTCGACTCTCAATGCCCATGCACAAACCGACCTGAAGCAGTTCGCAAAGAATCTTATCCAGAATCCCGGCACGAACGTTCAGATCTATGGTTTCACCGACAATACAGGCAGCCTTGAGGCCAACCAGCGCGTGTCCACAGCCCGTGCTGACGCTGTCGAAGCTTTCCTTGTAAGCAACGGTGTTCCCTCCAGCCGTCTGACAGCCGAGGGTATTCCGATGTCGAACTATGTTGCCTCCAACGAGACTGCCGAAGGCCGCGCTCAGAATCGTCGTGTGGAGATTTACATCACGGCAAGTCCTGAAATGGTTCAGCAGGCAGAAGCCGGTACTCTGAATTAATCGTTCATCCATATACAAATAGAGGAGCAAGAATTTGCTCCTCTATTTGTATATGGATGTTTTTGTATGCGGATGAAGATTACATATTCATACCGCCATCAACCTGGATAACCTGTCCGGTGACATAGCTCGACATATCGGAAGCGAGGAAAGTAGCCACATTGGCGATGTCCTCAACTTTACCTCCACGACGCAGAGGAATTTTCTTCATCCAGTCAGCACGGATCTCAGCGGGAAGCTGTTCTGTCATGGCAGTCTCGATGAAACCGGGAGCGATAGCATTTGCACGGATTCCACGCGAACCCACCTCTTGAGCGATACTCTTGGCGAGTGCGATGAGTCCAGCCTTGGAAGCTGCATAGTTAGCCTGACCAGCATTACCATGAACACCTACAACGGAAGCCATGTTGATAATCGAACCACTGCGCTGACGCATCATGATGGGAAGCACTGCGTTGATGAAATTGAAAGCACTCTTTAGGTTGACAGCAATCACTGCATCCCACTGAGCCTCAGTCATGCGTAACATCAAGCCATCCTTTGTGATACCGGCATTGTTCACAAGAATATCAATGCTGCCGAAATCAGCATGCACCTGCTCAACCACTTTCTTAGTCTCCTCGAAATTGGCGGCATTTGAAGCATAACCTTTTACTTTCATACCAAGAGCGGCAATTTCATCTTCCGTTGCCTTGCCATTCTCATCGATAACGAGATCAGTGAATGCGATATTGGCACCCTCCTGGGCAAAACGCAGAGCAAGGGCTTTGCCGATACCGCGGGCAGCACCTGTGATAAGGGCTGTTTTACCTTCTAATAATTTCATTGTAAGATGATATAATTTGGGTTTTTGGATATTTTTTGCAAAATTACTAAAAAAAACCGAAATACGGAAGCAACTCAGTATTAAGATTGGTTTGCAATATTTCCACGGACTTCGTTGAGGAATAGCTTCATTGCATCAGAATCATGATTTTTTACAATCTCATGCAGACGCGCCAGGGTAGCCTCAATCTCCTTAATCTGCCGCGAAGTGTGAGGATTGAAAAGAATCTCGCTCAGAAGGTAATCATCCTCACTCATCAACCCACGGGCAATCGCCAGATGTCGTTTGAACGTAGTGCCCGGCGCATCCTGCGGTTTCATAATCGAACCGAAAACAAGAGATGAAGCAAATGGTATCGAAAGAGAGTAAGCGATTGTCTCGTCGTGTTCGGCGAACGAATATTCCACAATGTGCAGACGCAGACGATTGTAGAGATCGCGGAAGAACACACGTCCAAGATGATCACCTTCAGTGATAATTATGGCATTTTCATTGGCGAGATTGCTGAGAGAGGCAAAAGTAGGTCCGAACATAGGATGAGTCGAAACATACGGATGCCCGCAATCGGCATAAAATTCAGGAAGTCCGGTCTTTACAGAAGCTATATCGCTAAGAATACATGAGTCCGGGAGATATGGGAGGACCTTTTCGAAAGCCTGAAGCGTGTACTTCACAGTAGCTGCGTTGATTACCATCTGCGGCTCAAACTCCCGGATTTCCTCCATGGTCATGAACCGACGGCAATTGAATGTAAACTTAAGACGCTCGGGATCAATGTCGTAGATAGCCACATCATGCTCCGACGACAGAACATCGCAGAAGAATGAACCCATTTTTCCGGCTCCCAATATCAGAATCTTCATGATGCAGGGTATATTATCGAATACGGTCGTTGAATACCTCGACCTGTTGCCTGACGGACTCTTCATGTATCGCCGATAAGACAGTGCGCATGAAATCCCCGCTCATACCCTTCTCAATCGCTTGCTTCACCCTCGAATTCATAATAGAATCGTAACGAGCCGCCTGTAGGATAGGCATACGATGCTCCTTTTTAAATTTGCCAATGGCCCGCGATACCTGCATGCGTTTTTCAAGCACCTCAAGAAGATCATTGTCGAGACCGTCGATCTCATGACGTAGAACAGCAAGATTCTCGGTGGCCTGGCTCTCATCACGGATTACAAGTGAGTTGAGGATGAAATTCAACACCTCCGGAGTCACTTGCTGGCTCTTGTCAGAAAGTGCACAGTCTGGATCGCAGTGACTTTCAATAATCAGTCCATCAAACCCCATGTCGAGAGCATGCTGGGAAAGAGGAGCTACCAACTCACGCTTTCCTCCGATATGACTCGGGTCGCAAATGATTGGCACACTTGGATAACGGCGGCGGAGCTCGATGGGGATTCGCCATTCAGGCATATTGCGATAGAGATGCTTTCCATATACACTGAAACCACGATGGATAGCACCAAGACGTCTGACTCCGGCATTATAGATACGTTGCAAGGCGCCTATCCAAAGTTCGAGATCCGGATTCACGGGATTTTTTACAAGCACGGTAACATCCTTGCCAGACTCCTTGATTGCATCGGCAATCTCCTGCATTGCGAAAGGATTGGCCGAAGTGCGGGCTCCGATCCACAGGATATCCACATCTGCCCCCAATGCTGCCTCAACATGGCTTTTATTTGCCACCTCGGTAGCGGTGAGCATACCTGTAAGCTCCTTCACTTTCTGAAGCCAGGGAAGCGCGGCCTCACCCATACCCTCGAAACCACCGGGCTTAGTACGTGGTTTCCATACGCCGGCACGGAAAACCTTTATGCCATTTGCGGCAAGATCTTTGGCTGTCTCAAGCACTTGCTCCTCGCTCTCAGCGCTGCAGGGACCAGCGATTATATATGGTTTCTTTGTATCAAATATCGGAATTAAGTCTTTCATATCTATTATTCAAATAAAAATGGATAAATATCATTCTGTAATCCTTTTTAGGGCTTCCATCAGTTTATCGGGAGTCGCACAAAGAGATATGCGCACATATCTTCGCCCATTCTCACCGAAAATAAATCCGGGTGTGATGAATACCCTTTTGTCATACAGAATATGGTCGGTGAACATCTCTACATCCTCAATCTCATCAGGGATTCGTCCCCAAAGGAACAAACCACGTTGAACAGGATCAAACGTACATCCCAAGGCCGTCATTATCTCCTCAGCTATCCGTCGGCGTTCGGCATACGTTTCATTTATCTGCTGATACCAGTCGTCCGGAAGTGCGAGTGCCATAACTGCCGCTTCCATCATAGGCTTGAACTGCCCGGAATCCACATTGCTCTTCACCTTTACGAACCAGTTGATGAACTCAGGATTAGAAGCAATCATGCCCATCCGCCAACCTGCCATGTTATGGCTTTTGCTGAGTGAATTGAGTTCGAGAGCAATATCTTTGGCTCCCGGAACCTGAAGAATCGACTGTGGCTGCTCATTGAGGATAAAGCTATAAGGATTATCGTGAGCTATCACAATATTATGACGGCGCCCGAACTCTATGATTCTTTCGAACACCTTCCGCGATGCGGGAGCTCCGGTGGGCATGTGTGGATAATTGATCCACATCAATTTGATACGGTCGAGAGGCAATGCTTCAAGAGCATCAAAGTCAGGATACCAGCCATTTTCAGCCGTGAGGTCATACTTGAAAATCTCGGCCTGTGCAAGCTTAGAAGCGGAGGTATAGGTAGGATACCCAGGATCGGGAACAAGCACCCCATCGCCCGGATTCAGGAATGTGAGCGAGACATGCAGGATAGCCTCCTTGGAGCCTATCAGCGGCTGAATCTCTGTATCGGGGTTGAGTTCCACACCGTAATGTTTTTGATACCATTCGGCATAAGCCTTACGAAGTTGTGGCAGACCGGTGAAAGGCTGATACGAGTGGGTGTCTGAACGGTTGGCACTTTCACAGAGGGTTTCAATCACCCCGCTGTTGGGAGCCTTGTCCGGACCACCAATACCGAGAGAAATGATGTCCATCCCCTTGGCATTGAGCGAAGCCACTTCCTTGAGTTTTTTCGAGAAATAATACTCCTGAATCTGATTCACCCTATCAGCGGGTATAATATTCACAGCCATAATCAATTGAATTCTTTATATTCACCCAAAAGACGAAAATCATTAAGAAGAGGACGTACAGCATCAATCGCCTGATGATACCTCACTATGGAATTGAAAGTGAGGTCCACATAGAACCGATACTCCCATTCCCTGCCGATAATAGGGGTGGATTGGATTTTTGAAAGATTGATATCGTAGAACGACAGAATAGCAAGCACCTTGGAAAGCGCCCCGTTGGTGTGTGGAAGCGTGAACATTATAGAGGACTTATTTATCTCATTCTCCTTGGGACCTATCTCGCAAGCCAGAAGAGGATCAGCCACTATAAGAAAACGTGTGAAATTGCGTTTGTTTGTTTCGATACTTTTCTCAAGAACATTTAGTCCATAGAGATTTGCAGCGTATTCACCACACACGGCGGCATGCCCGAGCAGCTTATTGTCGGCAATCTCACGGGCAGCACCGGCGGTATCAAACTTCTCAATGATCTTGAGATTGGGGTGACGGCGAAGAAATTGCTCGCACTGCATCAAGGCCATTGGATGGGAATTAGCTTCGGAAAGATCGTCGATGGATTGTCCGTCGAGAGCACACAGCACATGGGAAATCCTCATCTTGTGCTCACCTATGATACGTAGATTGCTCTGGCGAAGCAATTCATGGTTCTGAAGGATACTCCCGGCTATCGTGTTCTCAATAGCGACTATTCCTAAAAGAGAAGCGTCGAGGGCGAGAGAGTCGAACAAATCCTGGAATGTATCGCAGGGAATAGTCGTTATATCATCACCGGAGAAATATTCCCTTGCGGCCGCATCGTGAAAACATCCGTTGATACCTTGTATCGTAATCTTTCTTTCCATCTCTTAAACAGCAATTAAAATAAGAACCCGCTTCCGGAAAAGAGGCGGGTCCTTGAAATGTCAATCATTATTATAATTACAATATGGCACAACCAAACCCGTTCTTATTGTTCTGATAAGAAAAATAAAAAAAGGAAAATGGGTTAAATCGTGTCATAGTTAAATTGTCTTATTCTTTTCGATGCAAAGTTACAATTTTTTTATAAAACTGCAAAAGAAATCAGGGCAAAAATTAAAAATTTGTTACTTTTGGGAATCTGCAGGCTGAGGCTTTAGCCAGCGGTCGAACCAGCGGAAGAACAGACGTTGCCAAAGCACGGCATTCTGAGGCTGTAGAATCCAGTGATTTTCATCCGGGAAGAGCACCATCTCTGCAGGAATGCCACGGAGCTTGGCAGCGTTGAAAGCCATCTGACCCTGCGAAGAAAGGATGCGGTAGTCGAAATCGCCGTGGCTTATCATGATGGGAGTGTCCCACTTGTCCACGAAGCGATGGGGAGAGTTGGCAAATGTGCGCTGGGCGGCAGCATTGTCCTTCTCCCAGAAAGCACCACCCATGTCCCAGTTGGCGAACCACATTTCTTCCGTCTCAAGATACTGTGCCTCGGTGTTGAAGATACCGGCATGGGCAAGCAGACACTTGAAGCGCTTTTCATGATTGCCAGCGAGCCAATATATGGAGAAGCCGCCATAGCTTGCACCTGTGGCTCCAATGCGGTCGGCATCAACGTAAGGCTTAGCTTTCATATAATCTACAGCACTGAGATAGTCGCGCATGTTCTGACCCGGATAATCCTTTGATATCTGCTCCTCCCATTCTGTTCCGAATCCTGGCACACCACGACGGTTGGGGGCGATGACGATATAACCGTTCGAAGCCATCAGCGACAGATTCCAGCGATAGCTCCAGAATTGGCTTACAGCACTCTGCGGACCACCCTGACAATAAAGTATTGAAGGATATTTCTGATTCTCATCGAATTTCGGAGGATACACCACCCATGTGAGCATCTCCTTTCCGTCGGTGGTCGGCACCATGTGACGTTCCACGGTGGGCATGGTTATCTGTGAGAAAATATCGGCATTTACGTCTGTGAGGGCCTTTGCACCATCCTTTTTCACCGAATAGATCTCATCGGGACGGACGAATGAGTGGCGTGTGGCAATCACACAGTCATTACCAAGAGGCACCACACATGAGTAATCATAATCGCCCTGGTCGAGTACGGTAAACGTTTTGGAGCTAACCTCGACATTGAACAGGGGAGCACCACCGTTCTGGTAAGCGAGGAACCAGATAGAGGCACCGTCGGGATTCCATGCGAATTCTTCTATTGTGTAGTCCCAGTCGGAAGTGATGTCAGTCTTCTCACGCGAAGCCATGTCCATAACGAACAGACGGTTCTTATCAGCTTCATATCCGTCACGCTCCATGCTCAGCCATGCGAGTTTTGATCCATCGGGCGAAAATGCTGGATTCGTATCATAGCCCATCATACCCTCGGTGAGGTTGGAGGTAGTCTTGTTTTCGAGATTATATATGTAGAGGTCGGAGTTGGTGGAGATCGCATATTCCTTACCGGTCTTCTTGCGAGACACATATACAAGGTTCTTGCTATCCGACGACCAGGCGAACGACTCTACTCCGCCGAATGGTTTCATCGGCGACTCGAAAGGCTCGCCATCCATGATGTCGACAGGATTCGATATCTCCGAGCCATTGAAATCTGCCACGAAAGGATGAGGAATTTCAGTGACCCACTCGTCCCAATGCTTGTACATCATGTCGTCAATCACACGACCTGTGGCTTTAGGGAGGTCAGGGTAGATATCGGCAGCAGTCTGCGCATATTTCACATTGCCGATGAGCACCACCTTCGACTGGTCGGGCGAGAAGAGGAAGCCCCCCACTCCATTCTCCACTTTGGAGATCTGCCTACGGTTGGAGCCGTCGGCATCCATCACCCACACCTGTGTCTTGCCGTCGGCGTCGGGATAAAGGAAAGCTATTCGCTTGCCATTGTCAATCCACACGGCACCGTTCTCCGACTTGGCGGTGTGAGTGAGCCGTGTCTGGTTCGAACCGTCGGCGTCCATCACATACAGGTCGCGGTTCGACTTGTTCTGCTCCACGCTCACATAAGAAATGCCATACAGGATTTTGGAGCCGTCGGGCGACACAACAGGTTCGCTCACACGACCGAGAGCTTCGAGCGCGTCGATGTCGAATACGCCGTTGGGACTTTTGTATTCCACCTTGTCGATTATGTCGGCATCATCGGCCGACTGCTGGGCGTTGCATGCCGTAAGGGCCACGGCAGTTGCACCCAAAGCCAAATGTTTGAATTTCATCATGGATGTTTTTTTCGTTTTGTATTTTTATTACGGTTATTGTCATAAGGGAAAAGTCTGGCAATAAGATCAGGACGATGCAATCGCCTTAGCGACCCGATTATGTCCTGGCGGTAGGTGCTGTCGTACCAGAAGAAATATTTGCGCTGCGCAAGTTTCTCTTCCGGGGTAACGGGGGTATATATTTTCTCTCCTGTGTAGGGATGGTAGCCACTGTAATAGATTTCCGTGGCTAAGGTCATCGGAGTCGGGGTGAAATCCTGTACCTGCTCAAGGTGAAAATTCAAGTCCTTGGTCTCTACCGCAAGCTCCGCCATATCCACCTCGCGGCATCCGGGATGACTCGATATGAAATATGGGATGAGTTGCTGGCGCAGTCCATCGTCGGCATTAATCTTGTCGAAAAGAGCCTTGAACTCATGGAAAAGTGCGAACTTCGGTTTACGCATGGTATTGAGCACATGGTCGGACGTATGCTCCGGTGCCACCTTGAGTCGACCCGACACATGATTTCGGATCAGCTCCTCGTTGTATCGACGGTTGATAGCGTCCACAGTCTTGTCGCCAGTAGGATGCATCGACAAATCGTAACGCACTCCACTTCCGATGAAAGATTTCTTAACCTCAGGCATCGCATCCACCGCATGATATATTTCGAGCAGAGGAGCATGTGATGAGTCGAGATTTCGGCAAGGCGACGGATGAAGGCAGGAAGGGCGCAGACATTTGGCACATATCGACTTGTCCTTTCCACCCATGGCATACATATTTGCCGACGGACCTCCGAGGTCGCTTATGTAGCCTTTGAAATCCGGCATCCGTGTCACAGACTCAACCTCACGCATTATCGAATCCTTCGACCGCGATGCGATGAACTTTCCCTGATGGGCGGATATCGTGCAGAAGGCACATCCACCGAAACAACCCCTATGGAGATTGACTGAATGCCGTATCATCTCGTAAGCCGGGATACGCTTGCCTTTGTAACGCGGATGAGGCAACCTGGTGTAAGGAAGATCGAAAGCCCGGTCAATCTCCCCGGGGAGCATGGCGGGATACATAGGATTCACCTTCACCACCTGGTCGCCGTAACGCTGCCATAGTGTCGAACCACCGTCCATACGGTTGGACTGCTGCTCGATATGCTTGAAATTGTCGGACTGAGATTTCCTCACTCTTTTGCAAAGGTCAAAGTCATTGAGCACGATATTTCCTTCATCAGAATCGGCAGGTGCGTCATAATATGGCAGAAGGACCACCGACTGCCTTAAATCAGTGATATCTTGGATTGATTCACCGGAATCAAGTCGGTTAGCCAACTCTAAAATTGACTTCTCGCCCATGCCATATAGCAACATATCGACAGGAGCATCAATAATGATTGATGGACGCAGTCGGTCCTGCCAGTAATCGTAATGCGACAACCTACGTAGCGAGGCTTCGATACCGCCGGCCACAATTGGAGTGTCGGGGAACATTTCCCGGAGGATCTGAGAATAGACTACCGTAGGATAATCAGGCCTCATATCGCATCGCGCATCCGGAGTGTAGGCATCATCATGACGGCGGCGCCGGTTGGCAGTGTAGTGATTCACCATCGAATCCATCGCACCTGCCGAGACTCCGAAAAAGAGCCGCGGGGCTCCGAATTTCCGGAAATCGCGTAAATCGTCGCGCCAATTGGGTTGAGGTACAATAGCAACCCTATAACCGGCAGCCTGTAGGGTCCTGCCTATGACTGCAGCGGCAAAAGACGGATGATCCACGTATGCATCGCCGGAGAACAGCACGACATCAACACTGTCCCATCCAAGCGCCTTCATCTCCTTGACTGAAGTAGGAAGAAACGAATCCACTGATTTGAGAATTGGCTGGCTCATCATTTACCTTTCGAAATATCTTCGAGTTTCAGAATCTCGTCACGCAGACGGGCTGCCTCGATGAATTCCATATCTTTCGCAGCCTTGACCATACGGGTGCGTAGTTGTTCGATATGTCGATCAAGTTGTTCCTTGCTCATATATCCTATCACAGGATCTGCCGCAACATCGGAGTTCGGCTTGAATTCTTCCGTGTACATGTTCCTCTTCTCGCCCTTAGATGACTGCTGACGTTTGTCGCGGGCGTTGGCCTGACGTGGTTGTCGACGTGTTGTTGCCGACGGTTCGTCCTCCACATCATCAAGTCCAATAAGAGAATTACGAGCCTTGACGATAGCCTGGGGTGTTATACCATGGTCGGCGTTGTACTTCATCTGCAGTTCACGCCTGCGGTCTGTCTCATCGATAGTCTGCTGCATCGAGTCGGTAATTTTGTCGGCATACATAATCACCTCACCGTTGATGTTACGCGCCGCACGTCCTACAGTCTGGGTGAGCGAACGGTGGCTTCTGAGGAAACCCTCCTTATCGGCATCAAGGATAGCCACAAGAGACACCTCCGGAAGGTCAAGTCCTTCGCGCAGAAGGTTTACACCCACGAGCACATCGTACTTTCCGGCACGCAGGTCGTCGAGAATCTTGATACGGTCCATTGTATCCACATCGCTATGGATATATGCGGTGGAGACTCCCATCTTGATAAGGTAGGCATTAAGCTCCTCCGCCATGCGCTTTGTCAGTGTTGTGACAAGCGTCCGCTCCCCCCTCTCAATCCTGAGGTGAATTTCCTCCAAGAGGTCGTCGATCTGGTTTAGCGACGGACGCACGGTGATTTTGGGATCAAGCAGGCCTGTGGGACGTATGAGTTGCTCCACCACCACTCCTTCGCTTCTGGCGAGCTCATAGTCGGCAGGGGTCGCGCTGACATATATGGTCTGAGGAGTAAGGCTCTCGAACTCCTCGAACTTAAGCGGCCTGTTGTCAATCGCCGCCGGAAGCCGGAAACCGTATTCCACAAGGTTCATCTTGCGGGAAAGGTCACCGCCGTACATTGCACGGATCTGGGGCAAGGTCACGTGACTTTCATCTATGATCGTGACGAAATCCTTGGGGAAATAATCGAGAAGGCAGAAAGGACGGGTGCCCGGCTGGCGTCCGTCGAAATAACGGCTGTAATTCTCAATGCCGCTGCAATATCCCACCTCCTTGATCATCTCCACATCGTAGGTCACGCGTTCGTAGAGACGTTTGGCCTCAAGTTCGCGAAACTGTTCGTTGTAGAACTTCACTCTTTCGCCGAGGTCGAGCTGTATCTGTGCTACGGCTGAAGCCTGACGTGCAGGGGAGGTCACGAATATGTTCGCAGGGAAAATATTGAACGAGTCATGCCGCCCGAGCGATACATTATCGTCGGGATGCAATGTGGCTATCGACTCTATCTCATCGCCCCAGAACACCACCCTTAGAATTATTTCCTCGTATGCGAGACGGATATCCACCGTGTCGCCCTTAGCGCGGAAATTGCCACGGCTAAGCTCTGTGTCATTGCGTGAATATAGAGCATTGACAAGACGCCGCAGGAAATCATTCCGTGAAATTTTCTGCCCTACCTTGATACTGATGGCGCTTTCATGGAAATCCTCGGGATTACCGATACCGTAGAGGCACGAAACCGACGACACCACAATCACATCCTTGCGACCTGAGAGAAGCGCAGAGGTAGTGGCGAGGCGGAGTTTGTCGATGTCATCGTTGATCATCAGGTCCTTCTCGATATATTTGTCAACAGAAGGAATGTATGCTTCCGGCTGGTAATAGTCGTAATATGAAACGAAATATTGTACGGAGTTGTTAGGGAAGAATGACTTGAACTCGCTGTATAGCTGTGCAGCGAGAGTCTTGTTATGGCTTAGGACAAGGGTCGGACGGTTGACGCGTTCGATCACATTCGCCATGGTGAAAGTCTTGCCCGATCCGGTGACACCGAGCAAAGTCTGGGCAGGATTGCCTTCGTTGATGCCCTTCACCAGTTGGTCGATTGCCTGGGGCTGGTCGCCCGTAGGCTTGTAATCGCTTTCAATCTTGAAATCCATATTATCGAAATTCATTTAGCCTACAAATTTAAGAATATTTCGCGACATTGCAAAATCAGGAACACAACATATTAATAATGAAGAGTCACTGCATTATTGCCATTGTATAGACGGAAAACGTTAGGATTGGCATAAATATTTGTGATTGGTCAAAATTTTACTTACTTTTGTATCATCAAAAACAAAAGACGATGCAGAAATTCATAGTGACAAGCGAAGGACGATTCAAATTCGGCGACGTGATCATGCACAAGGATCTCCTTGATGCCGGAGAGACCTGTATCGGCGGAGGTGAGTATGAATTCGACCATATCGGAGGAAGGATGCTTCTGAGCGGTAAGTCATACGATTTCGGCAGGGTCAAATGGTCGCTTATCGATAAGCTGAAGATACCTTCCGGACTGTGCGGACTGTCAATCTTCTATGAGGATATCCCCATAGAGGAGTTTGCGGAGACAATATACGATTGATTTATCTTATTAATTCTTAGACTTTTATTAGTAAATGAATATGTACAAACCCTGTGAGGAGAGATATGACAGCATGCGCTATGAGCGCTGCGGCCGAAGTGGCATACTGCTGCCGGCAATATCGTTAGGTCTATGGCACAATTTTGGAGCAGTGGATCCGCTTACACGGTCAAGGGAAATGCTGCACTACGCTTTCGACCATGGAATCACACATTTCGACCTGGCCAATAATTATGGGCCGCCATACGGATCGGCAGAGGAGACTTTCGGCGAGATTATGCGCACATCATTCGCCTCCTACCGCGACGAACTGTTCATTTCATCAAAAGCCGGTTATGACATGTGGCCCGGTCCGTACGGCAACTGGGGATCGCGCAAATATCTTATGTCGAGCCTCAACCAGAGTCTCCGCCGGATGAACCTTGATTATGTTGACCTGTTCTACAGTCACCGCTACGACCCGGTTACGCCGATCGAGGAGACTCTACAGGCACTTGTCGACATCGTACGTCAAGGGAAGGCTTTGTATGTGGGTATCTCGCGGTGGCCATTGGAGGCAACGCGCAAGGCTTACAAGTATCTTGCCGAACGTGATGTTCCATGCCTGATTTACCAGGGACGCTACAATATCTTCGACAGAGAACCTAAGAAGGACGGCATCCTTGACCTTAATGCCGAACAAGGCGTAGGATTTATCTCCTTCTCTCCTCTGGCACAGGGTCTGCTTACCGATCGCTATCTCAAGGGCATCCCTGCTGAATCGCGTGCAGCCAAAGGAGGACACCTGAAAGCGACGGACATCACCGAGGAAAAACTGAATTCCATCCGGCGTCTCAATGCCATAGCCGAACGCCGCGGCCAGACACTCGCCGAGATGGCACTTGCATGGATTCTCGCTGACAAAAGGGTGACAAGCGTGATCGTCGGTGCAAGCTCGACGGAGCAGCTCGCCAAAAACCTCAAGGTGCTCAACTCACCCTCCTTCACGGCAGAAGAGCTGAAAGAAATCGATGAAGCATCTGTCTTCTAATGAAACGGCTGCCAAAACGACAGCCGTTTCTCAACTCCATGGTCAGTCGTGATGGTAGGGCTCGCCATGTAGGATTGTCATTGCGCGGTAGATCTGCTCGATGAAGAAGAGGCGAACCATCTCATGGGAGAAGGTCATCCTCGAAAGTGAGAGCTTCATGTCGGCCCGGTCGTACACCTTGTCGGAGAATCCGTATGGGCCACCTACGATGAACACAATCCTCTGCACGGAGCCTATCATTTTTTCTTCGATTAAGCGGGCAAATTCGCGCGAAGTGTATTCCCTGCCTTTCTCATCGAGTAGCACAACAAGATCGGAATTGGAAAGAGCGGCAAGAATCGATGTCCCTTCCATTTCCTTCTGACGGGTTTCGGTGATGTTCTTGGTGTTCTTTATGTCGGGTAGCTCTCTGAGTTCGAAGGGCACATAATGGGGAATACGGGCGGAATATCTGTCGATCGCTTCCCGGAAAGGGGCGTAGCCGGTGCGCCCCACACACAGCAGCATTATTTTCATGACTCAATAATTGTAAGAAAGCAAAAAATACATTAACTTTGCGTGACGAGATGCAAAGATAATAATAAACTATTGAATAATGAAAACCAACGACCAATTAATTGAAGATTTGATCGACTTAGCCTTCGCCGAGGATATCGGAGACGGCGATCATACTACCCTCAGCACCATACCCGCAAGCGAATATGGCGAGCAGCAACTGATAATAAAGGAAGAAGGAATTCTTGCCGGTGTTGAGGCTGCGAGGAAGGTGTTCGAGAGATTCGATCCTGAGCTTGAAATGACAGTGCTCATGCACGACGGCGAACATGTGAAGCCTGGTGACATAGCATTCAAGGTGAAGGGTCCCGTGAGATCGCTTCTTCAGACTGAGAGACTGATGCTTAACATCATGCAGCGCATGAGCGGCATAGCCACAACTACTGCCCGCTACCAGGCGGAATTGAAAGGATTGAAGACAAAGGTACTCGACACACGCAAGACCACTCCCGGAATGCGACTGCTGGAGAAGGAAGCCGTGAAGATAGGCGGAGGCGAAAACCACCGTATCGGTCTGTTCGACATGATTTTGATAAAAGACAACCACACTGATTTCGCCGGTGGCATTCCACAGGCTGTAGCGGCTGTGAGATCCTATCTGAAAAGGAATCACAAAAACCTTAAGATCGAGCAGGAAGTGCGCGACGAGAAAGAAATACAGGAGGCAATCGATGCGAAAGTGGACAGAATAATGCTTGATAACTTTACTCCGGAACGTACCCGCAAGGCAGTGGAGATGATACGCCGGCAGGCTCCCGAAATTGAGATTGAATCGTCGGGTGGGATCACCATCGACAATCTGCGTCAGTATGGCGAGTGCGGAGTGGATTTCATATCGGTTGGAGCGCTCACCCACTCGGTGAAAGGGCTGGACATGAGTTTCAAAGCAGTGAAGGATTGAGATTTTTACGTCTTATGACGGGATACCGGCGTTGGTCGGTATCCCGTTATTTTTTTTCAAGAGAATAATTTCAGGATGGCATCTCCTGTTCCTATAACGGCCATCAGAATCAGTATACCCCCAATAATACGGTTGATGAGCCAAAGGGACCGGACATTGAATCGGGAGCGGAGCTTATTGACAAACATAGTGACGAGATACCACCATAGTATAGCCCCTGCAAAAATTGTGACGTATGCCCAAATATAGTGGTAGAATGTGAACTGGTCGGCCAATATGAAGTTGAACCTGGCAAAAAGTCCGATAATGAAGAATAATATCAGCGGATTGGAAAATGTAAGCAAAAAGCCCGAGACAACATCCTTCCACATAGTGGATGCACTGGAATTGTCCTGCGCCTTCTTAAGGGAACGAGTGGGATTCTTGCGGAAAAGATAAAGACCGAATATGGCGAGCACCACGCCACCAAGCACCTGAAGAAGAAGCCTGTGCGACTCTATGAATTCGGTGATGAAACTCAGGCAGAAGCCTGTGAGCAGACAATAGACAAGGTCGCTCAAGGCAGCTCCTATTCCTGTGAAGAATGCCGGCCAACGTCCTTTGCTGAGTGTACGCTGAATTACGAGCATTCCTATCGGCCCCATAGGTGCCGATATAAGGATGCCGATGGCTACACCACGTGGCAATATATAGAGAATATTCTCCACCGCCTACTCTTCGGGAATATACTGCTTCAATATATCAGGATCGGATAGAGCCTCACTGAAAAGCACCGGAGTGAGGATACAACGGGTTACGGCAGAACCCGGAATGACAGAGTCCAGCAACTGAGCCGCGGAAGGTGTGGCCTTGAGTGCTGAATACTGAGCATAAGTGTAGGTAAGGAATACCGTGTTGGCCCCCACTCCACCACGACGGTCGAAAAGCCATCCATCACCAATCTCTACGGGAGTGGAATGTGATGTGATGTCGGAACAGGCAGGGTAAGAAATAAGAGCCGTGTGCTGTCGGTTGATATTCACAGGCACATTATCATTGTAATCCCCATTGGTGCGATATATCACGGCTTTCGGAAGAGCCTGGGTATTCGGAACTGAATTTTTAGCCGGAACCACAGACCTGACTGCGTCTGACTCAACAGACTGTCGGGAGGATTTGCCGGAGGAACATGCTCCTAATAAAAATGACATTAAAATGACAGAAATATATAATGATGTTCTCATGATTGACCGGTTGACAATATTTGTGGCTACAAAATTACAAAAATAAAAGGACATAACGTTCCATAATAGTGAAAATTTAGTAAATTTGCATTCAATATTATCAATACCGATGCAACGAATCATTATTTACATATTGGCATTGATGCCAACTCTATTTCTCAGCGGCTGCTTCACTGGCATAGAGAGCACACCAAGAATCACATCATCGGACGTGAAGAAAGAGAACATCCACACCACCCCGGAACAGATGTTCCTGTCGGATCTGAATTACGAGGCTCCGAAGGAATGGTCTGCCGGAAAGCGGTTTTACATCACCGATCCCAAAATTCGTCTGGTGCTTGGAACCACGGCCCCACTCGACACTTCGCGGCTGAAAAGCAAAGAAATGGTGTTCGAAAGAATTGAAAAGGTAAGGTCGGTGACGGGGGAAGATATGGCGATATTGAGATTTAATATCGAGGGACAATCAGTGGATGTGACCTACGATGCAAACACACCCTACGATGCACTCATGCACCGTGAGAACCTGGAAATTCCATTCACGGTGGATCTGGACATGATAGACCAGATAAGAAACAGAATCATAGGCAACACGTATTATATAACTACCCCTTTGTGGTACGATAACCTTACTGACAAGCAGGTGAAGGGACTGCGCCATATAGCAGTGGAAATAATCGACGTGCTGCCAGGTACATCAGTGTATCCGATCAAGGTCGTGTTCAAACCAATCGGAGACGAACGGGAGCACAATGTGCTGATGACGATAGGCAAAAAACGCTCTTCCACACGGAATTTCGAGACGCTTTTCGCCTTTGAGAATCCAAGAGTGAAATATCCCACAATAGATGATGATACATGGAAACTTATCACAAATTCCAAAGTGAAGACAGGCATGAGCAAAGATGAATGTCGACTTGCCTTAGGCTCACCCGACACGTGGGGACAGATACCGACGACTGCCGGTATGGTGGAATATTGGACATACTCTGAGGGCATCTACCTGATGTTCGAAGACGGATATCTTTCGAGGGTGAGGTGATTCAGGCATCTGGATGCGTTCTGCATAAAGGCTTGAATCCGGAGCTTCAAGAATATAGATTTAGTGAAAAAAGGAACAATGAAATTAAGCTTTTTAGGCACCGGTACGTCTACCGGTGTGCCACAAATAGGATGTAATTGCGAGGTGTGCACATCTACCGACCCTCATGACAAACGTATGCGGGCATCAGTGCTGATAGAGACAGGAGACAAGGATATCCTGATTGACTGCGGTCCGGACCTGCGCACACAACTCCTCGAAGCAGGTTCGCCCAACATCGACGCACTGCTGATAACGCACAGCCACTATGACCATGTCGGTGGACTGATTGATCTTCGTCCTTATTGTTTCGAGAAAGAATTCACGGTCTATTGCCAAAAGGACGTCGTTAACGATCTCCGCACCACTTTCCCCTACTGTTTCGTAGAGAATCCTTACCCTGGAGTGCCTACATTCACAATCGAAGAGATTGAAGCGTACAAGCCATTCCATATTGGAAAGACCGAGATTTTGCCGCTTCCGGTGATGCACTACAAGCTTCCCATCCTTGGATTCAGGATCGGGGACATGGCGTATATCACCGACTGCAAGACAATGCCGGATAAGACACTGGAGGCATTGAAAGGAGTGCATACGTTGATAATCAATGCCCTTCGCATCGAGCCTCACATGTCGCACCTTAATCTGGAAGAGTGTCTGGAGATCGTGGCAAAAATCCAGCCCACACGCACATTCCTCACCCACATCAGCCACGGACTTGGCAAGTCGGCCACCGTGGAATTGCCTGACGGGGTGGAATTGGCGTGGGACGGAGAGGCGATTGTCATGCCAGCAGGAGAATCAATGTCTGGGCAGCCACTACACGGAGGAACATTGTGAGAGGATAAACGGTAGAATAGGCCACGGCGGGAGCATCATTGGCTGTGGAGTTGTTGGCATAAGCCAAAGCTGGAGGATCGGTGCAACTTCCAGAGAAAAGACCCATGATGGTGAGATAATTGATCTTGTATTTTGCACGTGCATAGCAACCCACGATAAGAAGCGGAAGCAAAGTGATGATGAAACCCCAGATGACCCACCACATACCTGTAGTGTTGAAAACGGCATCGGCAAAACCCTTGCCGGCAGATATACCTACCGATGCAAGGAACAAGCATATACCCAACTCACGCAGCATCATCGAAGCGGATGAAGATGTGTAGGTGACAAGTTTGAAGCGGTAGCCGAACCTACTGAGCAATATGGCCACGACAAGCGGACCGCCGGCAAGCCCCAGCTTCATGCCAAAACCTATATTGATGGAACCTACAAATATACCGAATATTATACCGACGAAAATGGTGATTAGGTTGGGCTGTTCAAGGCGCTTCATCGAGTTGCCAAGACGGTGAGCGAGGCGGTCGATATCCTCAAGGTCGCCTACGACAGTGATACGGTCGCCCATCTGGAGGCGAAGATTAGGAGAAGCAAGAAGATCCACGCCGGCTCGGTTGACGCGTGTGGCATTCAGTTGGTAACCACGGTGGAGACGTAACGATCCTATCGGCACACCATTGTACTCGCTCTTTGTGACAAGAATCCTGCGGGAATAGACAGGAGTGCGTTCCGATTCCCAGTCAATCTCAATTTCGTGACCCAACACAGTGTAGAACTTGTCGGCATCCTGCATGGAAGCCACGATAAGGAGTTTATCACCAATGTGGATCTCGGTACTCGACTTAGGGATAACAATGGAGCCATCAGCTACCATCATTCTGGAGACAACGAAATTGCAGTCAATTACATTATGCAACTGCAAGAGGGTGCGTCCGTCAACGAGCTTGTTGGAAACCTCAAGCGAAATCATGAAAGGCTTGAGCTGTGACTTTTCCTGATCAGCCTCTATCTCCTTGATTTCATCCTCGACCTTGATCTTGAAAACAGCCTTGATGATGAGCATGGCCACAATGATGCCGATCACACCCAATGGATAAGCGGCAGCATAACCCTGGGCCATCAGATTGGCCTGGGCCGCGCCATCCATCTGAGATATGGTCTGTTGGGCAGCTGCAAGTCCGGGAGTATTTGTGACTGCACCACTCATCACACCCACCAGGGCACTGATGTCGTTCACATTGCCGAAAAAGTAGACGCATAGCACAATCACGACATTCAACGAAATAATCATCACCGCCAAAACATTCAGGCGCACACCGCCTTCCTTGAAAGATGAGAAGAAACCGGGACCCACCTGCAGGCCGATGGCGAAGATAAACAGAATTAGACCAAACTCTCGAAGGAATTTCAGAACATTATCGTCGACAACATATCCAAAATGTCCCATGAGGATGCCTACGAACAACACGAAAGTGACACCGAGGGAAATCCCTCTCACTTTCAGTTTTCCAAGATACACACCAAAAGCAATCACAAAGGAATAAAGCACCAGAGTACTCGCTATCGACATGTTGCCAGGGAAAAAAAGCTCTTTAAACCATTCCATAGTAAACCAAAAAAAAACGACGAACGCTGACAAAGCCGGCGTTCATGGTACTTAAAAAATTTTTGCAAAGTTAATGATTTTTTTTCAGAGATGAGCAATATTTCATCTCTCTTTTCATGGGATTATGCAGCAGAAGGGCACAATCCTTTGTACCCTTCTGTCCGGTGGATATGAAAATGCTATATCAATGGAAGATCTTTTCAGTAGATACAGAGCCGTCGCTGAATACAGAACGACGGATGACAGGACCATCATAAGATGGTGTGACACGGCGGCCATCAAATGAGAAATAACCTTCCACCACTAAGGTCCGCTCTACAGTAAGGTCCGAGGCACCTGCTACAACAACATTCTGAAGTGCAAGGATAGCAGCTTCCACCTCTTCGATAGCCACAGTGTAAGCCGAAGGGGCTGTGGAGGCAAAGTCGGCATACTTATCCATTACTGATTTCAAATCATTGCGGGCAGCATCTATCCCCGGGATGTCGGCAGTGCGGGAATAAAGATCCTGAGCGGACAACAACGCGCGCAAGAGTCCCCCTTTATAGCGGTCGGCAGAAGAGGCGTGAGTGGTGATGACTATATCGCCAAGGATAACGGCGTTCCATCCCGCAGATGTCGAAAATATGAGCTTGCAGCGTCCGGCTTTGTCGACATGAAAATCATACTCGTGCAGGGCTGAACCGATCACCTGCTGATTTGAGTTCTCGTTGAGATTAGCTGATGAAGGAATACCTACGGCTGACAAATATTTTTGTGAAGAATCAGTTAGCCTTTCTACAGTCACATCGAACGTGGTCCGGCTGTTGGCCGAACCTTCGTTCCAATAAGCCGAGCGGAACGACAAGTCATAATCTCCCTCCTGGAGCCTAAGGGGATATTGGTTCAAATGGCCATATAAGAACTCACAATTATCATATTCCCTCGCGCTGAAATAAAACCCAGTGTTGAAATCACCACCCGGGAGAAAATATTTCAGTCTTGAGCCTCCGGTATTCGGATTTCCGGAATTCTTGGTGTCATTTGACCCATCCTGATTGCTGTTCACCCGTTTCCATCCCAAAGGGATTCCTTCACCTACTGACTCACGTAGGCCGTCCCAGTCGGGAGCGAAGATCGTATCGACTTTCATTGTGGGTCCCACTTCTTGAATTCCATAAGTGTAGCCAAAGGAGTAAGATCTGTCACGGCCACCTTCAGGATCGTGGATATCTGTCACAGAGAGTCGGTATTCGCCATCAGCGATTTCCACATCATCAGGCACCGAGAATACGACTACCGGGCTGTTGGATTCATTGGTGTTCTTGAGTTCGATAGATCCTAAAGCACCCGACAAGACAGCATTTACACGATTGACATCCACATCTTTATCGAAAGTGAAAGCGAACGAACGGCTCGATGACGGGAGATCGAACGAATGATTCTCCGGCTCGACGTTCTGCAATATCGGCGGCACAGGATCGGGGTCACCAAGGGAATAACGTTTTACAAAATCCCAAATCTCCTTGCTGGTGCTCACTTGTCCCCAGTCAGAGCCTTCAGAGTGCCAGTGTCCACATCCTTTGACTGCGAGCAGAGCTACCTCAACCGAACTGTCGTCACCCCTCCATACGGTAAGCGTAGCATTGCCACAATAAGGGTCGGTGACGGTAGGAGTGGAATTGAGATTGTCGAACTGCGCCCATTTCTTCACATAATCAGGAATATAAGGATAGCCACCGGCTTGATGACCGGGGTCACCTTCCCATTTGAACACATCATCTGATGTGCCGTGGGTATGGATGATGGGGATATGTCGTTTTGCTGCAGGAGCACGGTTGTCGAATCTCACACCACTGACCGGACCGAAGGCAGCCACCTTGTCGGAAAGATGTTCGGCCACATGATATGTCATCATGGCTCCCAGGGAGAAGCCGGAGACATACACACGGTTGCGGTCGATTTCGTATTTCTCGTTCATGTGGTCAATGATTTTTTCGATGAACGTGAGGTCTGACTGTCCATAGACATCCCACCAAGAGTTGATGGCATCGGGATAGACCACTATGAATTTTGCGGTGTCGGCCACAGCATCCCATCGCGTGGTGTTGCGCTGATACTCTGCACTCTGGTTGAATCCATGGAGAGTGATGACGAGCGGGGCGTTCTGGGGAGTGTTGTCAGGGACGAGCACAATCATGTTGCGCGACTTTCCGTCGACGATGAGTTTCTCCGGTCCTTCAGCCATTACTGTCAGTGAGGACAGGCAGAGAAAAGCGAGTAGATAATGTTTCATATTTTTTACCGTTGGATTACGTATTATTCACGAATACGGAAAAAGACAGCAAAGCCAATTCCGATACCCTCAATATGATGCAAATTTAGACAAAATATTTGAAATGAGGAAATTTTGGGCAATTAAAAAATAAGAGAAAAGTGGTGGAAAGGACAATTTTTCGTGACGAGGGTACGTTATAAAAAAATAAAAAAAATTAATGTAATGACAAAAGTAGCGATTATTGGTGCCGGCAATATGGGTGGGGCAATAGCCCGTGTAATCTGCAAAAACGAAGGATTTGAAGTAAATGTGGCAAATCCAAGCATGGAAAAGCTTCTCGATCTGGCGAAAGAGGGAGAAGGTATCGGCATTTTCAATGATAACGTAAAAGCCATAAAGGGAGCCGACGTAATTATTTTGGCTGTCAAGCCCTGGATTCTCCCTGATGTGGTGAAGCAGATTGCCAAGCATGTCGACGCGGAGGAACAGATAGTAGTGTCGGTGGCCGGAGGAGTCGAAATCTCGGCACTGACCCAAATGTTCAGGGAATCCTGCAAGAAGAATGATTTCTCCCAACTGCAGATTTTCAGGGCAATCCCCAATACCGCTATCAATGTGCAGGCAGGCATGACATTTATATGCCATAATGCCAACGGGACTAAACATGTAGAGCTAATCCGAAACATATTTTCACTTATGGGAGAAGTTAGCGGCATAGAAGAGCGTCTGATTGATGCCGCCACTGCCTTGAGTTCTTGCGGATTGGCTTACGTGTTCAAAGCAGTGCAGGCTGCCGTGCAGGCCGGTGTGCAGATGGGATTCAGGCCAGACGAGGCACTGCGGTATGTCAACGCCACAATAGCAGGAGCATCTGCATTGCTTGACATTGAAGGAGCGACACCCCAAGGAGAGATCGATAAGGTGACGACTCCAGGGGGCATGACCATAAAAGGCGTAAATTCGCTGGAACATGACGGATTCGCCTCGGCAATCATCAACGCCATATTAGCACCTATACAGAAATGAGAGTAGCGATAAAGATAGGCAGCAATGTTCTGACCAGGGCAGACGGGACACTCGACGTAACCCGTGTGTCGGCAATAGTTGATCAGGTGTGCAAGCTTCACCATGCCGGAGTGGAAGTGGTGATGATATCGTCGGGAGCAGTGGCTTGCGGACGCGGCGAATGTCGTGACCTCGACACATCGAAACTTGACAACGTCAGCCAACGTCAGCTTTTCTCGGCCATAGGGCAGGTGAAACTGATCAACAGGTATTATGACCTGTTCCACGACCATGGCGTGAGAGTGGGTCAGGTGCTGACAATGAAAGAGACATTCTCAACCCGTAGACACTACCTGAACCAGCGCAACTGCATGCTGGTGATGCTTGAGGCCGGAGTGATACCGATAATCAATGAGAACGATACGATAAGCATAACGGAGCTGATGTTCACAGACAACGACGAGCTTTCAGGCCTGATAGCCACGATGCTCGACTGCGACACATTGGTGATACTGAGCAATATCGACGGCATCTATGATGGTGACCCGAGGAATACCGGTTCACGGCTGATACGCGAGGTGAGAAAGGACGAGGGGATTGAGGAATTCATTGTGGCGGAAAAATCGGGATTCGGACGTGGCGGCATGGTGACGAAACACCGCGTGGCGCGCAAGGTTAGTGACGAAGGCATCGAGGTGATAATAGCTAACGGCAGGCATGACGATATCCTCACGAATCTGCTACTCGACAAAAATCCCGGGACACCGTGTACGCGGTTCATTCCTTCGGACAACGCCGCATCGCCTATGAAGCGTTGGATAGCCCACAGCGAGGGATTCGTGAAAGGAGTGATAAAGGTCAACGACCAGGCTGCGGAAGCCCTGACATCCGACCATGCCGCATCGCTGTTACCCGTGGGCGTGACAGCGGTGGATGGAGAGTTCGACAAGGATGACCTTGTGAGGGTGGTCGATGCCAACGACACTACAATCGGCATTGGCAGAGTGGCATACGACAGTGCGACAGCCCGTGAAGCTACGGGAAAGCATGGCTGCAAGCCCATGATACACTATGACTACCTATACATAGAATAAGATATGATCAAGGAAATGATAAAATCGGCCAAAGCCGCTTCCACGGAGCTGCTCAGGCTGAATGATGAGAAAATTACGGAAGCCCTTCTGGCAGTGGCGGACGCATTGGAGAAGAATACTGAAAGCATTCTGAAAGCCAATGCCCTCGACCTGGAAAAGATGGATGACGATAATCCAAAACGCGACAGGCTCCTGCTTACGCCTGCCCGAATCGCCTCGATGGCTTCAGACATGAGGAATGTCGCTTCCCTGCCCTCGCCAAGACGCGTGATTGACAGGCGTGTGCGTCCCAACGGGCTTGAGATAACGCGTGTAGCAGAGCCTTTCGGTGTCATAGGACAGATTTATGAGTCAAGGCCTAATGTGACTGCGGATGTTTTCTCTCTTTGCTTCAAGAGCGGCAACGCATGTGTGCTGAAGGGAGGGCACGAGGCGGATGCGAGCAATGCGGCGATCGTCGACGCCATACATGACGCGCTGACCGGAATGGACATCAATCCGTCGGTGATAACCCTTTTGCCCTCGACCAGAGAGGCAGGGGCAGAACTGATGACCGCAAGGGGATTGGTAGATGTGATAATACCTCGTGGAAGCCGGCAGCTCATCGACAGTGTACGCACACAGTCGACCGTACCGGTGATCGAGACCGGTGCCGGTGTATGCCACACATATATTGATGCGGATGCTGACATAGACATGGCGGCAGCCATAGTGAACAATGCAAAGACCAGAAGGGTGAGTGTGTGCAACGCCCTGGACTGTGCGGTGGTGAACAGTGCGCGAATCGATGATCTGCCTACTATCTGTGAGCCTTTGAAAAAGAATGACGTGACGATATATGCTGACGAAAAAGCCTACTCCGCCCTGAAGGGTAATTATCCGGACGCATTCCTGCGGCATGCAGAAGCCGGAGATTTCGGACGCGAGTTCCTGAGCTATGCAATGGCTATCAAAACGGTGGAAAACCTTGATGAAGCTCTGGCACATATCGCCAGGTACGGGTCAGGACACAGCGAGTCGATTGTGACCCGGAACATGGAGGCAGCCGACACCTTCTGCCGCGATGTGGATGCGGCATGCGTCTATGTCAACGCTCCGACATCGTTCACCGACGGGGCACAATTCGGCCTCGGAGCAGAGATAGGCATATCCACCCAGAAACTTCATGCCCGAGGGCCTATGGGGCTCGAAGAACTGATGACCTACAAATGGATTATCCGCGGCGAAGGACAGATCCGGGAATAATACGAAAAAGGACGGGGATTGCAAAAAGAAGCCCCCGGCTTCACAGCCAAGGACCTCTCACTTTTCATAAAAACAATATATTGACGCATCCAATCGCAAAAATGTGACATTCCCCATCCAAAAAAAGGTTGACTCCTAAAAAAGTCAACCTTTTTGTCATGCTGTTCCCCATCCTATCTTCCTGTTCCGAAACGCGAGGTGTCGATAATATTTTCATCCTTATGCTTAAAACCATTGAAACGCCACACGAATGTGAGTTTAAGATTTCGTGTCATATCATGGACTTTCATTCGATAGTCCTGACCTGAGCTGTCGATTGTCATTGTCGGTGACCAACGGTTGAAAATGTCGTTTGCCTGCATGTCAAATTCACAGCAGCGCTTCTTTCCGAACTGCAATCTTACACCCGCATCCACCTTCCATATACTTGAGAGACCGGCAATTCCCTGTAACGATGGGGAGATATACGTGAAATCCACCGATAGCGAAACGGGACCATTCCGGCTGAATCTGAAAGAGTTGCTTATGTCGCCATAGAATATCCATTTACAGTTGTCAAAACTGATGTCGTGGAAATGATCAGCCTTCTCCCGTTGATTGAAGATATTGGCGGTGACAGTAGCATTCCAGAAATGTCCTATATCAAAAGGCGCACAAAGATTTAGGCCCACCGTCTGCTTATAATTCATATTGACGGTCTGATAGACAAGTATGAGCTCATCCGGAGCTTGATATGGCAGTTGCACAGTCGCTTTATCGGAATACTGAAAATACAGTGTGGCTACATATTTCTGCCTGAAGATATAGCTCAATTGTACGGCATAATTGAGATAAGGCTGCAATGCCGGATTGCCCAGCACCTTTGAATAAGGATTGATATATGATGTGCCGTTGCGGAGTTCCCAATAGGACGGATATATGCGAATGGTTGACAGGTTCAACTGGAAGATGCTTTTCGGAGTCTTGCAGTAGGTGGCGCCAAGCTGTGGAATAAAATTACAGTTGTGCCGATAGGTGTTGTGATAATATTCACCTTTAGCCGACACGTTGAACGACAGACCCCGGTCGAAAGAGCATTGCATTCCGACGTAGGCGTCGGCCACATCCTCCGATGTCGTGCCGCAGAAGCCCCCCGACTCATCATAAGGAAATGCAGCTTGTGAACTTGTGTCGTCAGCTCGCTGGTACTCCACTCCATAATTAAGTTGCCATTTTTCAAGCTGGTGCTGTCGGTCAATATATAAATGCCAGCGGTTTATGTCCTGCTTGTCCAACTCTCCGAGAAGATAATCGCATCCATGGAGTAAAGACTGACTGCGGCTCTCTCCATAGTATGTATAGTCCCCTCCAATAGTCATGCCAAATGGCGCTGAATATCGCATGGCAATATTGTGGTAGTTTATAGGACCGTCGTAGGTATAATTGTTAGCGAAGCAACCGAGAGTTCCGTCCGATAGACTACGGCCTTTTACGGACGAAGATATTTGTCCATTATATGTAAGGTGCAGTCTTTTGTATGAGACAGCAGCATATACTGTATTAGTCCAGCTTTCTGAAATACGGCGCATATCATCCTCTATCATCGTACGGTGCCCCTCATACATGTGGTTGGAAAATGTCTCTTCATGGTTCCAGCTTTTTGAACGAGACAAGCCATAGTTCACGTCAAAAGTCCAGTCTTTGACAGCGTATGCAGCTGCAAGTCCTCCCCCATACGACGGATAATGAGCCTGATTGTATCCGGCACGTCCCTGCCCCTGGAGGCCGTCAAGCGTGTTCGGAGTCTTAAGGACTACATTTATCACAGCTCCGTTGACATGGTATTTGGCGGGCGCAGTGTACATGACCTCGACATTCTTCATTCGATCCACCGGTGTATTGTAAAGCAGTTGATACAGGTTCTGTAAGGGCATGTTGGTCAATTCACCATTCAGGATAATGGTCACATCGGATGCTCCTGCCAGACCGATCATGCCATTATTGTTGACTACACCAGGCAGATAACCCAAGGCTTCAAGAACATTGTTCACGGGCCTATCCTTTACAACAGCCGGCAAATCAACGACCATAATTCCATCCTGTCCCTTGATTTGAGGCATCTCTCCCTTCACGACCACCTCATTGAGCCGCCTGCCCCCGATAGTGTCAGGGCTTTCGCTTTGAGCCATCCCGGAAGCGACAGCATTCAGGGCGATGAGTGTGATAAATATTTGCTTCATAACCGTTAAATTATTGTTCAGTGCAAAGTTACCACCAGATCCACCTCCAATGTCCATCTACATCCTTATTTAGTCTTAAGCATTCCCTTATTTAGTCTTAAATCTGCAATGCGATGTGTGGCAATACGAAATAATATAAGTACCTTTGCGTATGAATAAGTTCAGGATCAATTCAATTATCTTCATATCCGTAATTGCAGTGATTTTTGGCTGCAACGTCTTCTATCTCGTCCAACTATATGAATCAATCAGAAACGACGTGGAAAGGGAAGTCATGTCAGCCATTACAGACGCAGATATTGACGACCTCATGTATCGTGCAGGCAGGGCGAAAAACCATGCTTCATATATGAAGATGCAGGAAGAAGCGGCTGATTCTGCAAATGCGCAGATTCCAAGGAAGGGCGAGGTGTCCACTTACAGGGATGAGAACGGACAACTGATATCCATCCGTACAGAAGCAGACGGCACTGTGGTTGAAGAAAAAACGATATTGACCGAAGAAAACCCTTTCTCCAATCAAATAATAGATGAGATGAGCAAACAATTCCACGCTATCATGGATAAGTATATAGGTTTCGATATGGCTGTAATGGACAGTGTCCTGAATGACCACCTTTCCCGTAGAGACATTCATCCGGAATTCGTAGCTGTTGAGGTGGTTACCGGTAACGACTCCGTGCTTTCCGGCAATCCAAGAATCCGGGATTATTCAGGTTTAGACACATTCAAAATTGTCATCAACCAGAATGAGGATATTTACTATAAAGCCTACATCACCCCTTTGACGCGCCATATCCTCTCCCAGATGATGGGTGTGATCGCGACGATCTTCCTCCTCTTGGTGGCTTTTGCCGCCGCATTCAGTTATCTGTTTCATACTGTTTCAAAACTGCGTACAATCGAGGAAATGAAAGATGATTTTGTAAGCAACATGACCCACGAATTGAAGACTCCAATATCGATAGCTTATTCTGCGAACGATGCCCTGTTGAACTACGACACTGCCAACGACCTGGAAAAGAAGACCGCATATCTCACAATAGCCATGAACCAACTGAAGCGCCTTGGCGCGCTTGTGGAGAATATCCTTTCCATGAGTATGGAGCGACGAAAAGCTATGACCCTTAAACCCGAAAAGATTAATTTACAGAAACTTGCCGAGGAGTTGGCTGAAGCCCAGAGAATGAGGGGAGACAAAGAGATAAGGATTGATGTCCTGTCAGACGGCAATGTAGCGGTGACCGCTGACAGGTTTCATCTGGCCAATGTGCTGAACAACCTTATTGACAACGCCATTAAGTATTCCGGCGAATCCGTGGATATACAGATCAAGATAATGGCTACCGGCATTGAGATTTCGGATAACGGAATAGGCATTCACGCGAAAAGTCTGCCGCTAATCTTTGACAAATTCTATCGTGTGCCACATGGGAATCGTCAGGATGTACGTGGTTACGGCATAGGTCTTTACTATGTGAGGAATATCCTGCAAAAGATGGGCTGGCGCATTTCGGCAAAGAGTCAGGAAGGCAAAGGCTCAACATTCACTATTAGATTTGATGATCATGAAGGCTAAGATACTTTTCGTAGAGGATGAACGCGATCTTTCGCTGATAGCATGCGATACTCTGCGTCAGCAGGGATATGATGTCGCAGCGGCATTTGACGGTCTCGAGGGTCTGTCGAAATACCTAACCGATGGAGCGGACCTCATTGTGACAGATGTGATGATGCCTCGTCTTGACGGATTCTCAATGGCAAAGGAAATCAGGCGTATCTCTGCCAAGGTGCCAATCATTTTCCTAACAGCAAAGAGCACGATTGACGATGTGGAGGAAGGTTTCGGCATTGGAGCAAACGATTATCTGAAAAAACCGTTTGAGCTTCGGGAGTTGCTTGTAAGGGTAAAGGCTCTGTTAAGGACTAAAGTCAACTTCCAGTCTGAAAATGTGGTATACACTATTGGTGACTATCGCTATGATGCTACCAATCAGATAATGCGTCATAAGGAAAAAGCAACGGCCATTTCCAATATCGAAGCCCGGATTTTGGAAAAGTTGGCGGCAAATATCGGCAAGACCGTCGATTCCTCAGAACTCATGATAGCTGTATGGGGGCGTGACGAGCTCAGCAACCGTAATTCACTACACGGCTACATCCACAAAATCCGTCAATTTCTCCGCCACGACCCGAACATCAGCATCATCAATCAGCGTGGTTTCGGCTATATGTTGACTATCAAATCTTAACGACTATGAGATATAAATATTGCATTTCTTTAGTTGTGGCATTAGCTCCTGTCACCTGTCTTTCTCAAGATAATGTGAAAGATGGTGGCATATCCATTGAAAATCTTTCAGATAGCATAGTCAGTAACACAGAATACACTCCCGGCAATACAGCACCTTCCGTTGGCTTTTCTGCATTTCTCCGGAGTAATCCGGAGATTAGTCCCATGATACAATACAGGTCGGATCAACCTATTGATTTTCATGTTCCGGATTTACATTTCATTCCGGGGCAGGCAAGTCTGTTCAGCTGGAATAGCGGTGGCATACTTGCAACAGGAACCATGACTCAGCTCCCGGGAATGATGGATATTGAAAGCGGCACTCTCGGCATCTACCAAGAGTTAGCTAATTTTTCCATCAATGCAGGTGGAATTGTGAACAAGTATGGGTATTTCAATGGTGTACACACACAATATGGTCTGAATATGAACATCAAATATCAGTTGTCCGCAAGGTTATCCGCCACTGTCTTTGGAGAACATTATTTCGGACTGCCTCCGGGAATGTCTTATGGAACGCCCATGTCTCCCGGCATGATCGGTTATTATGGGCGATCGACTTATGGCGGTTTTCTCGACTTTAAAATCAACGAACATTGGGGTGTGGAAACCGGAGTACAGACAGTGCAGCAAGTGGGAACAAACAAATTTCAGGCAGAACCAATAGTCACACCTTACTATAGGATAAACAAGAAAGTGGCCATTGGGCTACCCGTGGGTCAAATTCTATACCATGTCCTAAGAAAATGACTGATATCAAAGCAATTGTGCAAATTTCATAAAACGGTCGACAACAAAATCCAACTACAGGGCTAAGCTTATGTGGTTGACAAAATATAGCCTTTCTTTTTTAGGGAGGTGATTTTTACGGTTGGATCGAGAAGGTGTTTCCGGAGGTAGGTGATCTGTACGTTGAGAGCGAGTGAGTTGGCATAGCTGCTGTCGCCCCATACAGCATTAAGGATTGTATCGCGGTCGACGACCTTCCCGAGGTTCTGGACGAGGATGGCGAGAATTTCAGTCTGACGCACCGACAGGGAGTGAGTCTCCCCCCGGAATGTCAACGATGCAAGATTTGGCCGGAACACGGTGTTTCCCAACTGATATTCGACATCCTGAGCCGTGATGTCGCTCTCGAAGCGTTCGTTCATCTTAGCAATCAACTCCTCGGGATAGAACGGCTTGGGAATATAATCGTTGCCCTTGAGTTTGAACCCATAAAGACGGTCGACCTTATCGGTGCGGTCGGTAAGGAAGAATATGATCACGCGACGGTCGTTTTCGCGGATTGTCTGCGCCACCTCAAACCCGTTCATCTCCGGCATGTTGATATCAAGAAGAATCAGATCAGGATGTGTATCACGGTACAACTCCAGTCCCACCCTGCCATCGGACGCATAGATCACCTCATACCCCTCCGCCTCGATGAAGCGTTTGAGCAGCATGGAGTTCCTGAGGTCGTCATCAATCAGTAGAATCTTTTTCATTGCGGCAATGTTATGGTGAATGTAGAGCCAATGCCTTCGCAGCTCTCCACAGAAATTTCCCCACCGTGGGCATCCACAAGAAGTCTCACATAAGCGAGCCCAAGTCCCATGCCGGGAATATCGGTAGCGGATGCTTTTCCACGATAGAATCGGTTGAAGATCCGTCCATGGTCAGCAGCCGGAATCCCGTAGCCATTGTCAGCGACCATTATGGAAACAGCGTCGCCGGTGGACAGAGAGCTGACCGATACCTCAACATCATCGCCGGAATATTTAATGGCATTCTCGACCAAGTTGACGATTACATTGGATAAATGTGAACGGTCGGCGTAAAGCTGCAGATTCTCCGGAACATCATTTTCAAGGCATACATGTTTGCAACTCGGAATGGAGACAGCCTTAAACACATCATCGACCAACGCCGAGAGATTGAATGATGATATGTTCAGGGGAATCTGCTCCACATTGTTGAACGTGATGTCGCGCAGTTTTGAGAAATATGCCGAAAGATTGTCAAGAGCAATGCGTGTTTCGGCAGTCCACTCATGGCGCAAATGAGAATCTTCAATCAATTTGTCATTATCGATGCCGGACACACACATTTTCAAAGTCGAGATCGGACGTTTCAGTTCGTGAATCATCGTGGTGATGAAAGAATTGCGCATCCTGTCGAGCCGTGTCAGCCTGACGATAGTATTGAACTGCCATACAAGACAGGATATCAGGAGCAACGACAGGATGCAGGCTGTGACCAAAGTCCATGCCATCTCACGGATAACCTCTGAGGCAGGAATCCGGCAGTCGATCACCACGGATTTCCCTTCCAATTCGGAATATGGCACAGATATCGAAAAGCGAGGGTTTATCACCGAAGAATGCGGTGTCACGGTAGTGTTCCACAGAATACTGTCCGCCACAATGATCGAGACCCTGGCATCAATATTCTCACGGCGAAGGAGTGAATCAAGGGCTTCTGTCGAAAACGGAGATTGAAGCTCCGTCTCATAATTCCTCATGGCATTCCATGCCAAGCCGTCGGACGGAGCATTGCTTACGTCGAACGTGGCTTTTTTCGATTCCATAGCTTCAATGCTGTCTGCCAAACTCAGAACGAGTCTCCTCTGTTCTTCCGGCGTCAGGTCGCTGCCTTCATCAAAACCAAAAAACTTGGATGCATCGTATAGTATGGTGGTCACTGTGGCAGTGCGTCTCTGTTGTCCGGCAGAATCAACATACATATTGAGATTATTCGACGTCCTCATCGTCCGGATTTTCGAGGGATTTTGCAATCGCAGTGCATTGTATTCCTCAATAGTCATTTCTATGACATCCTGCGCACTCAGCTCATATTCCTTGAGCGAATAATCATATCTGGCATATAGCCAATACGATTGCATCCCGAGGAAGGCAAGAATGGCAGCGATGGAGAATATATAGAGCGTCTTAATCTTCGTTTCCATACGGCAAAATTAATCATAAAATCCCGATGTAGCCGTGATTAAGGCAATGATTTTTCAGACAGTAATAATTAAGTAATAATTCCATAATGTTTGAGTAATGATTATTTTCTTCGTGTCGGACACGCCTGCCGTAACTTTGCAGCAAAAAACAAGAGACATGAAAAAAACATCAATCTCCATCCTTGCCATCTCATCATTGACCTTGGCCATATCCGGGAAAAACCTGCGCAGGACCCTGAACATCGTTCAATTCAATGTACCGGAAACCGAAATCATTGCACCGGAGACAATGGAATTTGTCTATGACTATTCATGGTGCAACGACACAACCGGCGTACTTGAGGACAACTATACGACTGACCGAATGCTGCTGCAAATCAATGGCGACGGCCTGTCGAAATTTTCAAGTTTCAAAAATATCACAGTGGATTCCCTGCTGATGAACCTGTCGCAGGAACAAATATCGGACGCGGCAACTGCAGGAAAACTATCGAACGGCGAATTCATGACCATCTTCAAACACTATCCCGAAGGCAAACTGACCCACACCGAGAAAATATGTACGGACTGGTTCAGGTATGAAGAGGATTTGCCGGCAATTGAATGGGAATTGACCGACAGCATCACCAATGTACTCGGATACGAGTGCCACGCAGCGATAGGCGAATTCCGGGGGCGAGAGTGGATCGCTTTTTATTCCGAGGAAATTCCCCTGATGGAAGGGCCATGGAAACTGTGCGGACTCCCCGGTCTGATAATGAAAGCATCCGACAAGAAGGGTCATTACACATTTGAATGCATTGGCATAAGGTCAAAGGCATCACGGCCCATCACCATCTATAAAGTACCATACAATAATACGAGCAGAACAAAATTCTACGATGCGAAACACCGCTATGACATCAATCCATTTGCATATTTTGAAGCCGGAGGAAATGGTAAAATCAATGTTTCAGATGTTTCAGGCAACCCGGTGCCGGATGCATACGATCCGATCGAACTGCCATTTGATTATATAGAACGTGACTGGAAGAAATGAACAGATTCAGCTTTATCATACTTTGTCTTTTTCAGGTAGTGCTGTCGACAACGGCGGCAGTACCTGAAATTGCAACAGGAACAGTCGCCGACGGAGAAAGCCATCAGCCGGTGGGAGGTGTAATCATACAGGCCCTTGACCACAATGGCAAAGCTACTGCTTTCGCATCTTCACGCGCAAACGGCACCTTCAAAATAAAGATTTCAGACACTACGGATTCCCTTTCGTTCCGCTGCATGGGCTACGAAAGCCTGAAACTTTCCCGGAACCATGACTTTGCAAAAAGTGTGGAGATGTGGCCGAAAGCCACACAATTGAATGATGTGGTTGTGCAGGCACCGGATATCTATGCAAAGGGCGATACCCTTGTGTTCAATGTCGCGCGCTACGCCAACGCCACTGACAATGCTATTATCGACGTGATAAAACGTCTGCCCGGTATCAAGGTTGAAGAAGACGGCACAATCAAATACCAAGGCAAGCCCATCAACAAATTCTATATCGATGGCGATGACTTCCTTGACGGCCAATATGGCCTCGCCACCAACAATATCCCGCATAAGGATGTGAAATCGGTGGAAGTGATGGAGAACCATCAGCCTGTAAAAGCTCTCGAAGGAATTGAATTTCCCGAAGAGGCCGGTATCAATATCAAATTGAATGAAGGCACCAAAGGGAAATGGACCGGAGTTGTCAAAGCCTCAACCGGAGTGCAACCGATGCTCTATGACGGATCGCTCTACTCCATGCGCATAGCCCCCAAAATGCAGAATATTCTTACGCTCCGTGGAGGCAGCACGGGATGGAATCCCGATGAACAGATCATGGAGCATGATTTCAACGATATGTCTTTTGCGGGATATTCAGAATCGTTATGGCCGGAATACATAGACGCCGATCATGTCAATGCTCCTCTCAATGAAAAAAGGACACGCGACAATCTGTCGTGGCTTGCAAATTCCATCACCGCATGGAAACGTAAAGACACCTCGATTCGATTCAAACTGAATTATACCGATGACAGACTTGACTACAGTTCAGGGTTGCACACCGACTACTTCAGCCCTTCGATTCCCGAATTCATCCAAAACAACAATCTGCGAACGCATAAGCGAGCCATTTCGGGACACCTGAACACGCAGATCAACAAACACAGCTATTACCTGAAAGACAAATTTACGATGGATGGAGTCTGGGATAATTCCGGATCTTCCATTACCGGGTCTTTTGACCTTGACCAGCATATCCGGCGCCATAATGTTTCTGCCGTCAATGACCTGAAGCTCGTAAAACGCAATGACAAGAAACTTTTTGAGCTGATATCCCGCAACTCGTTCTCACTCCGTTCTGACCGACTTTTGGTAAATGGCAAGAATGATGCGATACAGATTGTAGAGACAACAGATCTCCGAAGCACCACAGAATCACGTTGGGGCAGGTTCAGGCGTTTCTGGAAATTCTATGCCAATGCCGGGATTGACCTCAATTATCACCACATGAATCTCTCGCTTTCCGGAATGGACGGTTTCGATAACGACGGTATTTACAGAGCTTTTCTATTCAATCTCTATGCAGTGCCTCAACTCGACTATGATCGCAATGGCTGGCTGATATCGGCAAAAGTCCCCGTGAAATGGCTGCACCACAGCATCAATAGACGGCATGAGTATTTTAATTTATTCCCAAGAATCTCAGTACTCAAGAAAATGACGGCCAAGAGTGAGATGTCGGCATCGCTGTCCTATCAACTTCATTCCCCGGCAGCCTACATGAGCATCTGCGTGCCGGTGCTTTCCGACTATCGCAATCTAATTGTTGCCAACGACCTTGACCACTATCGGCAAGGCGCATCGGCCACGATGTCATATCGTCACCGCAACCCCTTGACATCTTTCTTCACAAATGTCTCACTGACGTTCAATCACGACCGTAACGCCATTATGTCCAACCAATTGATTACGGATGATTTCATTATATCCACATGGGCTGACAGGGTGGCGGGGAGCAGTTCGTGGTTATTAACCGGAGGCATGAGCAAGGGTCTTTGTCACAGCCGTATGGTGGCGGGATATGATATCAGCGCTTCGACAAGTTGCGCCGCCTCCATGCGTAACAACATTATTGAGGACTTCAGCCAACAGGCCCTGTCGATCAAACCATATTTCAGGGGCAGCATATTCAAATGGCTATCCGTGAACTATGACATAACCTATGGGGTTTCACAACTGAAGATCAGTGGAGACAGTCATTCCACACAATCTTTCAATCAGAAATTGCTTGTCTCTGTCATTCCTCTCGACCAGTGGCAGTTCTCTGCCGGAGCAGAGCATTTTCTGACGCGCTTTCCTGAAGGCAACACGAAGAATCTTATTCTTATCGATGCCTCTGCCGTCTGGCTCATGAATAATAAGACGAGGCTGTCGCTCACCGGCACCAACTTGTTGAACCAACGCCAATATCAATATGTGACGTACGGCACACTCTCACGCTCCGAACATTCATTCTCCATCCGCCCACGCAACATACTTGCCACCGTCCAATATCGCTTCTGAGCTATCGATACTCTCACCAGAGCCAACTGTCGATATCTACATCGCGGAACATATCGGCACGGGTGATGTTGGTATCGGCATCCTTGCCGAGAAGGAAACGGTCGATGAACGACTCCACCTCCGGGCGCTGGCTTTCGGGGAGATTGCAATGGGGGTGTCCGCCTTCAATCGAGAAACCCATACGGTCGGCGATTCCGAAAGTCTGCCACACACGGCGGGCAGCTTGTACCGAAACATAGCCTGATTCGTCGGCGAGCCATTCGTAGTCGGTATTGCCCAGTATCAGCAAGGCGCGCGGTGCCACCAGAGCCACAAGCTGATGATGGTCGACAGGCAGACGGCATACATCATCGCTGAACTGACGCATGCTTTCGAGGAACCAAGAGTAATTGGTGCGGCCAAGAGTCTCGACATTTCCCAACGTCTCCGACACACGCCATGCGGCAGCACCTCCCCCACCCGGTTCCTGGGCTATGGTGAGGGCAATGCGTTCGTCGAGAGCTCCGGCAAACAGAGCCATCTTTCCTGCAAATGAGCACCCGGTGACGGCAATATGTCCGGTGTCGATTCGCGATTTCTTTTCTCCCACAATCTCCAGAGCATCAATCACACGGCTTATACCCCATGGCCATGCGCTGTATGCTCCGATGTCGATGCGGTCGGGATAAAGACGGTTGATAGGTTCATTGCCTCGCACCTGTGTGTGCGACATCACCTGAAAGAACGGAAAAGCAATCATCGCCACTCCCCGTTCAGCAAACAGTTCAGGAGGAAGGGAGCCGGAAGGCATCCCTATCCCGATAACGGCGGGGAACGGACCATCACCTTCAGGATATACAATTGGCGACTTTATGGTGAGTGATTCACCTGCAGAATGCACAATGGTGAACAGTGTGTCGCTTTCGATGTACGCTTCGATGCTGTCGCGTGGTGTAGGCGGTTTCTCTCCGATCTCGTATGCATACAGATTGGCAATTATCTCCGACCGGTGACGCTCCCAGTCGTCAAAGGACTCCGAACGGCTTCCGTCGGCGAACCTGAACGGATCGGGCAAAGAGGAAACACATGGCAAGCTATCGGCTGGCAGGGCCCGAAGCGATGATCCGGAGCCGAAAGGATTCTCCTGATCGTAGACGAAAGGCACCGCAGCTTTCAATGTCAGTGCCGACACCACAAACAGAGCCACTGAAAACGCAGATATTAGTGACAATTTAATTCCATTCATATTCATATCTTTCACAAATTGAATATCGCAAAGGTAAGCATATTTTTCATAAAATCATCACACAA
>CAYZPI010000018.1:0-43934 GCA_964480085.1 uncultured Bacteroides sp. | reverse complement strand
ACGCCGCGATCCCCCGCTTCGACCGCCCCGACGCCCTCGCCGGCAAGTATCCCCACATCTCACCCTACGCCTTCTGTGCAAACAACCCCGTGAATTTCACCGATCCGACAGGAAATGATTGGGTAATTAATTCAAGTAGAGATAGTGAAGACCAACTAAACATATCTATAAAAATTCAGGGAGTAATAATAAATACTACTAACAATAAATACGATTTAAATCAATTAAGTAAGTTAGTCAAATCCCAGATAGAAGAGATATTCTCTATATCAGGAACTAATTTTTCTGTAGCAGCTTCTGCAAATATCAAAGGCGTTTCAACTTTGGAAGATATTAAAGAAACAGATCATGTATTTGCGATTGTAGGAGACCAGGTTCTTGGAAAATCATCAGTATTAGCAAGAAGTGACAGAAATGGGTTATTGGTTTTAATCAGTGAAAGATTGGTATCTAAAACCTTAAGTGGAAAAAACAGAAGAACCTTCGCTCATGAGCTAGGCCATACTGGAGGTCTAGATGATACAAATCTTGATAATATGTTAGGGATAAAAAACAAGGATAACAATCTTATGACTCAGATCTCTGGGCTCTCGGAAGGAGTAGATTCCAATAAAGCCATAAATCTTGAAGTAGAACAACTTAACCATATTATACGTAATAGTAATAAAGGAGAATTAAATCAGCGGTCTCCAATTCACAGAGCAGAGAGTTTATCCTTTAGGTTTATTGATACTTTCCCATTTTTTCAATTTTATCATAAAGTAACTTTTGGAAAATCTTCGAGAAAAAGATGAAGTGTATGAATTTTGCAATATATTTGATGACTTTCTGCTATTTCGTATTAACCGTGTCCTGTGCTGATCGCTCGCAGAATATTAGGGACAGAGGCATGTGGATACGTCTTGAAGAAGGGAGAGATTGTGACGGCTATGCTTTAATAGGCAATAAAGTATATGGTGTCTTTTTAGGACTGCCTCAGGATTATTCACTGTTTGATCCTCTACAAGGGGTGGATATACCATCTTTTGAAGTGTGCAAGGGGAGTGGATATGCAAAAGACAGGAATCATGTGTACTATCCAATAAGGATAACATGCGAGGACGGCCTGATCGAGGATTCCGATGGTGGTGAGCGTGAGTATGGCGGATGCTATTTTCAGGAATATGTTATTGAAGGCTCGGACCCCGCAACATTCAATTACTTAGGAAATGGGTACGCCGTGGATAAGGCCAACATGTATCTTAATGGCAAAATTATTACATGGGACAATTCTGTACTTGAAAATCCGGATGACTCAATACATACAGTCCTACAAAACCATGTTGACACAATACCTATTATCATGGAAGAACCATAGTAAAACAAGGAATAAGCATCGCGGCAATAATGCTCGCGTAGAGTACTGTCATATGTTGATTAGCCATAGTTAATCTGCAATCAGTATTTCGCGTCCCACTCTTTGGTTTTCCCAGTCAAAAACCAAATATTTGTAACTCTGAATCCATAACGCCATGAATGTTGATCATTTCCCATCGGTATCCTACGACGACCTGGGCAATCCGCGGCTCACGCAGTTCAGCACCGGGGAGCAGGTGGAGTATGTCTACACTCCGTCGGGACAGAAGGTGAGGGAGATCCACCGCTCGCCTAAGGGTCTGGCTATCGGTGGCACACTGCCGTCACCGCATGAGATGACTGCCGACACCACCAATTACATCGGCCCGGCGATCTACCGGGGAGGCAGGCCCGAGATGGTGAGGTACGCCGGAGGCTTCGCATCGCTCAGCAGGTCGGGCACCAGTTATGTCCCCGCGTTCTACCATTATATCACTGACTATCTCGGCAACAACCGCGCTGTGGTACGAGCCTCGACTGGTGCGATGGAGCAGATCACCCACTATTATCCCTGGGGGAGTGTCTACGGCGACATGGGCGCCGGGGCAGCCCTGCAGCCGTACAAGTACGGCGACAAGGAGCTTGACCTCACCGCCGGTGTGGCCCGCTACGACTATGCCGCCCGAGCCTATTTCCCCGCCATCCCCCGCTTCGACCGCCCCGACGCCCTCGCCGGCAAGTATCCCCATATCTCACCCTATGCCTTCTGCGCAAACAACCCCGTGAATTTCACTGATCCGACTGGGCTGGAGATTACCCAGGAGATAGACGGCCAATTATATTTCTACAAGAAAGTAGATGACCAATGGGGATTTTATGACTTTAGAAACAATCTCTACACCGGTAACAAGAGTTTCGCCGGAGATATTGATAAGATACGAGAGGCTGATCCCATTCTGGATAGGATGATAACTTATATTGCTGAGAATGAAATGGAAGTGCGGTTGTTTTATGGAGATGAGAATGGAAGTGGCCTTAAACCAGATAGCCAGGGGGGGACAGCATACTTTAGTATATATTATAACCCTGAGCGCACCGAAGGAGGTAAGGCAATACAGCCTGATGGCACAGCCACTTTAACCCGCACTCCTGAGACCGGACTGGCGCATGAGTTCGGACACATATACGAGTGGATGCATCCGGATACATATTCAGTAAAACAATGGCATCCAACTCTTTTGTTCAATATAGATCCAGTAGGTCAAAAAGAGATAATTTCATGTATAACGGAAAATATTTATAGGGAGGCTACAGGTCAACCGCTGAGAATATCATATACTTATAATGGTTCTGAGATTAGATATTCAATAATGGATAAGATGTTTATGAATAATCTGACGATAAAACATTAGGTGTGGTGAAAATAAGATTTATAATACTTTGTGGCATTGCCGTATGGATGCAGGGCTGTGCACAGGATAAGGAACAGAATCGTAATACGTCCTTGAATGAGTACGAAGCGGAGGCTTTGAAAAGATCCTGTTTCAGATCCTATGAGATAGGGAAAAATGAGGTGAGGGACACGTCGTTCGTTCTTCCGCGTAAGCTTCTGGATAATCCGGTGGAATTCATGTGGGCACTCACGGATGTCCAGATGATAAATCGTGTGTGGACTGATTCTTATAATTATACTGAAAAACTTATGTTCGGTGACAGCATCCTCGGCAAAATATGCAAGGAGGTCGCTGCCAGTAAGAAGAAACCGTTTTTTTTAATAGATGAGATACAGGATGAGGAAAATTTTTTTTATTCCCTTGACGTGAAAAAAGGAGGAGATCTCGCGTACACATCCTATCGCCTTGCAGAGGATGGCGTAAGTGAGTCAACCTGGGAAATGTCTGAATTCTACCGGGATCTGTTGGATGAATGGAACAAGGAAGAGATGTTCCTGATCGGGGAAACCGATGAGTCAAAAAGGATAGAGACGCACACAGGCCGGATAATCTACTTGAGTGAGGTAATTGGTAAGGAATCAGGGTGCATCACCCGTCTGAGATGTGACGGTGATTCAGTGTATGTGGATATGGTCAAGCTATATCTGTGGACCTTGGAGGACATTATGGATGAAGCTGAGGAGAAAAAGAGGGAAGAGCAAAGTAAATTGCTGAAGAAGGCGAGAGAAGCGGAAGAAAGCAGAGGGCTTACAGAGAATTAACCTGACAAGTGACTGTAACAGACGCCCCGGAAGCTGTGTAGCTCCCGGGGCGCGGATAATGCAGGCGGAGAATATCAGTTGAAGATGTATTTGATGCTCATCTGGAGCTGCCAGCACTGGTTGTCGCTGCGCAGAAAGTCGTAGCTTGAGGTTGGGTATTCGCCGTTAACCTTGTTCATCGAGAAGATAGGCTTGCGGTTCTCATCTGTGCCTTCGTATTTGAGCACACGGCTGTTGTTGCATATATAGTCAGTGCGGTTCACACCCCATTTAGAATTGAGCAGATTGCCAATATTCATGAAATCGAAAGCTATCTGGATGGCATGCTTCGACGTACCTACCATAAACTCAAAGTCCTCCATCAGTCTCAGGTCAAAGCGATGTGTCCACGGACTACGTGCACTGTAGGCCTCGGCATACTGACCCTTGTGGCTGCTGAGATACTTGTCCTGCTCCAGGAACGTCCAGAAGGCATCGCGGTCGGCTTCGGTCTTGAAATTGAGTTCACCCTTTGTCGAGGGTATGTACATCAGGTCGTTGTTGATGCCGTCCCCATTCATGTCGTTGGAGTAGCAGTAGCTGTAGCCATTGAAGCTATATCCGCTGTAGAATAGGCTGATGTTGGTGTTGCGGCTCAGTCCGTTGTATTTGAATGGGATTGTCCAGCCGGCAGAGGCAATCACCTTATTGGGCACCACATACTGCGAGCACTGCACGTCGGCGAAGTTCGGGCCATCGACAGTGATCAGACCCTGCCATGTCGACACGGGGTCGCTGCCCGGCATACCCGACACCTCGGTGTTCGTGGTGTGTGTGTAGGATGCCATCAGGTTCAGGTTTTCGATGGGACGGGCGTTCAAAGTGACGTTCTGGATGAATCCGTGGCCTTTGTTGGTATTGGTCAGAACCACGGCATTGGTGCCGGGATAGTACTGCCACGAGCGGTCGGAAGGATATATCACGCGATTGTCCGCTCCGGCGAAATGTTCCGCGCTGCTCCACTCGCTTTCCGGCTTCACGTTCCAGTTGGTGATATTCACGGAGTTGAAATTGCGCATATAGATGAATTCACCGCTGACATAGAGCGGGAATCCTACGGGCAGACGGTAGTCAACGCCCACTGATGTCTTCCACACCTGAGGCATGCGGAAATCCGACGCCACACCCGAAATTTTGCTCGAAGCAGTATGTTTCTGATTGGTGGTGGGGAGGTCGAACATCTCTATCACCTTGTCCATGTCGGTGATCATGCCGCCTGCGAGCTGGTCGAGACGCGGGTCGTGGCTCACGGGCACACCATCTTTATATGTGGTCTTGAACTGCACGGAGTTCTGCACCAGGTTGGCATTAGTGGGCATGTTGGTGAAGAATACCAGTGGCAGACGTCCGGTGAATATACCCGAGCCCCCGCGCACGGTGAGAGTCTTGTTGCCGAGCACATCCCAGTTGAATCCCACGCGGGGCGACACCTGAAGCTGATTGCCGGGCCATAGGCCGGTGTCGATGTGTCGGCCGCCGAAATCGAGCTCGTAGATGGCGTCGTTGCGCATCAACGAACTGTTGTCGAAAATCATCTCATCGAGACGTATGCCATAGTTGACCTTGAGATTCTTGGAGATGTTCCAATCGTCCTGCAGATATATGCCGATCTGATTGAAGATCACGTCTGCTGACGGTTCCTTCTCGCCGTTGAATCCGTAGGTGATGGCAAAAGATTCGGGAGCCGCGCCGTTGATGAAATCGTCCACTGAATAATACCGGTAGTAGCCTGTGCCGTTGCGCATATAGGCATTCGAGGCCTTCTGGTGCTCGAATGCCACACCTCCTGTGAGCTGGTGCACACCGAGAAGCCACTTCACATTGTCAGTGATTGAGAGCACATTGTTCTTCACACCATTATTATAAGAGAACAGCTCGTAGCCGGCGCTCATGTACGGCTCAAGGATAGGATTGCCTGTGGCGTCATAGCCTGCCATGATGTCGATGAAGGGGAAGATATCGGAGTTGGTGCTCCTTACGTCCTGAATATCGGTGTAGGTGGCAAGCAGCTGATTGGAAAGCCTGTCGTTGAAGCGGCTGTTGATGTCAAGGGAGAACGACATCACCTTGTTGTCGACCGCAGCCATCGAGTTGGCGAAAGCCATCGATTGTGTGCCCACACGGTAGGTGCCGTTCAGACGGTAGCCTGTATCAGAGGAGTTGCCGTTAGGTCCGTTCCAGGCAGTGTTCTTGGTATAGTTGAAGCGGAAAGCAGCATGATGCTTGTCGGTGATGTTCCAGTCAAGTCGGGCGAGGAAGCGGTTGTTGGATTCATCGCCGGGGAAATTGGTGTATGATCCGGGATCGTAGTCGTAGCGGCTCATCAGATGGTTCCTCACCCTCTCCATGTCGGCCGTGGTGGTGCGCGACACCATTCCGCCGGGGGTCATGCCCGGGGCACAAGCCATGTACTTTATCACCTGGTTGGGGTTAGACTCATGCTCGAAATTGGCGAAAAAGAACAGCTTGTCCTTGACGACTGGTCCGCCCACCGTGAAGCCATAGATCGTACGCGAAGCATCGGCGCGGGTGCTCAGTTCCTCTCCAGCGATACGGTTGCCCCGGAATGTCTGGTTTGTGTAGTACACGTAAGCCGAACCTTTGAAGATATTCGTACCCGATTTGGTAATGGCGTTGATTCCGCCACCTATAAAATTGGTCTGGCGCACGTCAAATGGCGAGATTACAATCTGCATCTCATCTATGGCATCGAGCGAAATAGGATTGCCGCCGCCGGGAAGGGCCGATGACAGACCGAAATTGTTGTTGAAATTGGCGCCATCGACTGTGAAATTGGTACTACGACCGTCGGCACCGGCAAAACTCATGCCGTTGGAGTAAGGCGACAGCTTTGCGATGTCGGCAATCGAACGGTTGACCGTCGGCATGGCCTGGATCATTGATGTAGAGATGTTGGTCGTGGCGCCGGTCTTGGCCTGGATGAAATTGGAGCCCTTGCCGCGCACCACCACCTCGCTGAGCACATTCGAGCTCGGTTCCAAATAGACATCGAGCCGGGTGTTCTCACCAAGCTCAAGGCGGATATCGTCGAGCACCACTGTCTGCATGCCCACAAAACTATAAGATATCACATACGGACCGCCGCTGCGCATACCGTCGATAGCATAATAGCCGTCGAGGTTGGTCGAAGCACCGTAGCGGGTGCCTGTGGGCTGGTGGACAGCCACTACAGCCACACCGATAAGAGGATCCCCGTTGCTTTCGGTGACCTGTCCTGAGATGGCTGAAGTCGTCACCTGGGCGTTGATTCCCAGGCAGGCCAACAGCGACATGAAGACAATCATCATGCGCTGAATCGACGACGTGAGGTTGATGGTCGTTTTCATAATGATAATGGTTGATTAAAGAATAGTTGAATCGTATAGGTCAGAAATTGCTTCGATAATTGGAAACGGTCATTTGAAACGATGGTGCAAAGTTACGATTTTTCCCTGCATTAAAAAAATTATTCTTATATGATGAACTTTTTTTAATCAGGAAACGTTGTAATAGTACAAACAGCAGAAAGAAGCAAGGCAAAAAGAATTAGTTTTTTCATAGGATTAGATTTTAAGTTTTAAACGGAACCGGCAGTCGCGAGACCGCCGGTTCGTTTTTTTCATTTCATCGTCACTTTCACCCCTGTGGCATCCGAGCGTGCGGCACGCGCGAGGTCGGAGGACGATATGCCCACGTTGCCCTTAATGAATTCCGGCACATTGTATGACTTCATTTCCATCTGGTAGTGCTCGATATCATCCTGCGGCAAAAGCACCGGCTTTGACACCTCCCCTCTTTCATTGACATGAGCGAAGAACGGGCGGGTGTACAATCCGTCGAGACGCCGGCTTGCGAACACCACCCAGCGTCCGTTGCTGCTCCACGAGTGATAGCTCTCGGTCTCCGGGCTGTTAAGCGCGTCAAGCGGATTCATCTCGCCGGACTCAAGATCAATCATATACAAATCAGCCTCGCGGTGCCATATCGGAAAATTACCATAATCTGTCAACGTGAACATCAACAGCCTTCCGTCGGGGGACACACGCGGCATCAGCGCACTCTTACCGATAGCGGTTGCATCAAAGATGGTGTCCACCCGGGAGGAGAAACCACGTGAGGCCGGATCGAACGCAATGGAACAGATGCTGTATCTCACCTTGTCATAATCGGCAGGTATCGCCACAGTGTCGGCTGAGCAGAAATAGAGCGTACGCCCGTCGGGCGAGAATGTCGGGAACGTCTCGAAGGCAGCCTTGGACGACAGGAAAGGACACAGAAGTATCTCATGGGTGTCGGTGTCGTAGACCACCACATCCGATTCCGAATCCATCACCTCTATGCGGTTCGGGTCAGAGGTGTGGAACATCTGACTTGTGCTGTTGGTTGAGAAAGCCACGAATCTGCCGTCAGGATGCCAAGAGGGATACACCAGAGCGGAGATTGTCTCCGGTGTGGCTGTATTTAGCCGTTCCACCGTGCCGTCTTTCACGATATATGTACCCGGGTGGTTGACACGCAGATGGAAAAGCATCCTGTCCGGATCCTGCGAGCAGAATGAATGGCAGTTCATGCATCCATGGTCGGTCTGTCGGTTGGTGAGTATGGGAGTCTCTTCATAATTCTCCACACACCGCTGGTAGATGCCCATCTCGTTCCATGTCTCATAGCCGGGCTCTATCTTACGGTAAGCCAGATAGGGGTCAATTTCGTCGGGAGATATGTGGAGCTGGAATGGCTCATACCTCAGCCATTCACCATCCTTGCAGGTGTAGAGCGTCACATCGACCTCGCCAGCCTCTTGTACAAGCCTTCCCCACTCCTTTTGGCTGATGGCTATCGCACCATCAGTCTCGTCCACCACCACACTGTCGCCAGCGGCCCTGAACACAGCCATCACATGGTCGACATCCCTGTCGGCCGGTCTGAACCGTATGGGCGCGAGATTCAGTGGGAGCGTGCATCCTATATAGTCGGGGAATATCTCCGGCAGCTTGCCTGCGGGGCGTGCATCAGGAATCCCAGGGGAAGAGCAGCCAACGGACACAGATGAAAATATGAGGACAACGGCGACAGCACGCAGGAGTCGGCTTACGTCAAATTTTAACATACGACAGAAATTTTGGATAATTAAGCAATTGCGGCGTTTGATTTTTGCAAAATTAGCGAAAAACATCCGTTTATCAAAATGCAGGATTTGAAAATAGTTCGTAACTTTGCAGCATTATGGCAAATCTAAACAAGAGACTCATCGACGCCGTCATTATTGTCGGTGTTTTCGCTGTACTTTCCGCGCTCACCTACTATGTATGCTCTACGAATCTATGCTTTCTTGAGGATACAGCTACTTTCATCGGCTACAATCGCGGCATTGAGAAATTATTGTTTACCCCGGGTGGATTTGTGCAGATAGCTGCATTGTGGCTACAGCAATGGTTCGTCTCTTATGCGGGAGCCTCGCTCATCGCGGGAGCGCTCCTTTCTGTTGTAACACTTTCGCTTGGCTTCGTTATGTCGCGTCTTGCAGCAGGCAATTTCCTCATGCCCCTTGCCCTTGTTCCAGCCATCACCCTGATTGGCGCCCACACCGGGATTGACTACCGTCTGTCAGCCACGGTGGCTGTTGCGGTAGTGGCGGTATCACTGATTCCTGTAGCTTCCTCAGGCAATGCCTGGGTCCGGCTTGCGGTATCGCTCACCGGGTGTGCCTTGGTCTGGATGTTGGCAGGTCCGGCAGCCGTACTGTTTGCCGTAGCGACTATGATAATCGCCCTGGCATGTGACGGCAGGAGGGGACTTTTCTCCCTCCTGTGTCTGCCGCAGGTGTGGGGATTGTCATATTTCGGATACACGGATGGACTATGGAGCTCGCTGAAGATGGCGATGCTTCCCTGGGGCTATTACCCCCATTGGCATAATGTCGGCATCACAGACCTTCTACCCTGGATAGCAGTGATATCGATTATTGCTGTGGCTGTCATTTTGGGTCATGCCATTCCCGCTTCAGCGCTAAGGCGCATAAGGTCATGGCAGCTCCTCACGCTGTCGGGAATGATAGCGGTGGCCGTAGCGGGATGGACCGTGTACACCACCGGCAGTCCTCTCACCGGTTCATTCTCCCGAATGTGGCTGCACGCCACGGCTAACGAATGGGATGAAATATCGACGGAGTATAAAGATGTCGACAAAGAAGATGCCACCATGCAGAATTTCCTCAACCTGGCACTCGCCGAGAAGGGCATCCTGTGTGACCAACTATTCTGGCATCCCAACAAAGGAGTGGCCGCCCTGCACAACACAGAATGGAAAAGTCCTTATAACTATATGCTTTTAAGCCGGGTGTACTATTCCATGGGATTCGTGGCTTTAGCAAAAAGATATGCTTTCGAAGCCAATGAGGCTTTGGGCAACGCATCGCCACAGATGCTCATGCTACTCGCCGATACCAACATTATCACAGGCGATTATGATGTGGCAAACAAGTACCTGGATATGCTCGCACTCACATCACGCTATTCCGGATGGTCAAAGGACAGAAGAAAGCTGCTTTACGATGACTCAGCCGTTGCCGCGGATCCTGTCTTGGGCATGAAGAGGAAATGCCTTTTCCCTGCCAACCGTTTCGCCGGGAGCAAGGGCATAGCAGACGATCTGATTCAGGTGCTCCATGCAAATCCCTCCCACTCCTCCACGATGCAGTATCTTGGAGCCTACCTCATGCTGTCGCGCAACATCCCGGAGCTGATCAGCATCATCGATGAGTTTCACGGCACCAAGGCCATGAGGCATCCCCTTCCCATCCATTTCCAGGAAGCTGTGGTAATCGATGGTCTCATCAACGGCAGCGGTATCGATGCACGTTACAACATCCATCCCTCAGTGCTTGAGAGGTGCAAGGCTTTCTGGGCCGAGCACCGTCCCCAGCCCAACACCTTATGGCATTACCTGCGGCAGAAATAAATTTTTTTAAAAAAATGCACCGAGTCTGAACAAAACTGTCTTGCCGATTGTCATATTAGTACAAACAGCAGAAAGAAGCAAGGCAAAAAGAATTAGTTTTTTCATAGGATTAGATTTTTAAGTTTTAAACGGAACCGGCAGTCGCGAGACCGCCGGTTCGTTTTTTTTCACCATTTCGACAAGTTTTGAAAAAAAATTAAATTAATAATGGCATCCGGCGGACAAAATCCACAAAAAATGACTACTTTTGCAAAAAACTATCATTCCCGGACAAATAATCAATCATTAATATTTTAATTCACCCAACGTTATGTTCAAGAACCAACCGGCAGGTCTGTATGTCTTAGCTCTCGCCAACACAGGCGAGCGTTTCGGCTATTACACTATGCTTGCCATATTCCTGTTCTATCTGCAGGCCAAGTTTGGGCTTGACCCGGCATGGACCGGTCAGATTTTCTCAATCTTCCTTGCATTAGTCTATTTCATGCCCCTTGTAGGAGGATGGCTCGCCGACAAATGGAGCTTCTCCAAGTGTGTCGTATCGGGTATCGCCATCATGTTCATAGGCTATGCCCTTATGTCCGCCCCCACCCCTGTGCGCGAGAATTCCTCTTTGATGATCCTCTTTGCCGCACTGCTGCTCATCTCGGTGGGCACGGGTCTGTTCAAGGGCAATCTTCAGGTGATGGTAGGCGACCTCTACAACGAGGCTCGGTATGCCGACAGGCGCGACGCCGCCTTCTCCCTCTTCTATATGGCCATCAACCTCGGATCGATGTTTGCACCCGGAGCGGCCATCGCCCTTAAAAACATGGCATTGGAAAAAGCTCATTTCCTGACCAACGACCCCATGGCCGCCACCGTGAGCAACTGGGCTCTTGATACCGACGGCTTCACCAACATGAGTGGTGTGTCGGCTGAGACAATGAAGACCATGACCGAGTTCGCCACCAAGAACGGCATGCCCGAAGGCGGCGATGTAGCGGCGTCCCTCGCACACTACCTTGAGAATTTCGCCGCCGCCTGCGGTCAGGGAGCCGAGTCGCTCACCGAGTTCGCCAACAGCTACATCACAGCCTTCTCCCAGGGCTGCAACTACGCCTTCATGCTTGCCTGCGGATCGCTGATCATTAGTTTCCTTATCTATTTCCTTGGACGCAGCACATATAAGCACATCCTTGTCGACAAGAAAGCACCCGCCGGCACGAAAGCGGCAGTCAGCAACGGTCCGGAGCTTACACCCGAACAGACCAAACAGCGCGTCGTGGCCCTCATGCTTGTATTTGCCGTGGTGATCTTCTTCTGGATGGTATTCCACCAGAACGGCCAGACCCTGACAGAATTCGCCAAGAGCTGCACCAGCCCCGAATCGTCCAGCTGGACACGTATCGGATTTAACCTGTGGGCTTTGGCTGCCATAGCCGCCGGAGTCTACGCTCTGTTCGGAGTAATCCAGAGCACATCAGCCAGGGGCAAAACCATCAGCGTCTTCATCCTCGCGGCATGCATCGGCATCGTGGCATGGCTCTACATCGACACCCCATCAACCGTCACCGGCATCGACCCGGCTGCCTATCAGCAGTTCAATCCCTTCTATGTCGTAGCACTCACCCCATTCTCCATGGCACTGTTCGCATGGCTCAACAAAAAAGGGAAAGAGCCCTCGGCTCCGCGTAAGATCGGCTACGGCATGATAGTTGCCGGACTTGCCTATGTAGTGATGATCCTCGGATCGCTCTCGCTTGTTGGCACCAACGGCGATGTCTCCACCAACTGGCTGATCTCCACCTATCTGCTTCTTACATTTGCCGAACTCCTTCTCTCGCCTATGGGCATATCCTTCGTTTCGAAGGTTGCGCCTCCGAAGCTCAAGGGTTCGATGATGGGTGGCTGGTTTGCTGCTACAGCTGTCGGCAACTATCTGGTATCCATCCCCATGCTTCTCTGGGGCAAGATACCCACTGCTGCCGTGTGGGCCATCCTTGTGGGCCTCTGTCTGCTCTCCGCCGCCTTCCTCTTCTCTCAGATGAAGAAGCTCGAAGCCGCGACATCCGACATGCCGGAGCCTCCGGTTGACGACACTCTGGCCGACCCAGCAGAATAACATTCCCTACAATAAACTGATTTATTGGGATGGACAGACTTATAATCGTCTGTTCATCCCAATCTTTTTTGCCTAATTCATAATTAATATGTAACTTTGCCGCCGTTTATTAAATATTTCATGAGATGTCAACAAACACAGTGGACAACAAGCGTAAGGTGACTACCTCGCGCCTTATAGAAATGAAGCAGCGCGGCGAAAAGATAGCCATGCTCACAGCCTACGACTACTCGATGGCGAAGCTCATCGACGAAGCCGGAATGGACGTGATACTTGTAGGCGACTCAGCATCAAACGTCATGGCAGGCAACATGACCACATTGCCCATGACCCTCGACCAGATGATCTACCATGCCAAGAGCGTAGTGAAGGGAACGCAACGCGCCCTGGTGGTATGCGACATGCCGTTCGGCACGTATCAGGGCAACCCCATCGAGGCTCTGGCATCGGCTGTACGCATCATGAAGGAAAGCCACGCCGAGGCCGTGAAGATAGAGGGCGGCGAGGAAATCCGAGAATCGATCGAGCGCATCCTTTCTGCCGGCATACCTGTGATGGGCCACCTTGGGCTCACCCCACAGTCAATCAACAAATTCGGCACCTATGCCGTGAGGGCAAAGGAAGAGGCAGAGGCCCAGAAGCTCATCTCCGATGCCAAGATGCTTGAGGAGATAGGATGTTTCGCCGTGGTGCTTGAGAAGATTCCTGCGGCACTTGCAGAGAAGGTCGCCAAGTCGATCTCCATTCCCGTGATCGGTATCGGAGCCGGAGGTGGTGTGGACGGCCAGGTGCTGGTGATGCACGACATGCTCGGCATCAACAAGGGCTTCTCGCCAAAATTCCTGCGCCGGTATGCCGATCTATCAACAATAATCAACGAAGCGGTGTCGCATTACATCGACGATGTCAAGACATCCGAATTTCCTAATGCCCAAGAGCAATATTAACGCCTCTTTACCATAGCTGAAAAGTATGGGCGGATGCACCGCAGTATCGGAGCCTTTGGCTCAGTATTGACGAGTCGGCTCGCAGTAACACATATTGCATCATCATACCGAGCGGCATCAGCCGCTGCGATACTGTAGTGGAACGCCCCTACTTTGCTATGCTATCAATACTTTTCCATGAAGCGAAAATCAAATAAATTATTTTTTTATTTGATATTTCGATAAATTGCCTTAAATTTGCACGCTGATAATCAGAACAACCAACTATACTACTCAAAATGCGTGTAAAAATACACCATGAAGGTACCGACATACTGATAATTGTATTCGTCATCCTCGCAATTATCCTTCTTCCACTATGGCTTTGGGTCGATCCCAAAATCATAGCCGTATCACTTACCGTCATATTAGGAGTGCTCTACTGCTTCTTGGTGAATTTCTTCCGGTCGCCCAAACGGAAATTCACCGGCGACCCGAAGAATGTGGTTGTATCCAGTGCTGATGGAAAAGTGGTGGCATGCGAGGAAGTATACGAAAGCGAATACCTCAAATGCAAGTGCATACAAGTATCGGTGTTCATGAGCGTGCTGAATGTCCACGCCAACTGGTTTCCGGTCGATGGAGAGGTGGTTTACACCAAGCATCACGACGGTCGCTTCATGGCAGCCTACCTTCCCAAATCAAGCACCGAGAACGAGCGTTCGACCGTTGTGATACGTACCCCCGAAGGACAGCTCGTGCTGATGCGTCAGGTAGCCGGAGCCATGGCTCGGCGTATCGTCACCTACGCCCAGCCGGGGGTGGAGGCGTCAATCGAGGACCACATGGGATTTATCAAATTCGGTTCGCGGGTGGATCTCTACCTTCCCCTTGGCACTGACATCTATGTGAAATTAGGCGACAAGACCACAGGCGGCATCACTGAAATCGGGCGACTTCATCCTGAAAAACATATATCTGAAAAATGAAACGCATCATATCCTGCATACCCAACACCATCACCAGCCTGAATCTGCTTTCGGGCTGTGTTGGTATATATATGGCATTTCATCTCGATGAGCTGATGGGTCCGTTCAGCGGGCTGCAGTGGTTCTACGTATGTATCGCTGCGGCAGCCATATTCGATTTCTGCGATGGTCTGTCGGCACGTCTTCTCAAAGCCTATTCCGCCATAGGCAAGGAACTCGACTCGCTCAGCGACCTTGTCAGCTTCGGCGTTGCCCCCGGCATGCTGATGCTCAACACTATGTCCACAGTCGGACAAGCGTCGTTCTGGAGTTTCGGCGCATTGCTTATTCCCGTGCTTGGCGCCCTGCGGCTTGCCAAATTCAATGTCGACACCGAACAAAGCACCACCTTCACCGGACTTCCAATCCCGGCCAACGCGCTATTCTGGATCGGCGTATCCGACTGGATCAGCCAGTATCAGTACCCCGGTACGGTGTTCATGCTCGTGCTCATCCTGCTTATATCCCTTGCCATGGTGTCGAAAATACGTATGTTCTCGTTGAAGTTCAAGAACCTCACGTTCTACGACAACGTAAAGCGCTACGGCATCATCATAGCCGCCATCGCGTTCATCGTATGGTACGGTGTGAGCGGTCTGGCCTGGACCATCCTGCTCTATATCCTCATCTCGCTCTTCACACAGAAGCACCCTGACTGACACTCTCGACATGCCAGTGAACACATATCCGTCGACAATTGTTCCATTGTTGACGGTATTTTTTCTTAATAATCCATTGCATTCACCATGTATCTTCTTATTTTCTTACTACTGATATTCTACTGGTTAATCATCCGCCCCTATCTGAAGGTGCGCAAGGTGGTGAAGAACGCCCAGCGTCAAGCCAACGAATTTTTCGGTGGCGCAGGCTCACCCTACGGATCGCGGAATCCCGGTGGTACGGGTAGGTCGGGACACCGCAATGACTACACACGCCAACGGCGCAAGAAAATCGATCCCGATGTGGGCGAGTACGTCGAATTCGAGGAGATTTCCACATTCGCCACCTACACGTATACCGAGGTCAAATACCAGACCGAGGAGCAGATTTCAGATGCGGAATGGGAGGAGATCAGGTAGCCCAACTCATCCCCATGCAGGGAAATAAACATTACAAAATATGGACATATTCTGGCTTCTTTTAGGTCTTTCGCTCATTCTCGTGGGTGCCAACTGTCTGACGGACGGCGCGTCGGCCATCGCTAAGCGCTGGGGTGTCAGCGACCTCGTCATTGGTCTTACCGTTGTGGCATTCGGCACGTCGGCACCCGAACTCGCCATCAACATCGTGTCGGCCGTCCAGGGCAACGCGCCCATGGCGATAGGCAATGTGGTGGGGAGCAATATATTCAACATTTTCATAATCATCGGTATCGTGGCGATGGTGCGTCCTATAAAGGTCGAACACTCGGTGATGGTCAACGAAATTCCTCTCGTGATTCTAAGCTCGGTGGCATTGCTGACCATCGGGTGCGGCGATCTTCTCGGTGTGGAAGGTGAGCGTATCCTTGAGCGCCCGGATGCAATCCTGCTGCTGCTCTTCTTCGCCATCTTCATGCGCTACACATTCTCGCAGGCGAAGCACGCCGCTGATGATGACATGGCGGCAGAGAGGGGTGCTCAGAAACCCCTGATGCCGATGTGGAAATCCGTGACATGGGTGACAGCCGGTCTCGCAGGACTCGTCTACGGAGGCGACCGCTTCGTGGCCGGAGCATCCGGCATAGCGTCGGCCCTGGGCATGAGCGATGCCATAATCGGTCTGACCATCGTGGCAGCCGGCACATCGCTCCCCGAACTTGCCACCTCCGTGACAGCCGCACTAAAAGGCAAATCCGGCATAGCCATCGGCAATGTCATTGGCAGCAATATCTTCAATATCTTCTTCGTGCTCGGAGTGACGGGCACCATCAACCCCCTGCCTTTTGGCGGCATCACCGAGACCGACCTTGTGGTAATGACTGTAGCCTCCGTGCTCTTCTATCTGATGTGCCGCAATTTCGGCCGACGCGTCATCAAGCGATGGGAAGGCGCCGTGCTCGTCCTCTGCTATATCGCCTACATTGCCTACCAGATTGCAACAATATAAAACCACAATAAAACGACATTTCCGATGAAAGGCCTATATACATTCCTGGAAGGCATCACCGCCAACAACAACAAGCCTTGGTTCGATGAACACCGTGCGGAGTACGACGAGCTTCGTCGACAGTGGTACGCCGAATTGCAACAGCTTATCGACGCCATGTCGGAATGGCTGCTGGGCATGAGGGGGATGCGCCCGCAGGATGCTTCCTACCGCTTCAACCGCGACACACGCTTTTCTCCCGACAAGTCTCCTTACAAGGTTTTCTTCTCGGCCGCACTATCCCCTTATGGCAAGAAGACCCGCATGGCTTCCTACTATCTGCAGCTCGACTGCCGTAGCGGGGAGAACGGCCTTTATGCCGGAGTATGGTGTCCCGAGGCTCCGACACTCAAGAAATTGCGCAATGCCATCGTTGACAATATCGAGGAATTTGAGGAGATTGTAAATCAGCCAGCCATTGCCAATGGTTGGCCGGGATGGGTCACATCGTCGGGTACGCTGAAAACAGCGCCGAAAGGCTGGCCTGCAGACCACCCTCAGATTGAGCTTCTGCGACTGCGTGACTTCGGTAAATTTCACAAATGCGACCGCAAGTTTTTCGAAGACCCGTCGTGGACTAAGATTGCCTCCGAACGCTTCCACGACATCAGCCCGCTTGTTGAGTTCTTCAACTACTCCATCGAAGAAGACAACTAAGTTATAGGTAATAGTGAATAGTGAATAAGTTTTAGTTATAAGGCAAAGTGAATATTTTCTATCTGGATTATTATTAACGTCCTCACACTTAACTTACTCACTATTCGCTTATTCACTATTACATATTACTTATTACCTAACTTGAAATCCACCGGAAGGGCAAAAGTGCAATTCACCGGCTTTCCGTCACTCATTCCCGGCTTCCAACCATCTTTAAGACCGTTCACTGCCCTGATAGCTTCAACGTCAAGGTCATCGTGTCCGGATGATTCAAGTATGCGCGCACCGGTGAGCGTGCCATCCGCGAGTATGATAAATTCCACCACAGCTTTTCCGGAGATACCGTTCTTCACAGCCTCCATCGGATATCTCAGATTCATCCCGAGTTCACGGTATAGGTCGGCCTGACCGCCCTTGAATACGGGCAGCACCTCCGGCTCCTTCATTATTTCTCCGAGGCTTCTGCGAGTGTTGATAATTATGATATCCGGATCCTTATTCACCGTGATATCATTGATATCCTTCGGATCGAGCGCGTTCATCTGTTCTTCGGATATCTCCACACCATCGAGGAATATTTGGACTTTTCCCTTGGCACTCTTATCCAACTTTACTGCAGGAGCAGCGACACTTGCCTTCAGGTCCTTGTCGTCCTTTTTGACTTGGCCGTAACCTACTACCCTTATTTCATCGAGAGCGTTGCCCAAGGTTTGGCGGTCAGAGGAATTTTTGCTAACTTTGTCGGCGGTAACGGAGCTTTCGCCGATAGTGGTGATCGCAGCCTTTACGGCAGGAATCGCAGTGACAGAGAGTGCAAGGGCGCATGCCGGCACCAGGGCAAGAGCCTTGAAGCGGCTCGCTTTGCCCGACTTTTTTTGATACATCATGGTGATACGTTTTTTAAGTTTACTATGATTGAGGCTGTTGGCAAGTGACGGGAATCTCGCGCCAACAGCCTTTTTTATCAACAACATCTGATATTGACGGGGATCATGACCGCCGTCGATCACAGCCATGTCCGACTGATATTCGTGGATCAGCATCAGCTCATCACGCATTAGCCACGCTGCGGGGTTGAACCAATTGATAGCCACAACTATCTGTGCCACAAGCAGGTCGATCCAATGACGGCTGCGGATATGGTTCAGTTCATGGGCAATGATGGCATCGGGACAGGCTGAGTAGTCCGCACTGTTGATCACCATATAGCTCATCCAGCTGAAGGGAGCTATCCGGCAGTCGTCGATCACCACTAATGTATATCCATCCCGGCGCTCTTTCCTGCCTGATGAAATCACCCTCACCAGCTTTATCCACGTGGCGATGGTGCGTGCACCGACCACAATCATGCCGGCAATGAAAATCCATATCAACACGGTGCCCCAGATGGGCTTGGCTGCAACAATCTGCGGAATGTGAGCCATGGAAACTGTGGCCGTACTGATCGATATATGTGCGGCAGGCGATGACGCCAGCCCCTTGACAATAATCGAAACCGGAAGAGCGAAGAATGCCACTGCATAAATCGACAGAAGCACAGCCCGATTGTACGAATGCTGATTCTCTCCTGCAAGCATCGTGCGGTATATGAGATACATCGCCAGCATAATCAGACCGCTTACTATTGAATATGAAAGAAATGAGCCCATTTTGCCGGAGAGTTATTTCTTCTTGTCGATTATGTCAAGCAACTCCCGCAACTCATCCGCCGAGATTTTCTCCTCCTGGACGAGAGCCGATACCGCACCAAAATAGCTGCCGCTGAAATAGCTCTTGATGAAATCGCTCAGCCCACGGCTACGGAAATCCTCCATCTTAGCCACGGCATAATATTGATACGAACCACCGACCTCGTTATGTGCCACGAATCCTTTCTGCTCAAGACGGCGGATTACGGTGGATACAGTGTTGAAATGAGGCTTTGGCTCGGGATAGAGTTCCACGAGCTGGCTCACATACATCGGGCCATGCTGCCATAGAAGCTGCATCAGTTCCTCCTCGCGTTCGGTAAGTTGGTCTTTAGGTTTAGCTTTTCTCATAACTATTAAATTAGTTGGCACCGCAAAGGTATAAACTATTTTTATAGTTACAATAACAAAAGGCTAATTTTAACATTAATTTAACACATCTGTCATCCATGCTTTAAATCACATCCTATCGCTATTATAAATAAGGATGAAAGTCGGTGTCGCATAATGTATTATTGTCCCCTCAAAGTACGAACAATAATAAGAATTGTCAAACTTCAGACAATATTATTATGCGACACAGACTAATAAAAAAGTACGTGTGATAAGCGAGTTCAAACAATGTGTGATCTAATGCTGGGTGCCGGATTCGTGTATATTCAGAACCGCAGTTTGACGCCGGCATTCATTACAAATCCGTCGAGCGGAGCATAGATGTCGCGGAAAACGGGATTAGAGATGCCGCCCGTGTAGATAGTGTCAAATCGTGTCTGACGTTGGTCGGTAAAGTTCTCAAAGTTGGCATAGACTGAGAAATGTTCCCAAATCTTCTCAATCATAAAACCGCACACCACGTATGGTTTGCCGGTGAGACCGTCGCCGAGTTTCTGTCGGCTGAAATAATATGCCTCGAGTCCAATCTTCCATTCGTCCTCGACCTCGTACATGAGTATGGAGTTGAGACGGTGTTTCGGCGTGAGTATATTCTCCTCCTTGCGGTCACCCTCCTTGGTGTAGAGATCGGTGAAGGTGTAGCCGAGATAGAGGCTGAAGTCGCGATAAGAGAGTTTGACATTTGTCTCTGAACCCTTGCTGAGTGTGTGACCCGAGATGTTGACGAGGCGATAACTGCCGATTTGAGCATCTATCGGGCGCAACATCAGAGGATTGTCAAGCCATGAAAAAAACAGCAGCTCATTGATGTTCAGGAATACGTTACCGTCAAAGAACGAGGTACTGTAGTTAACATCCCAGTTGACTCCGTAGCTTCTTTCGAGGCGGTTATACTGACGGTTGATAGGGAGCACTCCCTCATATTCAATTCTTTCGCTTTCTTCAGTGAAAATCGTAGGCGATTTATAGCCGAGTCCTCCGCCGAGACGCGAATTGAAATGAGGGTTGAATTTGAAGTGTGCCGAGATTCGGGGGAGTATTATAGCACCGTAATGGTTAACCCAGTCAACGCGCAGTCCGGACTCAAGGTTGAATTTCTCGGACGCTTCCCATGTATTCTGAACGAACGCGCCACCAATTATGCGCGAGTAGTCGCGAAGTAGAAAGTCTGAAAACTTTTTCTCGTGGAAATCCTCGGTCCACAAGTTCAGGCCACCCACCCATTCAAGGCGTTCACCGGGACGGGTAATAGCAAGCTCGGAAAAGGTCGAAACCTGTTTGCCGTCAAATCGGTAATCAGGCACCATCAGATTGCGGTCAAAGTAGCTGATACTGTTCCTAAACGTCAGAAACTTGCCGTCGTCCCAGCGATGGTCAAAAGAGAGCTGTGTCGAATAACGCTGAGTTTTGTTGCGCTCGAAATAACAATGCTCATCGTCACCGTGTCCCTTGACGTATTCAATGTCTCCACCCAGGCGGTTTTCAATCATTGAATTAATGCCGAAACGTAGGGTTGTCTTATCCGTGAAATAAAGGTAGAGGGTCGGATTAAACACGAAACGGTTGTACTTGGGTATTGCAGTGAAACCTGTCTGAGACGGGTCGTAGGCACCGTTATGGTTGAAAGCCGCAAAAATAGTTGTGCCGACCTTGCGGAATTTCTGACCGTAGAAACCGCTGATGTCAGCACCCTTTGCCGTGGTGAGGTTGAGATGCAGACTCAGGTCTCTTTTCTCGGTGGGCGTTTTTGAAATTAGATTTACGAGACCGGCAATGGCTCCTCCGCCGTAGAGCGTTGAAGATGCGCCCTTTATGATTTCGACTTGTTTCAGGTCGAGCGGAGGTGTCTGGAGCAGTCCCAACCCGCTCGCCGCGCCTGCAAAAACGGGGAATCCATCTTTAAGTATCTGTGTATAACGTCCGTCAAGGCCCTGGATACGAATTGCAGCATTACCCGATGTCGCCGAGGTCTGTTGTGTGATGATACCGGTGCTCTCGTTGAGTAACATACGAATATCGCTCGGTTTCATACTCCCTTTCTCATCGAGTTCCTCGCCGGAAATAAATTCCACGCGCGTAGGCGAATTACGGAATGTGCGCGTGACACGGGTCGAATGCACTACGACCTCCTCAAGCATTTCTTCATCGGGTTCAAGCTCTATCTCAACGGGCGAAGTGCCTGCGGGCATAGGGAATGTGAATGATTTTTCGAGTGTCTCGTAGCCCATTGAGCGGAACGTAAGTTTAAAAGTTCCGTCGGGAATACTGCCGATAGTAACTTTGCCGTCGGCGTCTGATACTTCTCCGAGCGATGTGCCGGCGACAGTGACGGTTACACCTATGAGAGGCTCCTCGCTGCCCTCTTCTTTTATTTGTGCTGTGAATGTGTTTTGCGCCATCGCTGCCTGTACAGCCCCGGCGATAAATAAGAGTAAATATAATATTCTTGTTTTCATATGTCTACATAGCCATAATCCATCCCGCAACAATAGTCTCGGGACAGACAAAATTATAGAAAAAAAATTTTTTGGAAGGATAGAGGCTCAACATGCCCTCGGAGGCTTCCACACTGAGAAGGCAAATCCTTTGACTGCCTTTTCGCTATAATTTGACAATGTAACAACGGGAATAATAAACGATTCTTCCGTCGGTATTCTGAACAGACGTGGAGCAGTCACGCCTGTACACGTATTGCAACTGACGAACGGTGAACAACATCCGTAGGGTAGGTCATTGTCACTGCAGTCGTCATCACAACCTCGGCAGCAACTTCCGTAGCAGCATAATCTTGACGGTGATGCACAAATACAATTATCCTCCATAAAGCACGGCATGGTCGCCATCGCAAGCACAAGCATAGCCATTATGTAGTATAACAGTTTCATAATTTAGAGGCATATTTTTCCCTCCACAAAGGTAAAAATTATTTTCTTTAAGCCAAAATAATTAATGAGCAATTTGCCTATATATTCTTTCTGGCGTTATTTCAAAATACCGGATGATGCGGAGCCGGAAACATAGGGCTCGTCATCGCTTTTCACCTTCTTGCCATATCCGAATGTATATGTAGCCACCAATTGGACAAATGCACGGCTAATGCCACCTAATTTTATTTCATCAGTATCATAGAATTTGCTCCGCATCACAAAGCGGTTATTTTTATAGTTCCAGCGCGTGAAATTTATGATGTTACCACGAAAATTCCAACGGGAGTTTGACCAGCCGACAGTGATATACCAATCGCTCTTACCGTAAGCCCACAGACCGTTCATGCTACCATCAGCGTTTGCACTTTTGGAAGAATATGTGAATGTGAAATTCCAATTTCCGAGATAGTAGCGGGCACGGGCATACCAGTTGATGTAGGCGTGATTTACGTTGTACGGAATCCCGTTATGGTTGAGCAACTGCCCCACCCTTCCGGAAAGCACAAGCGAGCGGTCGAAAAACTTAGCCGAACCGTTGATTCCATACGTTCCCTGGGCGAAGCTGCCCATAGGTTGCCTGATGGTACGGAGAATACCTGTTGAATACGGCTCATAGTCGTAGACATACCTGTCACCCACAAACCAGGCCCATGCGAAAGCACTGAGGCTGAAACTATTGTCGGGACTCCAGGTGTATGTGAAATCAAAGTCATAACTTTTTGACGGCACAAGGTTAGGATTACCGGTATATTTCATAAGCGGAGTGGACTCTATGATCTTATCACTCTTATAGCTCGGCGACGGGAGCCATGACTCATAGCTGGCAGAGAGGGCGAGCGAGTGATTATCATTCGGAGCGTATTGTAACGAAAGACTTGCTTTTGGTGTGTAAGGCCTGTCGACCATATCGCCAAATTGCAATCTGTCCCAATCCCAGGCAAAATTAGCGGAGCCGTACAGCTTGCCGACAGTCACATCATAGCCTATGCCGGCCTCAATGCGGGATGATCTGGCCCGGTCGAGAGCTGTAGCCGAACCGGTGTAACGTGTCCGGTTATATTCATACGACCCGTTCAGGCCTAATGACAGATTTCCATAACTGCCGAATTTATGTATGAATTTCAGGATACCCGAGAATTTGTTGGTTCTGTCGGATGCACCGTTAATGATTTCAGCGAATCCCTTCTCCCTGTAGGCAGAATTCTGTTCAGTGTGGGAATAGCTGTACGCAGGGCTGAATCTGATTGAATTATTCAAGGGCAGTTTGAAGAAATAGTAGCCCTCGTAGGCTATAAATTGCGATCTTTCGTTGAAGAGAGATGAATATTCACTGTCATCATAGTCAGGAATGCTATACGTGACACTACCGCTTTTTTCAGAGTTCGGTTGATTGTCGATCCTGCCTTTGATTTGCGAAGACGCCTGGATATCATCAGAATTATATGTAGCCTTCAGTGTGGCAAAGTACCAGCTGCGTTTCTGGAGAGAGGCCGTCGTATTGGAGAAGCGTTGGAATTCCTTGACCTCTCCTGTCTCTTGTGGCAGACGATATGTCTCTGTAAGTTCTGATCCCTCGTGTTTACGATCATAATGATAGGTCGATCCCATGATATCATATGTCATGTTCTTATGCTGGAGACGGATATTCGACAATAATTCCCCCACGGGATTGCTGATAAGGTTGGTGTGCCCGAAGGTCTTGATGTATCCGCCATATTCATATTTCTGCATCACAAAGTTGATCACATACTTATCGCCTTGAAACCGGGGATCTGAAGGAAATTGATAATATTCAACCTTCTTCACATCCTCCGTACGCATTGCCCGCAGATCGCTTTCCGATGCCGGCAAATAGTCGATGAAGATGTCCACATGCTTGCCTGAATTCGTACTCACCTCGCTCCCCGATATAAGGCCAAGCTGTGGAATAGCCATGTGGCTGAGCAGATCTGCCCCGGTCTGGGATGCGTTCTTCTGGCGCGCAGTGGGTATAAACACCGAGCGGTCGGCATACAAGTGTGCATTGTCGGCCTCAACTGACACATTATCAAGATTCACAGCCTGCTCAGGCATTATGATGCCACCTATGTCGAAAGTGTTGCAAAGACGGTATGTGGTCCTATAGCCCATGCAGGATAATTTGGCGATGACTTTCTGCCGGTCACAAGGAATTGAAAATCTGCCGGAATCATCGGTAACACCAAATGTTATGATGGAAGAATCCCTCGGTGTGAGCAGAAAGACGGTAGCCGCTGCCACAGGCTCCTTGTCAGAACCGAAAGCACGCCCACTGAACACATACTTTCCATGTTGTAGGGCTTCGATATAGTAAGTGTCATTTGCCTTTACCACTGTCACAGGATTCAGCCCGATTGTCTGGCGGATGGCATCGTAGGCGTTTTCGGCATTTACGTTTGCGCTCGTGTAGTAGTTTCAAGTTCATTATTGATGAAGTTGATGTCGAGCGACGTATGGTCCGCCATAATCCTTTGGATTGCCACGGGGAGCGGAGTGGAGCTGAAACGATATACGAATGTCTCTGCACCGGCCATGAAAAATGTCGATATGGCACATACAAGCAAAATTATCCTTGCCATGAATTCAGTCAATTTTACGGTTTTATATATAAGACACCCGACTTGCCAAAAACCTAACCTCCCAAACAAAAAAATTTGCCAATGCCTCGGTTATTGGCATTGAATAAGGCCAATTGTATTCAAATTTACACCAGGCAGGGAGAAAGGCAAGATTTTTTTGCCGGATTGAGGATTATTTCTTACCTTTGACACAATGATTCGTATAGTGCCACCTACAACCGGACGTCGCCTGCCTTTCTATCTTGCGGTAGAGGAGTGGGTGGCTCGGACTTTGCCCCCGGCGGAATACTTTTTCACATGGAGGGTGAGGCCGACCGTTATTTTCGGACGCAACCAGAACCCTATGGTTGAGGTTGATATGGAATACTGCCGCGATCATGGCATTGAGGTGTATCGCCGGCGAAGCGGCGGCGGCTGCGTGTATGCCGACATGGACAACCTGATGATGAGCTACATCACCCCCTCCACAGATGTCACCACCACATTTTCCGGTTATACGGGGCGTGTGGCTGCAATGCTGGGCAACCTTGGTCTCGACGCTGCAGCCTCAGGGCGCAATGATGTGCTTGTGGCAGGAAAAAAAGTGTCTGGCAACGCCTTCTACCACCTTCCCGACAGGAGCATAGTTCACGGCACCATGCTTTACTCCACCGATCCGGAACACATGACACGTGCCATAACCCCCTCTCGTTCCAAGCTTGAATCCAATAAGGTGGCGTCCGTAGAAAGCCGCATCACCACCATATCCCAGCATCTCCCCCACCTCACTATCGAAGCCTTCGAAACACACATACTCGACAGCTTTACCGACAGCACCTACACCCTCACGGCCGCCGACGTCACCGCAATAGAAAAAATCGAGAGCCATTATTATGACATGAAATGGAGGTTCGGCAACCGTGGTATTCTCGGAATGCCCGGAACGCAAAAGCGTAAGCTGCGCCGCGTGGAAGGCGTGGGCGAGATGGACACAATCATGACCCTCGACGGCGACCGAATCGCCGACATCGACATCACCGGTGATTTTTTCATTCTCTCCGATCTCGACACCTCCCTTCTCGACCGTCTGAAGGGCTGCCGCCCTGAACCCGGCGAACTAAGCAAGGCTCTCGAAGGCACTGATGCATCGGAAATAATAGCCGGACTCACCACACCGAAATTTATTGAATATCTAACCACTTAACCTAAAATATAAATAATCATGAAAGAAACGTGTCTTCACGACCGCCATGTCGCCTTAGGCGCACTTATGAGTCCGTTCGGTGGATTCGACATGCCCATCCAGTACAAAGGAATTGTGGATGAGCACAACGCCGTGCGCACCAACGTAGGCGTGTTCGATGTATCACACATGGGCGAAGTGCTCGTTACGGGCAATGAAGCCGAGAAATTCGTCAATTTCATATTTTCAAACGATGTCACCGGCGCACCCGACGGAAAAATCTTCTACGGCATGATGCTCAACCAAGAAGGCGGTGTGGTCGACGACCTGCTCGTGTACAAACGCAACGACCATGAGTTCTTCATGGTACCAAATGCAGCCAACATCGACAAAGACTGGGCATGGATTGAGAAGAATGCCGAGACATTTGACGTGAAGGTGACGCACCTGAGCGATCATTACGGAGAGATAGCCCTGCAGGGGCCAAAAGCCGAGGAGACGCTGCGCGACGTACTCGGCATCGATGCGTCGGATCTTACGTTCTACACATTCAAGGATATAGTGGTGGATGGCGAGCCCACCATAGTGAGCCGCACAGGCTACACCGGAGAGGACGGCTTCGAGATATATTCATCACACGAGGTAATCCGCGCCATGTGGGACAGACTGATGGAAGCCAGCGTGCAGCCCTGCGGACTCGGGTGTCGCGACACATTGAGATTCGAGGCCGGACTGCCACTCTACGGCGATGAGCTCACCGACGAGATCACTCCCGTTGAGGCAGGGCTGGCAATGTTCGTGCGCTTCGAGAAGCCTGAGTTCAACGGCCGTGAGGTAAACGCCCGTCAGAAAGCAGAAGGGGCCACACGTAAGATAGTAGGGTTAGAGGTAGAGGGGCAGGCTATACCCCGCCATGGCTACGAGGTACTCAATGCTGAAGGCGAGACTGTAGGCGAGATCACCACAGGCTACCACTCTATCACCCTTGACAAGAATCTGGCATTCGCACTCGTCAAATCGGAATACTCCAAGCTCGGCACTCCTCTGCAGGTGAAGGTCCGCCGCAAGGTGTTCCCCGCCACCGTGGTAAAAAAACGCTTCTACACACCAAATTACAAAAAGTGACAAAGCCATCATGAAAGAAACTGTCGATAGCCTTCTTAGCAAGACTTTCATCAAACTTCGCTCTGACTACGGGTTCAAACCTGCATTCTGCTCTCCGGAGCATGCCGACGTTTTGAAGAAATTCTTAAATGCCCTATTCGAGGGAAAGATGGTTATCACCGACATAACTTTCAAGGACAAAGAAGTGCTTCCTCCTGACAAGAATGGAAAACGCATCGTATATGACGCATACTGTACTACCAACGCCGGCTATCACTTTATTGTCGAAATGCAGCAGGAGCCATCCATCCTCTTTGGCAAGAGGATGGTATTCTATATGTCTTCCTGTATCTTCCGTCAAGGAGAGATCGGTGGTTCATACAAATTCGAGCCAGTGTATCTGATTGTCATCACTGATTTCGACATGCGCCCCTTTGAAAAGAGACTTGTAAATGAAATAGTGCTTATGGAAAGGGAGACCAATGTGGTATTCACAGAAGACATCAAGATTTTTTTCTTGTCGTTGGACCATGTGAGCCACGAATGGGAAGAATGTAAATCAGAATTAGAAAGACAACTTTATCTTGTAAAGAATATGGAGAATTTAGACAAGGAATCGAAGCCCTACAAGTCAGGAGAATATGAAGATCTGTTTAACGCATCTGAGATTGCATCAATGGCAGCGGAGGACATCGTGGCCTACCGTAGTTCCATAATGATGGAGATGGAAAGGCAATCCGAACTTGAATTCAAAAAAGAAGAAGGCATCAAGATAGGTGAAGAACAAGGCAGAAAAGAAGGCAGAAAGGAAGGCATGGAAGCAGCAAAATTGGATATCGCCAGGCAGATGAAGAGAAGAGGGATGCCCACATCCGATATAATTCTTTTCACAGGGCTTTCAGAAATCCAAATAGCCGGTCTCTGACGACTCTCTCACTATAATCAAAAATCAACATAAATAATTAATTAATCAAAAATAATAGCTATGATCAAGTATCTTCCCTCACACGAATATGTGAAAGTAGAAGGCAACACAGCCTTAATAGGTATCTCAACCTTTGCAGCCGCGCAGCTCGGCGATGTTGTATATGTCGATATGCCCGAACAGGGCGACGATGTGACAGCCGGAGAGGAATTCGGTGCCATCGAATCGGTGAAGGCAGCTTCCGATCTATATGCTCCCGTGTCGGGTGCCGTGGTAGAGATCAACGAAGAACTCATCGACAACCCCCGTCTGGTCAATGAAGACCCGATGAACAACTGGATCATCAAGGTGGAGATGAGCGATCCCGCCGAACTCGACAACCTGCTCGACGAAGCTGCATACGCAGCCCTTTGCGAAAGCGAAAAACACTGATCCATGTCGCTGCACAGATACCTCCCCCACACTGAAGAGGATATCGCCGCAATGCTCGAGGCCTGCAATGCCAAGACCCTCGATGACCTCTACAGCGACGTGCCCGAACAGTTGAAACTCAGACGCGACTACGACCTTCCCGCCGAGATGAGCGAGAAGGAGGTGCGTGATTTCTTCAACAAGATGAACTCCCGCTGCACCGACCTCATCTGCTTCGGCGGCGCGGGATTCTACGACCATTATTCGCCGGCAGTGATAGCCAATATCCTTAGCCGCAGCGAATACCTCACAGCCTACACTCCTTACCAGCCCGAGATCTCCCAGGGCACACTGCAATACATCTTCGAATACCAGTCGATGATGACGGCCCTTACGGGCATGGATGTGTCGAACGCCTCGATGTACGACGGCGCCACTGCCACCGCCGAAGCCATGATGATGTGCGTGGCCGCCGCACGCAAAAAGAACCGTGTGCTCATCTCCGAGACCGTCAATCCCGCCGTGGCCGATGTGGTGCGCACCTATGCCCGCTACCACAAGGTGACACTCGAAGTGATTCCGGCAAAGGATGGCGTGACCGACATCGACGAGTTCCACGAGATGATGGGAGCCGGTGATGTGGCCGGCGTTATCGTCGCCGCCCCCAATTTCTACGGCATCGTGGAAGACTACACCGGATGGGCCGACTATTGCCACGAGCGCAAGGCCCTGCTGGTGATGAACTGCCAGGCCTCAGCCCTCGGAGCCATACGCACTCCCGGCGAATGGGGTGCCGACATAGCAGTTGGCGACGCCCAGTCATTGGGTATGCCGCTCAATTATGGCGGTCCCTACCTCGGATTCATGTGTGTCACCAAGGCTCTCATCCGCAAAATGCCCGGACGCATCGTCGGAGCCACGAAGGATAAGGATGGACGCCGCGTCTTCGTCCTCACCCTCCAGGCCCGTGAGCAGCATATCCGCCGCGAGAAGGCCACATCCAATATCTGCTCCAACCAGGGGCTCATGGCTCTATACACCACAGTGTACCTGTCGCTCATGGGCGCGAAGGGGTTGCGCGAGGTCAACGAGCTGAGCTGCGCCGGAGCGCACTATCTCGCCTCGCAGCTCGAAGCCACCGGCAAGATGCACAGACTCTACGACAAGCCATTCCTCAACGAATTCCTTATGAAGGTGGATGCCGGAAACGTGGATGCGATAGTGGAAAAGGCTCTTGCAGAAGGCATATTCGCCGGGGTGAAACTCGCCGACGACCTTCTTCTGATAGCCGTCACTGAGATGCAGACCCGCGAGGACTGTGACCGATATGTAGAACTCGTAAAAAATCTTTGAGCCATGAACAGAGAATACTACGGCAAGCTCATTTTCGAGCTTTCTCGCGAAGGGCGAAAAGGTTACAGCCTGCCCCGCAACACATACGATGGCGATGCACTGGCCAATGCCATCCCCGCCGGACTGTCGCGCCAGACACCCCCTGACCTGCCCCAGGTGGACGAACCGACGGTGGTACGCCACTACACCAACATGAGCAACAACAACTTCGGTGTCGATACCGGATTCTACCCCCTGGGATCGTGCACCATGAAGTACAATCCTAAGATCAATGAGGAGATTGCCGCAAGCCCAGTGATCAGTCGCCTCCACCCTCTGCAGCCCGTTTCGACCACACAGGGAGCACTTGAAATATACTACACCCTGCAGCAGATGCTGTCGGAGATCTCCGGCATGTCGGAATTCACCCTCAATCCGTTCGCCGGAGCACACGGCGAGCTCACCGGTCTGATGGTGATACACGCCTACCACGACAGCCGCGCCGACTGGGCGCGCACCAAGGTGATCGTGCCCGATTCCGCCCACGGCACCAACCCCGCCTCGGCAGCCGTCTGTGGCTACCAGATCGTGGAGGTGAAGAGCCTGCCCGACGGAACGGTGGATGTCGACGACCTCCGCTCGAAGCTCGATGAATCGGTGGCCGCGGTGATGATGACCAATCCCAACACTGTGGGAATGTTCGAGAAGCATATTCCGGAGATAGCCGAGGCCGTGCATGCCTGCGGAGCGCTGATGTACTACGACGGAGCCAACCTCAACCCGATGCTGGGCGTGGCACGCCCGGGCGACATGGGCTTCGACGTGATGCACATCAACCTGCACAAGACTTTCTCGACGCCTCACGGCGGTGGCGGTCCCGGAGCAGGCCCCATCGGTGTGCGCAAGGGGCTCGAACAGTTCCTGCCCAATCCTCACGTGGTAAAGAAAGCCGACGGCTCCTACGATGTCGAGTGCCCCGACATTTCTCTTGGACGCGTGTCGATGTGGCTTGGCAACTTCACCGTGGAGATGAAAGCCCTGGCATACATCATGTCGCTCGGTGCCGAGAACCTGAAGATGGTGGGTCCGCTCTCCGCCCTCAACGCCAACTACATAATGCACCATCTGCGCGACCTCTACCTGCTGCCCATCGAGGGTCCGTGCAAGCATGAGTTCGTGTTCGACGGTCTGATTGACAAGAGCACCGGTGTCACCACCCTCAACGTGGCCAAGCGTCTGCTCGACTACGGTTTCCATGCTCCTACAATCTATTTCCCGCTTCTCTTCCACGAGTCGCTGATGATCGAGCCTACCGAGACCGAAAGCCGCGAGACGCTCGACAGCTTCATCAAGGCAATGCGCGAAATCGCCGTTGAGGCCAAGGAGAATCCGGAAATGGTGAAAACAGCTCCGCACAACACCCCAATCTCCCACCCCGACGACACCGAGGCAGCCCTGCACCCGGTGGTAACATGGAAAGAAATGAAATGAACACATCCGACATCATAATAATCGGAGGCGGACCCGGCGGCTACGAGATAGCAGCCGAAGCCGCTGCCGAAGGGAAGAAGGTCACGCTTATCGAGCGTGACCTTCTTGGAGGCACATGCCTCAACCGTGGCTGTATTCCCACCAAATGCCTTTGCGCATCGGCATCAGCCATACTCACAGTGAAGGACTGCGCCGCGTTCGGCGTTAACATCGAAGGCTTCACCACCGATTATGGCACGGCTGTCAGCCGTGCCGGAGAGGTGATGGACCGTCTGCGCCGTGGCATCAGCCAGATGCTCGCCAAGGTGAATGTGGTCAATGGCGAGGCCCGTCTCGCCGCCGGACCGAAGGTGATCGTGGGCGAGGAGGAATACACCGCCCCCACTATCCTTATCGCCACAGGTTCCAAGCCCGCCACCCTCCCCATCGAGGGAGCCGAACTCGCCATGTCGAGCGACGATTTCCTCAAGCTCACCTCGCTGCCAGGCCGTGTGTGTATCATCGGCGGAGGAGTGATCGGTATGGAATTCGCCTCCATCCTTGCCGCCTTCGGCGTGGAGGTGACTGTAGTGGAATACTGCCCCGAAATCCTTCCGCCTTTCGACAAGGAGGTGGCGAAGCGCCTGCGCTCCACTCTGTCGCGCCGTGGTGTGAAGACCGTAGTCGGAGCTAAGGTGACAGCCATCCGCGAAGGAATGGAAGTGGTGTACACCGGCAAGAAAGGCGAGGCCTCCGTGGGCTGCGATGCAGTGATCATGGCAGTGGGGCGCCGACCTGTTGTGCCCGAAGGCTGTGAGGATGCCGGCATAAAGCTCACACAGCGCGGATTCATTGAGGCGGACGACGAGATGCGCACATCGGTGAATGGAGTGTATGCCGTGGGCGATGTCAACGGCAAATGCATGCTCGCTCATGCCGCTTCGGCCCAGGCACGCGTGGCCTTAGGCGAAGATGTCGATCTCGAATACATCCCGTCGGCAGTGTTCACCATCCCCGAATGTGCGATGGTCGGTCTCACCGAAGAGCAGTGCGAAGCCGAAGGCATCGGCTACGCCACCGCCAAGGCAATGTTCGCAGCCAACGGCAAGGCTCTTGCCATGGGCGAAGGTGACGGGTTCGTGAAAGTGATCTATAGCCCTGCCACACGCCTGATGCTCGGATGCCACGTGATAGGACCGCATGCCTCCGACCTGGTGGCCGAAGCCACGGCATTCATGGTCGACGGCACCAACATCGATGAGATAGCACGAGGTGTGGTCCACGGCCATCCCACCCTTTCCGAGATGCTTGCCGCCGCCTGCGCACAAGCTAAGTGAGAAATGATGGTGAATAGTGAATAAGTGCTTTGTCCTTCAACTACTTATTCACTATTCACTATAACCTATAACTTAAATTACTTATCATGAAAAAAATATTTCTATTATTTACTTTGATTGCATCCGTGCTCTCAGCATCAGCCGCTACACCCATCGAACTGAAGGTGTGGCCCGACGGGGCGCCAAATCCGGTGCCGTTCGGTTTCAGTGAAGAACAGGCGAAGAAGAACAATATCGTAGAAGAACCCGTGTTGCTTGTATATCCTGCCAAGAATCCTAACGGTCTGTCAGTTGTGGCATGTCCCGGCGGGGGTTACGGACATCTTGCCCGCTATCACGAGGGTACCGACATGGCCGACTGGTTCAACGCCCAGGGCATCACCTACGCCGTACTGCTCTACCGTATGCCGCAAGGTCATGACGATGTGCCTCTCAGCGACGCACTGCAGGCCATACGCATAATGCGCGCCAACGCCGACCAGTGGGGGATAAAGAAAGTGGGCATAATGGGTTCGTCGGCCGGCGGACACCTCGCAGCTACCGCCGCCACACACTACACCCCCGACTCCCGTCCCGACTTTCAGATTCTCTTCTATCCTGTGATAAGCCTCGACCCGGCGATCACCCACATGGGGACACACGATAACCTCATAAGCAAGGATGGCTCCAAGGAGAAAGAGGAACTTTATTCAAATGAGTTGCAAGTCACTGCCGACACTCCTGTGGCATTCATAATGCACAGCAGCGATGACAAGGCTGTGCCTGTTGAGAACTCCCTTCGCTATTTCCGCGCCCTCACCGACAACGGTGTGATCTCCACAATGCACATCTATCCAACCGGCGGTCACGGCTGGGGATTCCGCGACTCGTTCCCCTACAAGCCCCAATGGACATCCGAACTTACCTACTGGCTGTCACAGCTTAAGTGATAGATATCACCTATACTTATCCACTATTCACTATTACTTATAACCTACTATGATACAGGAAATGATGGAATTCAACCGCAAGTTTGTGGCTGAAAAAGGATATGAGAAATACGCGACAAGCAAATACCCCGACAAGAAAATCGCGATTGTGACCTGCATGGACACGCGCCTTGTGGAACTCCTCCCCGCCGCCCTCGGTCTGCGCAACGGCGACGTGAAGATCATCAAGAACGCCGGTGCCACGATCACCAACCCATTCGACTCCACGATGCGCTCCATCCTGATAGCCGTATATGAACTTGGCGTGGAGGAGATAATGGTCATCGGTCACACAGGCTGCGGCGTGCAGGGCATGGATGCCCATGAGATGCAGCATCTGATGAAAGAGCGAGGTGTGAGCGAAGAACACATCACCCTGATGAAGCACTGTGGCATCGACCTCGACAGCTGGCTTCATGGATTCGAGGACACCGACGAAGCCGTGAAGGAGACTGTCGACCTCATCGCACGCCACCCTCTGATGCCACCGTCGGGAGTGAACGTTCGCGGATTCGTGATGGACTCATACACCGGCGAACTACGGGAAGTGAATCTGTAAAAAATTACTTCTCGTAGAGGTCATCGGCACAGAGTGCCTTGATCGCTTCGGCATATCGGGAGGCCACAGCCTCGGCGAAGCGCCTCCCCTTCTCTGCCGTGGCGGTGCATGGATCGCCTATGCCCGTATCATCGCTCACGCGGAGCCAGTTGCGCGGCACCCACACTGTGCCCGAAGCGAGTACCTCATCGGCGAATCCGCGGCTGTGGCCGTCGCCGGCTTCCTCCAGACTCACAAGTTCCGGATGGTAGTGCATCATCACCGATGTCTCCAGTTCGTCGGCATGATCGCCCGGTGCGTCGAAATATTCGGACGCCTTGGCTCCCTTGAACCATTCGCCCGCAGCGATAAGCATATCCGGATAGTCTACCGCAAGATCGCGTATCATCGGCTTGAACGTGTTGCCTCCGTGACCGTTGACGATCAGTAGCCGCCGGATACCCTGATGATGCAGTGAGGCCACAATATCGGTAAGGACGGCCATCTGTGTGGCCGAACGATAATGGATGCAGAAGCTAAGGTCGCGCTGGCCAGGGTTCTGCGCACCCAAAGGCATGGCGGGAAGCACCATCGCCATGATTCCATAGCGGCGGCGCGCGATGATGGCGGCGTCAACAGCCACATCGTGCGAGAGTATTGCATCAGTCAGATAAGGCAGATGCTGATTATGAGGTTCTGTAGCTCCCCATGGCAGAAGGGCTATGTCGTAGGCATGCCTGCGGGCCGCGCCGTAGCAACTTGCCGACAGGTCGTGTTCGCGAATGTCAATTTTCTCTTCCATCTTCATTTTCTTATGTTTATGCGCAGGGCGCGCGGTGTGCGTATACGTGGTTTCAACTCGCCGCCAAGCAGATAGAAGGAGCCGTCACCTCCGTCCATCACGGCAGCCCCGGCTCTCGCCGCCTCCCGCGAGCGCCCGGCCTCAGCCCATATTCCCGTGGCGGGATCGAACAGCAGGATAGCCTTCCCGAAGCGGTACCATTCCGGATCGTGAGTCAGATAGTCGGCGGGTTGTGCACGTATTGCCGAAAGGAATATCTCTGGATTCACACCTCCGGCAGCCAGCACACGTCCGTCGGCAAGCGTAAGGGCCACACCTCCGGCAAGTCCTACCTGATAACCGTCGGCATCCTCGGCCGCGGGTGCATCTGTCCAGGTTCGTGTGTCGGGGTCGTAGCAAAGGCCACCAAGTTCGAAGGTAGGTTCAGCCTCGGCGGTGCGTCCGGCAAAACCGCCCCACACATAAAGCTTCTCACCTGACACGGCGGCCACAGGCTGCACACGAGGATTCCCCGGCATATCGGGAAGCTCGCTCCACGCATCCGAGGCCACATCGTAGGCCCACACCTTGCGCGAGGGTTTGCCATCGTTGTTGCCACCTGCCACGTACACCGTCATGCCGTCGGATGCAGCGTAGGCATTGTCCACTGCCACCGGCAGCGGAGCGAGGGGGCTCACGGTGCATTTACCAGATGCATCCACTGTTATCATCATGGCCGTCCGCAGAGAGCCTTCCGGAGTCTGACCTCCGGCTATAAAAAGACCCTCAGCCGTCGGTGCCGACACACCGTAGGCGGCGGCTTGGGGCAGCTCACCGATCTTTTTCCATTTAAGTCTGTCGCCATCAGGCTCGGCAGCATAGATGCCCTTGTAAAAACGCTTCACGGCATCAGCGGCCAGCGGATCTTTCTGTGGAAAGTTGCAGCCGCCTGCAATCACCGGCATCGCTCCGGCCATACCGGCGTAAGCGGCGGAGACACCATGTTCTATCCCGCTTTCGCTGCGGGGAGCTCCTTCTACCACCGTAAGGTCAATCGCCGAAGGAGAAGAGTTGATCACATTCATTTTGAAAGTGGATGTTGGAAGGTTATTGTCATTGATGAGATTTGCGCGGCTGAATGGTTGCCAGCCATAGCGCACATAGCGGGGGGAGGCGATATTGTGGCCTGTAAGGACGATGCGGTCGCCATTGATTGTCGCCACAGCCGGCACAAACTGCCCGTCGACAGCAGCCACCTCAAATGTGCGCGGTGCCTGGCCGTCGGATGTACGCATGCCGCGGCTGTGACTCATGATGATGGTGACATTGCCCGCCGCATCCTTACACGCCGCCACAGGTGTCGGGCCGGCGTATTCCACGCCTTCATGTCCGTAGGTACGGTTGAGGGCAATACGTGCAAGACGCTCACCCACAGGAGCCTTCTTGCGCGGATGCACATCAAGGCTGTCGCCGTGGTCGAAACTCACGGCCATCTCCACCCCGTCCAAGCTCTCCGCCAACCGCCTCTGGCTGTCGCGCATCCATGGCCACGACGGCCGGTCGATGCCCGAAAGCTGCACAAAATACACAGGCAGGTCCGCCCTGCGGACCTCATTCCGCCATGTGTCGACAAGCAAAGGGAAAAGCTGCTCGTGCACCTCGATGTTGTGGGCGTTCGACTCTCCCTGGTACCATATCACCCCGGAAACGTCGGGATTGCCGAGCGGCTTCACACCGGCCGAGTGTAGATAACCCGGTTCGTAAGGATGCCGCTGACCGGGATTGGAGTCGGCGGGAGCATTCTCGCCCGCACGCTTGCGCACCCAAGGCATGAGATAATCGTTCTTGCGCCAGTCCACCAGTATCTCCGGGATATGATGCCGCAGGGTCTGCTGGTCGATGAAACTCTCGGCAGGAGCGCCGCCCACAGCATTGCAGATGATACCCACCGGCACATCGAGACTGTCGCGGAGCATCCGTCCGAAATACCACGCCACAGCCGAGAACTTCGATGCCGTCTCCGGTGTCGACGCCTGCCACTGAGTGGGCCTGTAATATTCCAGGCGGTCCACACTCCTGAGTGCGGTGCTGTCCCATTTTTGGGCATTGGTGATATAGGCCGGCTTCATGTCGAAAAGACGCAGATTGGGATCGTCTGCCCTGGCCAGCGCATCGTCCTTGTCGATGTCGGCGGAGAGCCGGAACTCCATGTTCGACTGTCCGGAGGCTATCCACACCTCACCTATCGCCACATCATTGAATTTTCGGGTGGTGTGCCCGTCATCCACAGTCAGAGTCAGTCCGGTGGCAGCCTCCATCGGCAGAAGAGTCACTTCCCATTGTCCCAGGCCATCGGCCACCGACGAACGTCTCTGACGTCCAAGACTCACCGTCACTCGCCTTCCTGCATCCGTCCGACCCGAAATATGCAGGGGCTGCCGGCGCTGAAGCACCATGCCGTCGGTGAAGAGCGGCGACAATGTCAGTCCACCCCACTCGCCGGTGATGGCGCCGCGCGTGTAATCTGCAATCAATTCCGAGCCCTCCACATTCGGATGGATGGCGTCGGGCAGCAGTTGCGGACTGTCGATCAGCGGAGTCTCGAAATCAATCAGTTCCACACGGGCTATGTCAGCCACACGGGTGATGGCGTTGCGGATGCTGTCGCGCCATTGCAATGTGCCCGAGCGCCAACGGTGGTGCGAGGGTCCGATCGGCGTAAGGTTAGCCACGATAATCCTCACATCGGGCTGCACGGCGCGCAGCGTGTCGATAAGGCGGAGATAATCGCCAACGAACTCGTCGGAATAGTTGGGCCAGTTGCGAGGGTCGGTGTCGTTGATGCCCAGATGTATCACCGCCACCTGCGGCTTGAAATCTAGAGCCTCGCCATATTCGGGGAGAGTGTTGTAGGGCTTGTGACCGTGGCGCAGGAGTGTTGCGCCCGAATTGCCGAAATTCCTCACCTCATAGCCCGGTCCGAGCATCTTCTGGAGCTTGAAGGGATAGGCGTTGTTCTCGCGGTCGTCGACACGCAGCCCGTAGGTGATGCTGTTGCCTATGCAGGCTACGCGCACAGGCTCAGGGCGCTCATCGGACTTCGATGCGCAGAGAGCTGCCGCAGTCGCGCACAGGGTCACGGCAACGGCCACCACCCCGCGTCGGATACTCGTCTTCATACGTCGCGCCTTATTCCGCAGTCATGCGGTCGATAAGTTCGATATTCTTTATCATCATGCGCGGGATGTGGAAGGGTCCCTTGAAGAGGTTGCCTTTTGCGGGCTGCGCCACGGTGCCGTCGCGGTGGAGATAGCCGAACCATTCGCCGTACTCCGGGTCGTTGAGGTGTCCGTAAGCCCAGTCGTGGGCACGGCGCTGCAGAGCGAGCCAGCGGCTGTCGCCCGTGGCCTCGTAGGCATATAGCGCCGCTATCATGGCCTCGGTCTGGGGCCACCAGAATTTCATGTCCTGCGAATAGTCCTGAGCCGGGAAGCCCTTGCAGTCGCGGAAATTGATGATGCCGCCATACTCTTCGTCCCATCCCCACTCCCACGACCATTCGAGAATCTGCAGGGCGAGGTCGCGGATGGAGGCGTCGCCGCTGTGGCGGGCCTCGTCAAGAAGGAACCATGCCGTCTCGATGCAGTGGCCGGGGTTGATCACGCGCCCTGCCATGGTGTCGATGAGCTTGCCGTCGGGAGTCACCATCTCAAGCACGGCCTTGAACTCGGGATGCACGAAATAGCGGCGTATTGCGTCGACCGAACGCGCTATCTGCTCATCGAGCACCGGATCGGGCATCACCTCACGCACGCGGGCTGCCGTATTGATCAGGATCATTGTCACGGAGTGGCCTATGGCCTGCTGTGCGGGCAGATATTTCGGTTCGAGCACACCGGGTGTGTTGATGAATCCGATGGTGCGTTTGAAGAGGTCAAGAGCCTTGCGGGCGTATTCCTCCGAGCCGGTGGCCTTGGCATACTCTGCCATGGCTATGATGGCGAAGCACTCGGAGAACACATAGCGGCGCTTGCGAAGGGGGCGTCCGTCGGCCGTAACCTCGAAATACATCCTGCCGTCGGAGTCGAAGCAGTGTGCCTCGATGAAGTCGATGCAGCTCTTCGACAGCGCAAGCCAGTCAGGATTGCGTTCCACCGTATTGTAGGCATAAGCGCCGATAAATCCGCAGCGTCCCTGGAACCACACGGATTTCGTGGAATCCATCAGGCGGCCTTCACGGTCGAGGCAGGTGTATACGCCGCCGTGCTCGCGGTCCCAGCCGTGCCGGAGCCAGAATGGCATTATGTCGGTGGTGAGGTCGGCGGCATAACGCTCGCGAAGCGCAAGCAGTTCCTTGCGTGTATTTTCATCCAGCTTCATGGTCAGTCGATTTTGTTGCAACGTTCAAAAAATCCAATCTCCTCCAGCTCGCGCTTCATGGTGGCCTCTTCTTCGTCGGTCATGTTCTGGAACGGCACACGGTTGGGTCCGAGGTCAAGTCCGATCAGTTTCATGATGCGTTTGCCGGCCACAATGTTTCCACGGAAATGGCATATCACGTTGATCACCTCCTGCGAGAAATTCTGATGCTCGCGGGCAGCCTCGATATCGCCGCGGTTCCAGGCATCTATGATGGCCACGAGCTCACGTCCATTGTAGTTGGTGGTTCCGCCGATGCCGCCGCGCGCGCCGCCCATGGCAAGGCTTGGCAGGATGGTCTCGTCCTGGCCGTGGAGCATGTCGTACTTGCCGTCTTTGTAGAGACGGCACTGGTTGTATTCATAGATGCTCTCGAACGTGTATTTGATGCCGGCGAAATTCTCCACGCGTCCGTCCACGGCCTCAAGTAGCTTCACCATGGGCAGATATGCGCCGTTGAACGCCGGGATATGGTAGTAGTAGAAAGGCAGGTCGGGCGCGCCCGAGGCTATCTGCTCGATATATTTCACCAGCTCCTCTATGCGGCCGATCTTCGGGAACGGCGGAGCCATCGCGCCTATGCCCCATGCCCCGATTTCCTGCGCATGCCGTGCGAGCTCATGACTGTCGCGTGTGCAGCAACTGCCCACATGCACGATCACCTTGAAATCTTCCGGCGCAGCCTTCACCCACTCTTCCGCCAGACGTTTGCGTTCCTCGGTGGTGAGCATATATCCCTCGCCCGACGAGCCGTTGATGAATACACCCTTCAGGCCGTTGGCCTTAAGCATCCGGGCATACGCGGGGATTGGTTCGTAGTTGACATTGCCGTCCTTGTCGAACGGCGTGAACGGGGCATCGATGAGCCCTACGATTGGTTCAAATTTCATTGTGGACAGTTTGTAGAGATTTATATTTTTTTGATGTTTCCTGATTGTCAGTGACCTAAGAAATCCAAGATGTTTGATTTTTCAGGCTTCCATGGTGTCGGCGGCCAGATAGTCGGCCTCCTCCATGTCCTTGTCGTCATATTTGGGACGGAGCACTATCAGCTGCAGTGCGAGGGCTATCACCAGGATTCCTCCCATCAGGGCGAAACACATCCCCAGGCCCACGGAGTCGGCAAGCCCTCCGAGAAGCTGGGTGGTTATGGCTCCCATTATCACGCCGAGCGAGTTCATGAATCCGTAGGCCATGGCTCGCTGTCTGGAAGACACGAACTGGCACAGGATAGGCATATTGTTGGCATCGAACATGCCGTAGCCCACGCCAAAGAAAAGTCCGGCCATCACCGACAGCCATGCATTGTGTGCCAGACCGATGAACACCAGGGCCGGAATCATGAGTGACAGGCCAATGGCGCTCGTGTAGATGCGTCCGCGCACATTGCGGAGCACCCAACGGTCGCTGATGGGTCCTCCGATCATCACGCCTATGAAGCTCGATACGGCAATGGTGAGCGTGGCCATCGGACCGGCCCACTCCATGCTCAGGTCAAGGTTATCGTGGAATAGCGTCGGAAGCCAGTTCTTGGTGGCCCATCCGGGTATGGAGCTTGTGGCGAAGAAGAATAATATCACCCAGAACGCCATGGTGCTGAACACCACAGCGAACGAACTGACGACCGACTCTTTTCTGGTTTTTCTGCCGGCGGAAATTGCCGCCGGGCTTGTTCCGTGGCTTTCCTTTTCATGAAGCAGAAAAATCAGGATCACGGCGTAAGCCACTCCAATAATGCCGAACCAATGGAAAGTCGACTGCCACGACCATGTGGTGGCCACAAGCGAACCGAAGCCACCCAGTGCCTGCCCGCAATAGAGACCCGTCATGTGCAGGCCGATTGCCAGCGAACGGCCTTTCCCGGTAAAATAGTCGGCTATCAACGAGAGTGCCGACGGGATGTACAGGGCCTCGCTCACGCCCATCAGCCCGCGCAGCCACATGAGCTGACTGAAATCCGTGCAATACCCCATGGCAAACGTCACACCCGACCATACGCCAAGTGAACCAACGATAAGCCACTTACGGCTCATTCTGTCGGCCACAGCTCCGGAAAAGGGGCTGCAGAATCCGTACACCCAAAGGAAAATGGCCATAAGCGCGCCGAAAGCCTCGGCGTTGCGCAGCGCGGGGATGTCGTTGGCGATATTGCCCTGCATTGTCGAGAGCATCTGGCGGTCCATGTAATTGAGGAGCGCCACCACCCATAGCAGTCCTACGACCACCCAGGGATACACCGATGATTTGTTTTTCATGATAGTGATTGTTTCGATGATATTGCAAAATTATGAAAAAAAAGCGACACTCGCAAATGTCGCTGCAAGTATCGCCGATTATTTATTTCGTGTAAAGGAGGCGGTTTCTCACGAGACCGCCTCCTTTCAGTTTTAATTACTCATTTATTGATTATTGACGTATAGCCGCTTTTAGGGGGAAGCTGTTGTGCATCAGCTGCTGGCTGGTGATTCCCTCAACCCGGGATGCAAGCTTTCCGGCTTTGTTTGCCGCTGCCTGGGCACGCTTGGCGGGAGCCTGTGCGCCGGAGGTGATGGTGAATGTCTCCGGACCATTTCCGAACGTACCGGCACCACAGTAGTAGACAACGTTGAAGGTGAACACCCCGTCGGCATAGCTGCTGACACCGTATTCTGTGCTTCCTGAGAAATCGACGACATCATCCACATAGACATCTCCATAAGAAGGATGAACATATCCGATCTCCTGGTCAGCCACCATTACAGAGCCGTCGTCGGTCATCGTGAAGATGAAGTCAACGCCATAGCCCCAGTCGGCAATCTTGTAGCGTGTGGGATCGTCGTTGCTGCGGTAGAGGGCCAGACCTTCGTCATCGCCTTCAAAGAACTGAACGTAGGTATATGTACCTGTGGCAATCTGTGTCCATGACTCCTTCGCTCCGGAGGTGTATGTCAGGGTTGCATAGTCGTATTCCTGGGCCTCACCATCGAAGTAGGTTACAGCCACTATTGTGTACTTGCCATCCTCTGCATCCTCCGGCATTGGAAGCTTCACCTCGCCCGAAGCAGTGACGGATATGCTCTCCACTATTCCACCAATGACATCATTTGCACCGGCATCGCCGTCGGTGCCCTGCACAATAGCCACCTTGGCTTCTTCGACATCGGCTCCAAGCTCGAGATCAGCCACTACCGACACGTTGTCCTTCGTGTCGTGGAAAAAACCGGTGTGTGTCACTGTTACAGAACCGTCCTTCAGGACCACACCCGGGAGCACGATAGTGATAAGGCCATCGTTCTGGGTCTGGTTCCATCCGCCTATGCCATTCATGTAGTAGTAGGGAGCGAGCTGCACAACGGCAGGCTTGCCGTTGTCCTGATAGCTCTTCACATAATTATGTGTCCAGGTATCCTCGGCAGCGTAGCTGGTGAAACGACCGGGCCAGAAGCACTCTATCTCGCCTCCGTAATCCTCGCGGTAATAGCCGGTGCGGAAGGTATCAAAAATCACAAGATTCTCCATGGTGACAGTAGTGTCATAGACCTTCTCACCAGGCTGGAGGATGCGGAACTGCACATACTCCGAAGGTCCGGCGTTCTGTGTGTACCCATAATCCACAAGAGCCTTTGCGTAAGGATTCATTACACGGAACACCGTGGGATCCAGATCGCTCTGCTGAATTACGGCGGGATAAAAGCCGTCGAACAGGAATGCGTCGGAGTATTGTCCGGTTCCAAGCGAGGTCCATGGCTCGCTCATACCCGCTGAGAACGTATAGGAAGAAGTTCCGTAGGGAGATGTGAAATTCTCGTCGGCAATTTTCAACACCACAGTCTTGAAGTCGCCGAAATTGATGTCGTCGATGCTGTATCCCACCGTGATGGTCGCCTTATCGGCTCCGGCGGCAAACGACACACTTGAAGGTATGGAGAAGAGACCGGATTCGTCTGTCACCTGAATAGGCACAGTGATGGCGTCGGCGGTGCGCACGCGGCGCAGTTCCACATCGAAGGAATTGGCATCGATGGCCAGTTCGATTGTCTTGGGTAATGAGGCGGGGAAATACACTTCATCATTGTCCACCCCGTAGTTGCGGTCGATGGTGTCGTCGTCGCTGCAGGCCGAGAGCCCGAAGAAAGCGGCGAAGGTCATCGTCCACATCAGTATGTTGAATATATTCTTTTTCATTGTGTTGCTTTATTTAAGTTTCGCAAGCTCAACTTAAAGGTTATGAGGTTATAAGGTTATGAGGTTATAAGAAATTTGATAATTTTCATTTTAAGATTGAGCCAATCTAATATAACGTGGAATCAATATATCATAAACAGTCTTATAACCTTATAAACTAATAACCTTATAAACTAATAACCTTATAACCATCAACTTTCGCTTGCGAAAGTTGAATTGCTTTATTGATATTTGACTGATTCTAATCCTGTCATTTCCATACGTAAGGCGCTGAGTTGCCCACGGGAGCCACGGGGATTGGATTCTGAATGAGATCGTAGTTGTACGAAG
>CAYZPI010000017.1:0-44507 GCA_964480085.1 uncultured Bacteroides sp. | reverse complement strand
ATAGTAGTCCCAGGGAGCGATCTTGAAATTGCCACCTTCGGCATCGGCGATGGCCTGCATCTCCACAACCTCCTCATTGACACGCTTCACGGCGGGAGTCCAGATTTGCTTGAGCAGGTTCTCGGCGTTGCCCACGGTCTTAGCCATAACGTTTTCGGTAGCGTAGGCGCCAAAATTGTCATAACCTAAGAGCTTTGCCTTCTTTGCGCGGGCCTGCAGAATCTTGTTGATCACGGGATAGTTGCTCTTGTCGCCGGAAGAAGCGAGAGAGGTGTAGCCTTCGTACATCTCCTTGCGCAGGTCACGGTCGGCGGCGTACTGCAGCAGGGGCAGACGGCTCGGAGCATGGAGAGTGAACACATATTTGCCGTCGAGACCGCGGGCCTTGGCCTCATCGGCAGCCTGTGCGATGCTCGAAGCGGGCAGTCCGGCGAGACGGGCGGTATCCTCCACCACGATACCGAACTCGTTGGTGGCATCGAGAAGGTTCTTGTTGTATTTGAGGTAGAGGTCGGATAGCTCGGCATTGACAGCCTTGAGCTGCTCCTTGTCGGCATCGGAGAGCAGGGCTCCGGCGCGTGTGAAGTTCTTATAGTATTTCTCGGTGAGACGCTGCTGGTCAGAGTCAAGGGCAGCGCGGTTGTCATACACCGTCTTCACTCGCTGGAAGAGGGCATCGTTCATCAGCACCTCGTCGCTCTGGCGGGTGACAGCAGGGAAGAATACCTCGGAGATTGAATCGAGCTCCTCGCAGGCGTTGCTTTCGGTGAGGGCATACACCACGTATGACACCCGCTCCAGGATTGGCGATGAGTTCTGCAACGCAAGGATGGTGTTCTCGAATGTGGCAGAGTCGGGATTGCTGACAATCTTGGCGATGTTGTCGTTCTGCTCGCTGATACCGGCCTCCATGGCAGGGATATAGTCGGCGAACTCAATCTGTTCGAACGGAGGAATCCCGTAGGGCGTGGTGTACTCGCCCAGGAAAGGATTCTCATGCTGTTTTTCTGATGTGCACATGACAGTAGAAGCCGCCAAAGCGGACATGCATGCAAGGGTTAATAAATTTTTTCTCATATATTAATGGATTAGTTATATTTCTTTAAGGAGCCGAAACAATACCCCGTACGGCCAAGGCAGCGAGATGCATACCGAAAGTGGCGGTGACGGGCATGAAAGTGCCCTTGGGCTCTCCGGAAGGCTGCTCGTCGGAGAACACGCACCGGAATTTGCGGCGGGGCATCTCACCGCTCTTCTTGAATCGGTCGCGCAGGGCCCTGGCAAGCGGACACCCCTTCACCTTCCAGAATTCCGCGTCCTGAATACACGATGGATCGGTTTTCCTCGCCGCACCCATTGAGCTGTACAGCCTCACACCCGGCAGCGATGTGGCATGGAGGATAAGATGAGCCTTGGAGGAAAGGGAATCGATCGCATCAATCACCACATCGTAATCCTCAAGATGGAAATCCCCGGCATTCCCGGGAGCATAGAAGGCATGGATGGCATTGACATCGGCCGACGGACGGATCTCAACAAACCTGTTGCGGAGCACCTCCACCTTTGGCTGTCCGAAAGTGAGGGACGTGGCTGGGAGCTGACGGTTGATGTTCGTGACATCCACCACATCGGCATCAACGATGGCAAGATGCCCCACCCCTGTGCGCAGCAAAGCCTCGGCACACCATGAGCCTACACCACCCACTCCCATCACAATCACCTTGGAGCGGGCAATCTTCTGCATACCATCGGGGCCGAAAAGCAGCCCTGCACGCTGTAAATCGGGCATAGGAACTGAGATAATCACTGAAACATCAAAATAAAGAAGCCTAATGGCAATTTCGCTACAAAGATATTAAGATTTTTGCGTATCTTTGTGGTTTGAAAAATTAAAGTTTCATAAAAGCATTAATAAACGATTATAAAATGGAACATATCAGCCAGCGTGTACAGTCGCTCGCTCCGTCGGCGACCCTCGCCATGTCGCAGAAAAGCTCTGAACTGAAGGCTCAGGGAGTGGACATGATAAATATGTCGGTGGGCGAACCGGATTTCAACACACCCCACCACATCAAGGAGGCAGCAAAACGCGCCATCGACGAGAATTACTCTCGCTATACTCCTGTGGCAGGATACCTTAGCCTGCGTCAGGCCGTGTCGGAAAAGCTGAATAAAGAGAACGGCGTGTCCTACGCTCCGGAGCAGATCGTGGTGTCGAACGGCGCCAAGCAGAGCCTCTGCAACGTGATCCTCGCCACCATCAATCCCGGCGACGAGGTGATCATCCCCATTCCCGCCTGGGTGAGCTATGTGGAGATGGTGAAGCTCGCCGAGGGCAAGAGCATCCTCGTGCCCGCTGACATCAGCCAGAATTTCAAGATCACCCCCGAACAGCTCCGGGCAGCCATCACCCCGCGCACCCGCATGCTGCTGCTCTGCTCTCCGTCGAACCCCACGGGCAGCGTCTACACCAAGGAAGAGCTACAGGGACTCGTCGACGTTCTGGCCGAGTATCCCGACGTGATCGTGCTCTCCGACGAGATCTATGAGCACATCAACTACACCGGCTCGTTCACCTCTATGGCAACGTTCCACGAGATAGCCGACCGTGTGGTCATCGTCAACGGTGTGTCGAAAGCCTATGCCATGACCGGATGGCGCATCGGCTACTGCGCCGCTCCGCTGTGGCTCGCAAAGGCATGCACGAAGCTGCAGGGACAGTATTCATCCAATGCCTCATCGATAGCCCAGAAGGCTGCCGAGGCTGCGTATACCGGTCCGCAGGAATGCGTGGAGGAGATGCGCCTGGCTTTCGAACGCCGCCGCAACCTGGTGGTGGAACTCGCACGCGCCATTCCGGGTTGGAACGTGAATGTGCCCAGCGGTGCCTTCTATCTCTACCCTGAGGTATCGGCTTATTTCGGCAAGAAATACGGCGAGAAGGTGATCGCTGACTCCAACGACCTGGCCATGTTCCTCGTCGAAGTGGCACACGTGGCCACAGTGTCGGGCGATGCCTTCGCCATGCCCGGCTACATCCGCTTGAGCTATGCCACCAGCGACGACCTCATCCGCGAGGCATTCCGCCGCATCAGCGAGGCACTCAAGCAATTAACAATTAACAATGAATAGTGAATAATAGCCATCCGGGTGAAAATTGTTCATTATTCATTTTTCATTTTTCATTAAATATATGGATTTCATAAAAGAACTTACCTGGCGCGGCATGATTCACCAGATGATGCCGGGCACCGACGAACAACTCAAGAAAGAGATGACCACGGCCTACTTAGGCATTGACCCGACGGCCGACAGCCTGCACATCGGCCACCTGGTGGGCGTAATGATGCTCAAGCACCTGCAGCGTTCGGGCCACCGCCCCATCGCACTTATTGGAGGAGCCACCGGCATGATCGGCGACCCCTCGATGAAGAGCGCGGAACGCAAGCTCATTGACGAGGAGACCCTGCGCCACAACCAGGAGGCCATCAAGAAGCAGCTTTCCAAGTTTCTTGATTTTGACAGCGACGCTCCCAATGCGGCCAAACTCGTCAACAACTACGACTGGATGAAAGATTTCTCGTTCCTGGCCTTCATCCGCGATATCGGCAAGCATATCACCGTCAACTATATGATGGCAAAGGACTCTGTGAAGAAGCGTCTGTCGGGCGAATCGCGTGAGGGAATGTCGTTCACCGAATTCTCCTACCAGCTCCTCCAGGGTTATGACTACCTGCACCTGTTCCAGAACGAGGGTTGCCGCCTGCAGCTCGGAGGTTCGGACCAGTGGGGCAACATGACCACCGGCACCGAGCTTATCCGCCGCAAAATCGGAGAGGAGAACGTATATGCCATCACCTGCCCGCTGATTACCAAGGCCGACGGAGGCAAGTTCGGCAAGACGGAGTCGGGCAACGTATGGCTTGACGCCCGCTACACCTCGCCCTACAAGTTCTACCAGTTCTGGCTCAACGTGAGCGACGAGGATGCAGAGAAGTACATCAAGATTTTCACCGAGCTATCGCAGGAAGAGGTGGCAGCACTCGTCGAGGAGCAGAAGGCCGACCCCGGTCAGCGTCCGCTGCAGAAGCGTCTGGCCAAGGAGATCACCACAATGGTGCACAGCGCCGAGGACTACGAGACAGCCGTAGAGGCTTCGTCGATACTCTTCAGCAACAAGGCTTCGGAGACTCTGCATAAGATCGACGAGCAGACTCTGCTCGCCGTGTTCGAGGGTGTGCCGCAGTTCGAGGTAAAGCTGGCCGACATCGAAGGCGGCGAGATGAAGCTTGCCGAACTGCTCACTGACGCAGCCCCGGTGTTCCCCTCCAAGGGTGAGCTCCGCAAGCTGGCCCAGGGTGGCGGTCTGTCGATCAACAAGGAGAAAGTGGCCGACATCAACGCTCCCGTCACCAAGGAGATGCTGCTCAACGGCAAATACATCTTAGTGCAGAAGGGCAAGAAGAATTATTTCCTGCTCATAGCAAAATAAACAATATCTCATCAACCGATGTAGGGACGTGCCTACATCGGTTGATGATTATTTCATTTCCAAGAATCTACTTTCCATGAAAATCAAATTCCCCACCCTACTCATAGTGCTGACTGCCGCCGCAACAGGCGCGATGCAGGCCACAGCTGATGACACAACCCCACCTCCGCGCCGCTGGCGACACAGTTTCGATGCCACAAACCCGGATGTCCATGACCCGGTGATGGCTTACGAGGACGGCAAATATTATGTGTTCATGACAGGAGTGGGCGTAGGCTCCATGACCTCTCCCGACCTTCAGACATGGACCGAGGGACCGTCGCTTATGCCGGAAATTCCGCAATGGGCTATGGACTCAGTGCCCGGATACCGCGGCCACACATGGGCTCCCGATATCAGCAAGGTCGGCGACAAGTGGCTGCTCTATTACAGCTGCTCGACCTTCGGGAAGAATGGCTCCGCCATAGGCCTGATGACCAATACCACACTCGACCCCACGAGCCCTGAATACAAGTGGGAGGACAAGGGCGTGGTGGTGCGCAGCGTGAAGAACGTGACCGACTGGAATGCCATAGATCCCAACCTCATCGTCGACGAGAAGGGAAAGCCTTGGCTCACATGGGGATCGTTCTGGGACGGCATACAGCTTGTGCCGCTCGCCGACGATTTCACCACGCCGCTGGCTGAACCTACCACAATAGCCCGCAGATATGCGCCCGGCGAAGCAAGTGCGGCTTTGTCGAGCGACGACCTCGAACGCGCCAACCAGGCTCCTGACGCGGGGGCGAACGCCATCGAGGCGCCGTTCATCATCCGCGAGGGCGACTATTATTATCTCTTCGCTTCTTGGGACTATTGCTGCAAGGGGCCGAACAGCAACTACAAGACCGTTGTAGGAAGATCGAAGAACGTCGCCGGACCTTACCTCGACCGCAGCGGCAAGGACATGGCACAAGGTGGCGGAGAGATAGTAGCCCAGCGCGATGACAATTACTACGGCATAGGCCATAACTCAGCCTACAAGCTGGGCGACCAATGGTATTTCATGGCACACGGCTACTCAGTGGCTGACGACGGCGCCTCGAAACTCGTCCTCAAAAAAATGGAATTCGATCCCGAAGGCTGGCCCGTACTCGAATAAGCCATTCGCTATTTCCAAAGGAATTTACACTCGCATTATCCTATTTCATTTTCGATAACAACAACCTTTTTGCATGCGAAAGTGCGATGATTTATTGCAGATTGGAAAATATTTCGTAAATTTGCACATAAAACTTTTATCATATCGCTTTTTTTCACCAAACCATGCAAAAACCGGCACCATTTTTCAAAGGAGTGCTTCTTCTGATATCAATCTTCTTAGTCACACTGAAGACATCGGCACAGACTGAACAGATGTTCACGTCGGACGATAATCTGTCGAGCACCCTGATAAAAAAAATATTCTACGACAGCCGTGGAATGATATGGATTGTAACTGAATATGGCCTCAACCGCTTTGATGGCTCCAAATTCAAGGTATACCACAACAATCCTGCCGACTCGACTACCGTAGCCTCGAATTTCATCAACAATATATTCGAGGACAGCAACCACAGGCTGTTCATCTGCTCTCATTCCGGCGTGCAGATCTACGACCCTGCCACCGACCGCTTCTCCCCTCCCTTACGCAACGAAGCATCAGGCAGAGTAAGCACGGGCATGAGCGATGTGGTGCAGAACGACAAAGGGGAGCTGTGGGCGGTAGGCAACGCTATCTACCGCATAAACGGCACGGGTGACAACGCCCGGCTGGTGGATGCGGGATTCGACAAGGTCAATTCAGCAAGCCGGGCTGTATGCGATGCCGACGGCAATCTGTGGATGTCGCGCGAACAGACCGGCATATTCAGGATTTCACCCGACGGAAAGGTAAAGCATTATTTCGGCAATGCCGGCGATCCATCGATCATCACCATGACCGTGGTGGGCGAACGCGATCTGTACGCAGGCACCGAAACCCGTGGAATGCTCAGATACACCCCTGAATCAGACTCATTCGAGCCGGTGGATTTAGGTGAGGAGCAACTTTGCGTGCGGGTGATATACCCCGACCGCGCCGGAAATCTACTTGTCGGCACCGACGGACGCGGACTCAAGGTGTACAATCCCGCCGACGGGTCGGTGTACAACCGCCATTTCCCATCGCTTGAATCCGGGAGGCTGAAGATTCACGCCATCACGATCGACGATTACGGCAACACATGGGTGGGCATATATCAAAAGGGAGTGCTCAAGATACCGCCCATCTCGAAATTCTTCCATAGCATAGGGCAGCACTCGGAGGGATACAACGTGATAGGATCGTGCTGCGTCACAGCCATCACACGCCTCGGCAACGGACAGCTGATGGTGGGAACAGACAACGACGGAATCTACGCCGTGGATCTTGCCACAGCTCAAAGCCGGCATTTTACCAAGGATCTGCCGATGTCGATCGTACACATGTTCGAGGACTCCAGTCACCGCCTATGGGTGGGATCCTACGACAAAGGATGCGGAATCCTCAACCCGGACAACGGGACATATACACCGGTGAATCTTGACTACAACGGTCAGCGTGTGCGCCACGTGTATGATTTCGAGGAGCTTCCCGACGGAAAGATACTGATGGGCACGATGGGCAACGGACTGATAGTATATGATCCGGAATCGCACACATCAAGCAAGATTGAAATCGACGGACTTAATGACTGGGTGACCACCCTCGCCGTATCAAAACGCGACGGAAGCATATACGTAGGCACCTACGACGGCTTCTATGTAGTAGATCCTCAATTCAGGATATCCAGGCGTATGGACTGGAGGATGATCGTCTACGCCATACACGAAGAGCCTAAGCACGGACATATCTGGCTTGGCACGAGCGAAGGACTTGTGAAGATCGACAAGGACATGAACACCGAACGCATCTACACGACAGCCGACGGTCTGCCAAGCATGGCGGTGTACGCCATAGAGCATGGCGACGACGCCCTGTGGCTCAGCAGCAACCGCGGACTGACGAAATTCGCCCCGGGCCGGGAGACTTTCATCAATTTCAGTGTTGACAACGGTCTTCCTCAAAACGAATTCCACAAGAACACCTCGTTCAGGGACATGAGCGGAAACATTTATTTCGGTGGTATCAGCGGCATCGCATATTTCAAGGCATCCGACGTGAACATCGACAGTCCTAAGCTCACGCTTCGCGTTACGGACTTTTTCATAGGCGACCGCTCGATAGTGGCAGGCGACAAGTCGGGCGGACGCACCATATTCGATGTGCCGCTCGCCGATGCCGGTGTGTTCAAGTTGAGCCACAACGACAATTCCTTCTCCGTGAGGTTCAGCACCAAGGAATTCCTGAACACATCGCAGTCGGAATTCTACTACGCGCTTGATGATGACGAATGGACACGAATGCCTTCGACCGACAATATCTACGGTGCTTCCACTCTGATATTCACCGATATGGCGAGCGGAACGCACAACCTTAAGGTAAAAGCCGTGAACGGCGGTGTGGAATCGGATCCCCTGTCGCTGACCATCGACATCGACCGTGTGTGGTACGCCACGCCTTGGGCGATGATTGCCTATATGCTGACGGTGGCCTTGCTGGCGTTTCTGATCTACCGACATTTTCAGGAGCGCGCACGCATAGCGCATGTGGAGGAGGAGCGCCGCAACCAGGCCCGCATCCTGGAATCGAAACTGCAGTTCTTCACCAACATATCGCATGAGATACGCACCCCTCTGTCGCTTGTGATAAGTCCGTTGCAGAAGCTCATCGAATCGGACAAGGACAAGGATCGCAACACGGTGTACCACACCATAATGCGCAACGCCAACCGCATCCTGCGTCTGGTTAACGAGATGATGGATCTACGCAAGATCGACAACAAGCAGATGAAACTGCGCTTCACCGAGGTGAATCTTTGCGAGTTCGTCAACGACCTCTACGAGACCTTCCTTCCGGCTGCCCGGCTTCGCAAGGTGGACCTTACCTTCAACCATGACGGCTGCGATGACCTGACGGCATGGGTGGACAAATCAAATTTCGACAAGATTGTGATGAACCTGGTGTCGAACGCTGTAAAATTCACGCCCGAGGATGGATCGGTAGCGATCAATCTCTCGAAAGGCGAGGACATGAAGGCCGACGGACCACTGCGGAAATATGCCGAGATATCCGTCACCGACACGGGCATAGGCATCTCGGAGGATGACCGCAAGCATATCTTCAACCGTTTCTTCCAGGCAAGCAACAACAACGCCGGGGGCACAGGAATAGGGCTGCACCTCACAAGCCAGCTTGTGGAGCTTCACCACGGCACAATCAGCATTTCGGATAATCCCGAAGGCCGGGGCACCAGGTTCACCGTGCGAGTTCCGCTTGGCAAGGAACACCTGCGTCCCGACGAACTTGTGGCTCCTGATACAGAGAATAACGCTCACGTAACACCCAAGATCCCTCAGGTGAACTACACTGCCGATCTCATTGCCGGCACGGAGGACAACGACACTTCGCGCAAGACTCCCAAGAAGCGTGACCTGGTGTACATAGTGGAGGATGACGAGGAGATCCGGCGCTATCTGGTGGATGCGTTCAGCAAGTACTACCGGACCGTGGGATTCAGCAACGGGCGCCTGGCACTGGAGAAGATCCACGAGCAGTGTCCGGCTCTGGTGATCACAGATGTGATGATGCCGGAAATGGACGGAATATCCCTCACTAAGAAAATAAAGCAGAATATCCACCTGAATCATGTGCCGGTGATCGTGCTGACGGCGAAAATTCGTGAAGAGGACAACATCGAGGTGATGGAGAGCGGTGCAAACGCCTATATAAAGAAGCCTTTCCACATCGACGTGCTGCTGAAAACCGCCCAGAACAAGATAGAGAGCGTGCAGATGATGCGCAACACACTGTCGGGCAACCAGACACATTCCGACAAGCTCGACGAGATAAAGGTGACTTCAGGCGACGAGAAGCTGATGGAGCGTGTGATGAAGGTGATCAACAAGAATCTGAGCAATGCCGACATCACCGTGGAGATGATAGCCCAGGAGATAGGCATAAGCCGTGTGCATCTCCACCGCAAGCTCAAGGAGCTGACCAACCAGTCGACACGCGATTTCATCCGTAACATCCGTCTTCAGGCCGCCGCAAAGCTACTGAGCGAAAAGAAGCTCACTGTAGCAGAAGTGAGTGATCTTGTGGGATTCAAGCAGCCCAACAATTTCTCCACATGCTTCAAGGAGATGTACGGTATGAGCCCGTCAGCCTACGCCCAGCAGCATTATAAGAAACCGGAGAATTGAAATGGCAGGAAAAAGGAATTCACGCAAAGAGCGCAAAGTTTTTTTAATTCTTTGCGCTCTTTGCGTGAGTTGTAAGAAAGCACGAATAGTGTCAGTGGCGGAAACGCCATTTGCAGTTGTCGTCCGAGGCATCGAACTTGCCGAGCGAAGGAGTACTGTCGGCCGCGGACACCAGCACCAAAGGCTCTTTGTGTCCGGGCACCTCCTTAGGCATTATGCGGTAGGAGCCGTCGACAAGCTGCTCTATACGCCATAGCTGCTCCGGGGCTCCCGTAAAGGTCTCCACCGTGACTACATCAGCCTGCCCGTTGGCGGCAAGCGCACGCTTCGTTCCTTCGATTTCTATTTTATAATATGGTGCTCCCAGATACCCTCCGGCATCCGGCACGGCTGTTATACTCCATTTCTGGTGAGGCCGCATCATATAGTCGCCTATCCGCGCCGGAATATCACCCTTGGGCCATGTGTCGATCACATCGGCAAGGGTCTGCATCTTCACGGGCTTTATTTCGGCTGTGTCAATCTGCCAGAAGAAACGCCGGGGCAATTCCTGACGCACGAAATCCACAGCAAGTTCGAGGGCGTAGCCACGGCGCTCCGACCGGATCTGGTACACACCGTCCTTGAATACCTCCCCTGCCTCGGGCCAGTCGTTGACCCAAAGGAGCGGCCGGATACCCAGCACGCTGTATCCTCCGCGGTTGTAGTCAGCCTCAAAGTGGCACGACATCTTCTCAACACCGTCCTCCTCGATGTATCGTCCGAAATGTCCGGGACCGGTGAAGGAATCGTGGGCTGCTATCACCATCTTGCCCCCACCCTTGATCATATCGCGTCCCACGTTGTCGATATATGGGCCGGTTGGATTCTTCGAGCGCCCCACCACTATATTATATGTGGAGTTCACCCCGTCGCAACATGTGCCGTGTGTGCCGAGAAGATAGTACCAGCCATTACGGTAAATCAGATCGGTCGCCTCGCAGTCGATAGCCACGTTCACCGGCTCGTTGCCCTCCTTCCGGGCTCCGGTGGCAGGATCAAGCTCCACCATGCGGATGAATCCGAAATAAGTGCCGTAGGAGCACCACAGACGTCCGGTCACCGGATCGAGCAAGAGTCCGGCATCGATGGCGTCGCAATCCTCATCATCAGCAGATTCCGCAACTACTATGGGCTCAGTGAATGCGAAATCGGGCGATGTGGGATCAAGTGTCTTGTTCCACATCGTCACTACCTGTCCACGGTGTGTGCCTCCGAGTCCGCCGCCGGTGGTGCTGTAAGCCACGAGATAACGGTCGCCTATCTTCAGCACGTCCGGAGCCGCGCCGCGTCCCGGACGAACAGCCCCGCTACGCCATGTCCATCCGTCGTCGGAAATCAGACCACCCTCGCCCGTACCGAAGGTGTAATATTTGCCATCGCATAGGGCTATGGTGGACGGATCGTGGATGAACGGAGCACCCACCTGCGCTGACGCCACAGCTCCGACGGCAAGCATGGCACACAATATTATATTTTTATTCATGACCTTATAGCTTTATAACTTAATATTTTATGCGTGAACTATAAATCACCTGCAGGATTTTATATCAGTGATGGGATTGCCTTCGACATCGAGAAAACGCACGCAGAAACTGCTCATACCCGGACCGTTGATCACGGCTCCACGAAGCACATTGCGTCCCTTTTTCAGGGTTATGCGGGCAGAGCATGCATCGTCCATCACCATTCGCCTGTCGCCCGACATCAGGAGCACCTCCTGTCCGTTGAGCCACCACATAGAAGCCGAGTTGGAGCCTACACTCAGACGTACGTCGGCATAGTCGCACGGCGAGTCAATCACCGTCACAGCCCAGAACAGCACTCCGTACTTGCGGTTGCCGTGGGTAGTGGCGTAGCGGTAAAGGTGAACATTGTAGCCTGTGCTCTCAAGATCGCGCCAAATGAGCTTTTCCTTCCCTATCCTGACCTTGTCGCCATCTTTCGGCACAGAGGTAAGCTGTCCGGGGAAATATTCACGATAGAAGGCATCACGCAAATATGAGTCGGTGAACACTACATTGGTGCGGTTGGGCTTGTCGATAGGGTCGAGCAGGAGCCACCGGCGTATGAACCCCTCGCCATCGACATCAGAGCATGTGTCGGAAGGACGGGTGAAATATGTGCCATCGACCGTCCCCGCCGATTGGGCGAAGACACCTGCCACAGATAGCACGGCGGCAAGCAGAATAAATAATCGTTTCATCTTGATCCTTAGATTGAAATAATTGATACTTTGCGCTTACGGTAAGTCATCATAGACTATATAGTCGATTTCCACGGGACCTCCATCAAGAAGCGAAACGCGAAGGTCGTGAACACCCGTCACCTGAATGTCATCGAGCGGGGCTTCGAATAATGTCCATTCTGCCGCGGGAGTAATCTCCATCTTCCCTGCCTGCGCTCCTGTATCGGCAAGTGTCACAGCCACGGTACTTTTTTGGGCTGCGCGTGCCCTTATCTTCATCATCCGAGGTGACTTGTCCTTGAAATCCGCATCATTATACCTCACCCATGAGCCTTTACCGGAAAGCGTTGTCTTCCACCCATCGAACTTGCTGTCGGAATTTAGGAAATCGATCTCAACCCCGGCAGCTGACTTGTCGGAATACCGGTCGATCTGCACAGGACGCCTGGCATCAGCCACACCTATGCCACGTAATGTGGGGTGCACCTGAATGATACTGCCGTCGGGAGCAAACTGAACCTTGTCGGCACGTGCCGAACGGTTCTTGTCGAACTCAGGTGAATAATCGTTGTGATGATAGAACAAGTACCACTCGCCACCGTACTCCACCAGCGAATGATGGTTGGTCCAGCAGCCGTCGGGCCATTCCTCCATGATCAAACCCTTGAATTCCCATGGTCCCATGGGATTGTCGGACATGGCGTATGCCAGTGTCTCGGTGGCTCCCTCGCCACCTCTCACCCATGGGAAGGTGAGATAGTATTTTCCATTGCGCTTGAAAGCGAACGGCCCCTCCTTGAATCCTTCCGGCAGACCTTCCATAACGGCCGATGCGGAAGCGAGCTGAGTCATGTTGTCGGCCAGGCGCGCTGCACGTATTCCCATTCCCGACCAGTAGATGTAAGCCGTTCCGTCATCGTCGATGAGCACACAGGGATCGATGCCCATGATGCCCTCGATGGGAGTGGGAATAGGCGTAAACGGTCCTTCAGGACTCTGCGATAAAGCCACTCCTACATTGAATCCCCTGCGTCCTTCGCCGGCAGGCTGCATCGGGAAATAGAAATAATACGTTCCTTCACGCTCCACACAGTCGGGAGCCCACATAGCGTATGACTCTCCGTCGGCCCACGGTACCTGCTTCTGGTCGAGGATCACGCCGTGGTCGGTCCAGTCCATGAGGTTGTCTGATGAGAACACATGATAATCGGCCATACAGAACCATTCCTTAAGGCTCTCTATGGGACTTGGTATATCGTGCGAAGGGTAAAGATACAGCTTCCCACCGAACACCCTCGCAGTAGGGTCGGCAGTGAATTGACCGCTGACAAGCGGGTTGTCCGCCGCAGCCGACAACCCCATGACAGCCAATGCCATGAGAATACCACTCTTTTTCATTTTTACACATTCCAGAATAAGTAATAGTGAATAGGTAATAGTGAATAGGTAACACTTCGCTTAAAATCACTTATTCACTATTCAATATAACTTATTACCTATTCACTATTCACTATAACTTATAACTTATTTTTTGATGATGAAGGCTCCGTCGGTGGGAATCTCGATGTTCATAACCTGTTTCTTGCCGATCTTCATCTTCTTCACAGAGCCGTTGAGCTCGGAATCGTCGGAATAGAGTGTCACATCGGTGCCGGGGCGGAACATCGGCAGCGACACATTGATCCTGAGCGGATGCTTCTCGGCATTGATACCGGTTACGTACCACTGGTCGCCGTGGCGGCGCGCCATGATCAGGTATTTGCCCGGATAGCCGTCGATGAACTGAATCTCATCCCATGTTGTCGGCACTTCCTTCATGAAATCGATCGCCCACTGGGGTGCGTCGGTGAGGTTGTTTGGAGCGAGGGCAAAATGCTGCACGGGGCTCTGGAACATCACGGCCGTGGCACACTGGAACACATCTGAGGTACGGCGGATATTGCCCTTGTCCTTGTTCGATGCATGCCAACGTTTGTTCAGGGCCGAACCGCCGAAATCCATGGCTGCCACCGTATTGCGGCACACCGGGTGGAACGTTGCGCTGAAAGCCTCGATATCATTCTCATGCTGACCGAAATAGAGATTCTCGCTGGCTCGCACGGCCTCGGCTGCGGCAAAGTTGGGATACATACGGTCCCAGCCACGTGGCAGCGTACAGCCATGGAAAATCACGAGCAGCCCGTAGTCGTTGGCGTCGCGGAGGATATCCTCATAGAGCTGCATCATCTGCTGCTTGTCGCCACCGAAGAAATCCACCTTTATGCCCCTGATGCCGTTCTTCTGCATCCATTCCATCTCGGCACGACGGGCTATCTCAGTGTCCATCTTGTCGCGCGGGGTCTGGGGGGCATCGTTCCAGTAGCCGTTGGAGTTATACCATAGGAAGAGGTCGACACCTTTCGACCTGGCGTATTTAGCCAGCTCCTCTATCTTGTCATAGCCTATGTTGGTGTCCCAGCATGCGTCAACAAGCACAGTCTCATAGCCCATGGCGGCAGCAAGGTCGATATATTCCACATTCTCGGCATAATCGCCGCTGTCGCGCTGACGCATGATCCAGCTCCATGTGCCCTTGCTGGGCTTGTATTCCTTGGATGGAGCGTACTTGGGACGTACGAGGTCGGTAGCGATCGTGGTCTCAGCTATTGGCTTCAGAGTCTTGCCGATGGTGATTGTGCGCCAGGGGGTCTCGCCGGGTAGTCGCATACCCACGCTACTGCTCGACAATCCGTTGAGTTCCTTTGGATTCGGGAACGCTATCTGATATTTGTTCGCACCCACATTGCTGATATGGGAGCCACAATAGCTGCCGTCGACACCGGTCTCGGAAATGAGCATCCAGCCGTCGTTGCCATTCTTGAAGAGTGCCGGGAACACGAAACCGTCGCTCCAGCCATTGGTGCCCATTTCAGCATCGGCCGTGTACGACGTCTCATAGCTGGGCGCCGTGCGGGCAAATCCTGTCATGGGCAGCATCTGCGGACACAGGAAGGTGGTGGTCACCTCAGGGAGGATGAACGCTGTGGCTTCCTCATCGACCACAGCCACCTTCGTCTCTCCGCGTGGAGCAAGGACGTATTTGAACGCCACATCATTATCGCTCACCTGGAACACGATATCATACACCGGCTTGCCGTCCTTGGTGAATGTGTAGGTCCGCTGGTTGGCTTTGTAGTCGACATGACTTTTCTTCAGGTTGGGAAGCGAGTAGGAATCACTGACGGGAACCACTTCGGAGGCTTGGGCAAGCACCATGCCGCCCGACATGTCGCCTATGTTCATCTTGAGGCCAAGAGGCGACTCCTGGATGAATGTCACACCATCGTAGCTGACGGTATACACCGGTTTTCCACCGTTCTCAGAGACATCGACCACAAGCTTGCCGTCGGGTCCGGCCACTTTCTGCGCCACAGCCATCACGGGCAGGGAAAGACAAAGAGCAATTGCTTTGAAAGCTTTCATTTCATTAGATTTATTATTTTGCACAAAATTAACAATATTTCTTATATTATTCAAACGAGATATCAAAAAAAGAAAAAAGCCCGCTCACGCGGACTTAATCCTTCATCTAATATCATATTTTAACCAAATCATACTTCTGTTCATTAAGTGAAACCCTGTTTCGGTCACGCCAATTGTGATTTCACATTGCAAAGTTACCACCTTTTTCCCCAACCCAATGTCAATTTTGTGACAAAAAACTATCAATCATGTTCACTCACCTGTAAATTTCGTTACAAATTAACGTTAAATTTGTAACACAACAATTCATTATCAGCATTTTGACTATTTTACAATATAAAAAAGTATTTTGATGGATTCCACCATGATGTTGTCGGCCATGCGGTAGGTCGCCTCCTGCCAACAACACCAACCGTTAGGCCAAATCCACGTACAATCAGTTTCAATCTAATCCGCAAAAAAAAGTGCCGACGATGTCGGCACTTTTTCAATAACCCTCAAATTTATTCTCATCTTTGTATCTTAAGCCTATTGAAAATCCTTACATCTATCTGATCCGTAATCCCGGATCAGAGCCCCCGATGAGAAATCCTTAAATTTTACATTGCAAAGTTACGATATATCGCTCAACCGCAGATGCACACACGTTACAAACGGATATATTGGCGAAAACTCACGTTACATAGTCCTATCCGTATGAAACATTTTGACGAAAAGCCCCCTTTTACAGACGTTTCACACCCTTTTCCCCACACATCCTAACACTATTTCCGACAGCGGAAAGAAACGTCAAAATATTATTCCATGATTATTTTTTTTCTTGTGGAAATTGCGTACCTTTGCACTCAATTTTTTCAATACAGGTACTAATGTCAAAACTCAAACCTTTTATCACACTCTTGGCATTTTTCCTAATGTGCGTTAATGCCATGGCCGCAGGCTCTCCCGCGCAGGTAGACATCATAATACTTGGCGACTCCAACATCTGGCTGGCCGGCGACAGCTGCAACGACCACACCGGCTGGGCAGCCTGGATGAAAGACTCCCTGGCTCCACGCTCTTGCATGAGCTTAGCCCGAAGCGGTGCCACATGGAGCCACACTGCCTCCACAAAGAAGAACACCGTAGAAGAAATCGCGGTGCTTGGCAACGACAACGTGATCTACAACCAGGTGATGCGTCTACGCGAGGCGTACGCCAAAGGTTTGATCCCGAAGCCTGACCTCATCCTTATATCAGCGGGAGGCAATGATGCATGGTTCGCCAATATGCGTCCGCTGGAATTCGACCAAACAGTAGAGCAGGCCTTTGCCGAACCTGCCGGCGACCTAATCGCCAAGAAACCGAACCAAGTCACTTCGCTGCCCGGAGCCATCCGTTATGACTGTCTGCTGCTGAAGGAGACCTTTCCGGATGCCAAGATAGTGCTCGCCGCACCCACACCGATGGTGAAGGTGGATCCGCAGATGATGGAGCGCGTCAGCGACATCATCGAGATGAGCGGCAAGCGGCTCGGCATCCCTACACTGCGCCTTGACAAAGCCGGACTCATCAACCGCGACGATGAGCTGAAAGCACACATACACACCTACGACGGCATCCACACCAACGAGAAGGGGGCAGAGAAAGTTGGGCGCCATGTGGCCGACCGGCTCAGGACGATAATAGGCTGTGACAACGAATGCAAATGCAAGAAATGAACATCGTGTGTGCCCGCTGAAGGCACCTGCACGCAATTCGCTTCAAGATGGTATTCTCTGATTTATTCTTTCTCTTTGTCTTCATTCCGCTTTTCGCGTTGCTCTACATGCTTGCCATGTGGATCGACGAGGATCGCCACACGCTGAAGAATTTAGTGCTGGTAATCTTCTCCCTGCTATTCTACGCATGGGGCGAGCCTGTATATGTAGTGCTGATGCTCGTGTGCGTACTGATCAACTATATAGCCGGACTCATCCTCGACCGTGAGCACCGCTGGCGAAAGATGACCCTCGTAATCGGAATCATTCTGGACATATCCATCCTCGGTTCGTTCAAATATCTGGGGTTCTTCGCCGACACCCTGCGCCATATCGGACTCGACCTCGGACGCCCCGACATCCCCCTGCCCATCGGAATCAGCTTCTACATATTCCAATCCATCACCTATCTGGTCGATGTCTACCGCCGTGAGTCGAAAGCACAGCACAGCTACTGGGGCCTTCTGCTCTACATATCTATGTTCCCGCAGCTCATCGCCGGCCCCATCGTGCGTTACGGCACAGTGGCAGAAGAAATCCACAATCGCCATGTGACGTCGAAGGATGTCGCCGACGGCATTTTCCGTTTCCTCATCGGTCTGGCGAAAAAGGTGATCATCGCCAACCAGCTCGGCGAAGTGGTGACGCAACTGCTGGCCAACGGTTTCCACGACCTCTCCGTGGCCGGGGCGTGGATAGGCATAGCCGCATTCACACTACAGATCTATTTCGACTTTTCAGGCTATTCCGACATGGCGATAGGCATCGGACGCTGTCTGGGCTTCCATTTCAACGAGAACTTCGACCATCCCTACTGCTCGCGCACCATCACCGAATTCTGGCGCCGCTGGCACATGTCGCTGGGCACATTCTTCCGCGACTATGTCTACATTCCCCTTGGCGGCAACCGCCGCCACCAGTTTGTCAACATCATGGTGGTGTGGTTCCTCACCGGCATGTGGCATGGCGCAAGCTGGAATTTCATCATCTGGGGTGTGTATTTCGGCATCATTCTCTTTGTGGAGAAACACACACTGCTTAAGATCAAGGGCTGGGTACCCGCACCTCTGCTCAACCTCTATACAATAATAATAGTGACCGTGGGGTTCGGTATCTTCTATTTCGACGATTTCGGCCGCCTGGTGGAATTCTTCCGCGTGGCATTCGGCTCGACAAACCGCCCTCTTTCCGACTTTGTGTCAACCAACATCCTTTTCGAAAAGTTCTGGCTTTGGATCGCGGCCCTGGTGCTGTGCATGCCCGTCAGACGATATGCCGGACGTCTTGCCGGAAAGGTACTCGACACGGAGGGTACGGCCTACAAGTCGCTCCACCTGGTATCGCGTCTGTCGATTGCCATTGTGGTGCTGGTGGTGAGTGTGGCCCTGCTCATCGGCGCCACCAACAATACATTCCTTTACACACGATTCTGAGATGAAACACACGCATCATAAACTATTCATATTCTTCACCCTCCTGGTGTTCGTAAGCCTGGCTGTCGTGTTCACGATGCTACCACGGAGCACTTATTCCGAGCTGGAAAGACGTGAACTCGCCACATTTCCGGCCTTCAGCCTCGACAGTCTTCTGTCGGGGGCATGGACGCGGGATGTGGCTGCATGGTTCAGCGACACCGAGCCCTACCGCGATGAATTCATGACCCTCAACATGGCCATCACCAGCCATACCGCCCTCAATGTGCCGTTCGGCGACGGTGACGACGTGATAGCCTTCCATGCCACGGAGACAGGCTCGGGCGATCCGGGAGCTGAAGCCGCCCTTCTGGAAGAGGCGCCGATAATGGAGCAGATTGATGCCACGCTCGCCATCGAGATACCCGAATCCACCGACTCGGCAACCAACAATGCCGAAGCCCGAATGGCGTCGTCGGGCATTCTTGTTGTAGGAAAGGCACCCGAGGCAAGGGCACTGATGGTGTACAGCGCTCCCGCCACAGCAGGAAAAGCCTATGCCGAGGCGATAAATGAATACAGGGCCATGCTTGGCAGCAAAGTGAAAGTGTACTGCATGCCCATCCCCACTTCGATAGAGTTCTATTGTCCGGACAAAGCCAAGAAAATGGTTCGCCCCCAGATAGCCACCATCAACAATATCTTTTCCAAGCTGCTGGGAGTGACGGGAGTGGATTGCTACACGCCCCTGAACCAACACAAGAAAGAGGACATATATCTGCGTACCGACCACCATTGGGCTCCGCTTGGCGCCTACTACGCAGCCAAAGCTTTCGCCGAGACGGCAGGTGTGCCATTCGGAGACATCAGCAAATACGACAGCCATACTGTGCATGATTTCGTAGGCACGATGTACGGGTACTCCAAGGACATCTCAGTGAAGAAATCGCCGGAAGATTTCGTGTTCTACACTCCCAACGGGGTGGACTATACAACAACCTACCGTAACTACAACGTCGACAAAAGTTTCCATGTACACGGTATAGGAAAACCTTACAAGGGAAAATTCTTCCAGCACTACAAGGACGGCAGCGGAGCAGCCTACAGCACCTTCATGGGAGGAGACACGAAGCTCACTCAAGTAAAGACCTCCACCAACAACGGACGCAAGTTGCTGATCCTCAAGGATAGCTTCGGCAATGCGCTGCCGGGATACCTGTTCTTCTCGTTTGAGGAAATCCATGTGGTGGATTTCCGGTATTTCACATCCAACATCCTGGATTACGTCAACGATCACGGCATTACCGACGTGCTCTTCGCCAACGGTATCTTCAATTCATGCGGCACGACGATGGCAAACAATTACAAACGTTTCCTCCGTCAGAAGGGTGGATCCGTAGAACCGGACAATAAAAAAAGCTCCGAGGGCAGTTCTACCGACAAAGATACCAAAGAAAAAGACAAAGTCAAGGACAAGGATATGAAACAGGAATCCGACAGCAAGAAGAAGGATAAGAAAGAGCCTACCCCCCTCACAGAGCGTCCGGCAGCCACACCCGACGAGCCCGCCATCCCACAGACCGACGAACCGGCAACAGTGAAGGAACAGCCGGAGCCAAAGGTCGAGGAGCCGGAAGCTCCGTCAACCGAATCCTGATGTCATTTGTTATAAGTATAAATAAATCACAAAAACAACACAATCATGACAACAGGAGAAAAAGCGCCCGAACTGCTGGGCATCGATCAGGAAGGCAAGGAAATCAAGCTCAGTGATTTCGCCGGAAAAACATTAGTGCTATATTTCTATCCCAAGGATTCCACTCCCGGCTGCACATCGGAAGCATGCAACCTGCGCGACAATTATGAAGCCATGCTCGCCAAGGGTTATGCCGTGGTGGGCGTCAGCCCCGACAGCATCAAGTCGCACCTGAAATTCATCGAGAAGAACTCTCTTCCCTTCCCACTTATCTCCGACCCCGACCATAAGCTCGCCGAGGAAATGGGCGTATGGGGCGAGAAGAAGATGTGTGGACGCACCTACATGGGCATACTCCGCACCACCTTCATAATTTCACCCGAAGGCATAATCGAACGCATCATCGGTCCTAAGGAAATAAAGGTGAAGGATCACGCTGCCCAAATCTTAGGATAACACGAAAATCCGCCACTGCAGTCCTGTTTTCTGTCAGGAGTTGGCGATATGGTTGGCGCGGACCACAGCTTTGGAGATATGTGAACAGATGTTCTGCGGACCCACGAGCTTGTCTATGCCGGCTCGCTCAAGGGCTGAGCGTACATTGTCGCGCACACCCGACAGCACGATGTCGATGCCACGCTCGTGGCTCGAACGAATCAGTATCTCAAGGTTATGCAGTCCGGTGGCGTCGATGAACGACACCTTCCTCATCCTGATGATACGCACCTTTGGCTTCACGCCAATGGTGGAGCGCATCATGTCGTCGAACTTTGTGGCGATGCCGAAGAAGAACGGGCCGTCGATCTCGTAGATACTAACACCGGGAGCCACGTCAAGCACCTGGTGCTGGTCGAGGTCGGTGCCTTCGGCCACATCGAGTTGCTCGGAGTAGACCTTGATTTCTGTGTTCTCCATCACTCGGCGCAGGAACAGCAATACGGCCAGGAGCAGACCTATCTCTATGGCTATTGTAAGGTCGAATATCACCGTAAGGAAGAATGTGACCAAGAGCACCGAGATGTCGCTCTTCGGTGCATGGAATATGCCGATGATGGTGCGCCATCCGCTCATGTTGTATGCCACCACCATCAGCACAGCTCCGAGACAGGCGAGAGGCACATAGTTGATCAGCGGCATAGCGAAGAGGAAGATGAGCAGCAGCACTACCGAGTGGACGATGCCTGCCACCGGTGTGCGTCCACCGTTTGAGATATTGGTCATGGTGCGGGCTATGGCTCCGGTGACGGGTATGCCTCCAAAGAACGGCACTGCCACATTGGCGAGGCCCTGCCCGATCAATTCGGTGTTGGTATTCGTGTGGGAGCCCGTAACACCGTCGGCCACCGTGGCCGACAGCAGAGACTCTATGGCTCCGAGCATGGCGATGGTGAATGCCGATGGCAAAAGCTGGTTGATGGTGGTCATGTTCAGCTCGAAACCGTGAGGTGTGGGAATATCGGTGGCCATGGAACCAAAGCGCGTGCCTATGGTCTCGATACCAAGGTCCGGCATCGACAGGCTCAGGAGATACACCCCGACTGTGACTATCACTATGGCTATCAACGCACCAGGCAGCTTCTTGGAGATGCGTGGAGTGATGATGATGATTGCGAGCGACACCAGTCCGCACACCAATGTGGGCAGCGACACATTGCCGAAGGAGCGAAAGTAGAGTCCCCACTTGGGGATGAACTCACCGGGGATGTCGGTGAGACCGAGACCGAAGAAATCATTTATCTGAGTTGAGAAGATGGTCAGGGCAATACCGGCGGTGAATCCCACCACGATTGGATAAGGGATAAACTTGATGACTGTGCCTAAGTGGAAGCAACCCATGGCTATCAGTATCAGACCAGCCATAAGTGTGGCGATAGCCAGCCCTTCGAGCCCATATTGCTGGATGATGCTGTACACTATTATAATGAACGCGCCCGTGGGACCACCGATCTGCACCGAATTGCCTCCGCATGCCGACACTATGAATCCGCCGATGATGGCGGTGATAAGTCCTATCGACGGGTTGACACCCGAAGCGATGCCGAAAGCGATTGCCAATGGCAACGCCACAATACCTACAACTATACCGGCCACAAGGTCATCGCGGAAGCGTGCCTTGTTATAATGCCTGAGCGCTGACAGCAGCTTAGGCCGGAAATCAATGGTTCCCGTAAGATTCATAAACAAATACATGTTGCGCCCCGGACCTGTATCGGAGCAGTGTGTTGAATAATTGTACCTATAATCTCTTTTAAGGCCGCAAAATTACATAAAATCCCCATATTTTCACAATATTTTACCATAATAATTCCGAAGGTATTATATTTATTGTTTTTAAATCATTATACAGCAATATATTACCAAGCCAGATAAATCACGTTATAGTCCTTTATCAGAAAATCCGGATCGCTACCGTCCGACAGGCTGATGCGACAAACCGCCCAGCTTCCTGTCGCCAATGATCTGCTATTGATTAATCGGTTTTACAGTAACCTTTCTTTAGATTGCGAAAGTTGGATAACACACAATAATTTGGTGATTCCAGCGTTTTTTACTTTGATGAAAGCTTTCAGAATACTCATAATCCTGCTGCTGGCGCTGACCTCCGCACACACAGCATCAGCCAAAAGGCACATGAACGACAAGGTGCTCAACAAGCCTTACGCCGACCTGCGCCGTTGGCACCTGGGCTTTTCCGTGGGCACCCAGAGCCTCAACATGGCATTCACCCACAATGGTTTCATCACCGAAAACGGCGAGCAGTGGATGGTCGAGCAACCCGACTACGCCCCGGGATTCTGTGTCAACGGTCTCGTCGATTTCCGTCTTGGCAATAATTTCGCTTTCAGGTTCACGCCTGGAATGTATTTCGGCAACCGTGACCTGAAATTCATCGAGGTAAATTCCGGCGAGATCGAGCGACAAAACCTTAAATCCACATTCCTGGTGTTTCCCTTCGACCTGAAATTTGCCGGCAACCGCTACGGCAACTCCAGGCCTTACGTGGTGGGGGGCGTGATGCCTGCCCTGGATCTTGCCAAGAAACAGAACGATTACCTGAAACTGCGCCCTGCCGACATCTACCTCAGCGTGGGCTTCGGATGCGATTTCTATCTCCCTTATTTCAAATTCATTCCCGAAGTGAAATTCTGCTTCGGACTCAATGACATGTTGGAGCATGACCGCCCCGACCTGCAGGATGACCCTAATAAATTCAAGATAACACAGTCGCTCACCAAAGCGACATCTAAGATGATAGTGTTGACATTCTATTTCGAATAGCGCCGATGCAGAATATCCTCCCCATATATCAGCTGAAAGCTATCTGTCGGGCAGTCCGGTTCATCAGTGGGATGATGATGGGACTCCTCTCTTTGGTGTGCGGTCCGACAATTGCAGCTCAGACAGACGCCCAATTTACCCAATATTACGAGATAACCAATTTCTACAATCCTGCCGCCACCGGCATCGAAGACGACCTGCGTCTGCGTGGAGGCAGCCGCCTTCAGTGGGTGGGCATCGACAACGCCCCTGTCACATTCCTTGTCACCGCCGACATGCCTTTCAAGCTTGGCAAACAGCGCATAGGCGTGGGAGCCTACATCGACAGCGAGTCAATGGGACTTTACAACTCGCTCAATGCCGGAGCACAGATATCCTACAAACTAAAGAAATTCGGCGGAGAATTCTCCGCCGGTCTCACGGTAGGAATGTACGACCAGAAATTCAAGGGCTCCGACGTATTCATTCCAGACAATGATGATTACCACCACAGTACAGATGATGCCATCCCGACACGCGATATCCACGGCACAGCCCTCGACCTGGGCATCGGTGTATGGTACACAAGGAAGAACGTCTGGGCGGGTCTGTCGTGCACCCATCTCACATCGCCCACAATCACCATGAAAAGCGAAGGCACCGAGAGCTCAAGCCAGTCGTACAATTACGAATTTCAGGCTTCACGCACGCTTTATTTCATGGCCGGGGGCAATATTCAGGTGAAAAATACGTTATTTGAATTGTTACCTTCTCTGTTGGTGAAGAGCGATTTTACCTTCACCGGTACAGAAGCCACTCTCCGAGCACGTTACAACAGGTTTCTGCTCTTCGGTGCCGGATACCGCTGGCAGGATGCCGTGTATGTCACTATCGGGGCGGAACTCAAAAATTTCTATCTGGGATATGCCTTCGACTTGCCGACATCAGTGCTGGCCGGAGCCTCGGCAGGAAGCCATGAGGTGTTCTTGGGCTACTCGATGAAGCTCGACCTCTCCGACAAGAACAAGAACCGGCACAAGAGCATCAGGATAATGTAGCGTGTGCCGGTTGACACTTTTTTACAATGGTCTTACAATGAATAATGCTAATCTACGTTCTCGAAATATGAAGATGATCCAAAAAATATTACTTTTCGTCGCGGTCGCCCTTTCAATGGCTTCTTGCTTCTCGGGCGCGCACTCAAGCACCGGAGGTGAGGTGACCGGCGTAGGCGGCACTTCATTCACCGAACCAACACCCTACGGAATGGTGTACGTCGACCGTGGTTCGATGAAAGTGGGCGTGAATAAGGACGACAGCCTGTGGAATCTTTCGGCCAACGCCCGTGGCATTTCTGTGGATGCTTTTTGGATGGACGAGACTGAGATCACCAACGGCAAGTACAAGCAGTTCGTGTTCTGGGTGCGCGATTCCATCATCCGGGAACGTCTCGCCGACCCGGCTTACGGCGGAAACGAGGATTTCAAGATCGAGGAGGACAAGGAAGGCAATCCTGTGACCCCGCATCTCAACTGGTCGAAGGCCATTCCATGGCGCAATCCAAGCGAGGACGAGCAAAGGGCCATCGAGAGTGTCTACCGAATCAACCCCATCACGGGCGTGAAAGAGCTCGACGCATCGCAGATGAACTACAAATATGATGTCTACAACTTCACCGAGGCAGCCAAGCGCAAGAACCGCCTCGATGCATCGCGTCGCGAATACAACACCGACCGCCCTACCCCGGTGGCCAATCCCACAATTTCAAAGGACACCGCCTACATCGACGACGACGGCATGATACGCCGCGAGACAATCACGCGTCCACTCCAGAGCGAATACGATTTCCTCAACACTTATATAGTGAACATCTACCCCGACACAACGGCGTGGATCAATGATTTCGAAAATTCCTATAACGAGCCCTACACACGAATGTATTTCTCCCATGGCGGATATACCGACTATCCCGTGGTGGGTGTGAGCTGGGAGCAGGCAAATGCGTTTGCCAATTGGCGCACGATGTTCCTGCGCCGCGCCCTGGGCAAGGAAGGCGTGTATATCGAGCCTTACCGTCTGCCCACAGAGGCTGAATGGGAATATGCCGCACGCGCCGGTGAATCGGACAATGCCTATCCATGGGAAGGCGATCTCACCATGAGCGACGACAAAGGATGCTTCTACGCCAATTTCAAGCCCCAGGAGGGTAATTTCTCGAAGGATGGTCATGTGATCACTTCGCGTGTGGGCATGTATGCTCCCAACGATTTCGGACTGTACGATATGGCGGGTAATGTCAGTGAATGGACATCCACTGCCTTCACCGAAAGCGTTGGCGAACTCACCAACGACCTGAACCCGGAATACCGCTACGATGCAGCTCCGGAGGATCCCTACCGCATGAAGCGCAAGATAGTCAGGGGGGGATCGTGGAAGGATGTCGCCCACAATATCCGCAGCGACCTCCGCATGTGGGAGTATCAGAATGAGCAGCGTTCCTATATCGGCTTCCGCTGTGTGCGCTCGCAGATCGGTTTTTCCAAAGGTCAGAAAAAATAAAGTATCATCGATATGAAAAATAAGAAATTAGGCGGCATTGCCAAGTTCATCTCCAGCGAGAAAGGCCAGAGGTTCTTCAATTTCGCTTACTCCATAGGAGCTGCCATCGTGATCTGGGGCGCGCTCTTCAAAATTCTCCACCTTCCGGGCGGTAACACGCTGCTCTCCATCGGTATGGGCACGGAGGTGATGATGTTCCTCCTCACGGCATTCGACCGTCCGCCCAAGGAGTACAAATGGGAGGATGTGTTTCCTGTGCTTGATTCGAAGAATCCTGAGGACCGTCCGGATTTCAACGGCGGTGGTGGCATCGTGATCGGAGGTTCAGGTGTCGTAGGTTCCGCTGCTGTGTCCGCAGGCTCAGGAACGGCTGTCACCGTTTCCCCGAAGGATGCCCGCAATGCAGTAGGCATACCCGACGGCATCAACCTTTCGGAGGAACAGACTGCGGCGCTTTCGGATAGCATCGCCAAGATGTCGGCCGCTGCCGACCAGCTCTCACGTATGGCAGAACTCACTTGTGCCACCCAGACATATCTCGACCAGATGAGTTCGATAGCCCACGAGATGGAGCGGCTGCGCGCCACAACCACCGCCCTCAACGAGGTGTCCGACGTGCTGCTCCACTCTTATGAGGCCATCACCGGCAATTCCTCGCTCATCAATGAGAGCTCCACCGGATATGTGGAGCAGATGCAGAGCCTCAACCGCAATATCAGCGGCTTGAACACGATCTACGAGATACAGCTCAAGAGCATATCGTCGCAGCTCGACTCCATCGACCGTGTGAACCGTGGCATCAAGGATATCCGCGACATGTACGAGAAATCCGCCGAGCAGAGCTCACGCTACTGCGAGGAGACCGAGAAGATGGCCCGATACATGAAGCAGCTCAACCAGGTGTATGAGAAGATGATCACCGCCATGACCATCAACATGTACCGTCCGATGATGGGAGCCGATCCCACAGTTGTGCAGGAGCCCGCACAACCGTCTCCTGCCCAACCCGAAGAACCCGAGTACGAATAAATATTTTTCATTGTTCATTTTTGTCATTGATTAATGGGTGCTAACAACACAAGAATGTCGCCTCGTCAGAAGATGATCAACCTCATGTACATCGTCCTGACGGCAATGCTCGCGCTCAATGTGTCGAGCGATGTGCTCGATGGGTTCACACAAGTGCATGAGGGATTGCGCCGCTCCAACTCCAACGTCGGACAGCGCAACAATGTGATCCTCTATCAGCTTGAGGAATTCGCCGCGCAGAATCCCGACAAGGGTAAGGTGTGGCTCGACCGCGCCCGCGAGGTGAGAGGACGCACCGACGCTCTCTCGCAGTTTGTCGACTCTCTGAAGATGGCTATCGTCACCAAGGCTGACGGCAAAGATGCCGACGTGAACAATATCCTCAACCGCGATGATCTTGAAGCGGCATCGGTGATAATGCTCAAGCCCAACTCTGATTTAGGCGAGACCCTGCGTCTGCGCATTGACGACTACCGCGACTATATCTCTGAACTCATGCCCGACTCCGTGAAGAGAAAGAGCATACAGGCCGCGCTCTCCACCGAGCCGGTGAAATCGAAGGGCACCATCGCCCCGATCCTATGGGAAGAGAACCAGTTCGACCAGAAACCTGTCGTTGCTGCGGTGACACTTCTCACCAAACTTCAGAACGACCTGCTGTACGCCGAAGGCGAGGCTCTGCAGACCCTGTATTCGCAAGTGGATGCCGGTGATGTGCGTGTCAACGAAATAAATGCCTTCGTAATTCCCGACTCGCGCCTGGTGATGCGTGGCGCGCCCTACAAGGCCAATATCGTGCTTGCAGCGGTGGACACTACCGCCCGACCGGAGATATTCATTGGCGGAAGACAGGTGCCGGGCGGCCACTATGAGGTAAACACCGGCTCGACCGGTACGTTCGACTATTCGGGCTATGTCAACCTGCCTATGCCCGACGGCACGATGGCCCAGCATAAGTTCCAGTCATCATACACCGTTATTGAGCCTATGGCTACAGTTTCCGCCACGATGATGAACGTGCTCTACGCCGGTATCGACAACCCCATAAGCATCTCCGTGCCGGGTGTGCCGATGAGCGCGATATCCGCCACGATGAACAACGGCACACTCTCGCGCTCCGGCGACACATGGATCGCGCGGCCGCAGAGCATCGGTCAGGATGCCGTCATCACCGTCACAGCCGATATGGAAGGCCGCAAGACCAATGTCGCCAACATGACGTTCCGTGTGCGCAAGCTTCCGGACCCCACGCCCTTTATCGTTTACAACGACGGTAAGGCCGACAACCGCTACAAAGGCGGGAAACCCATAGCCAAATCACTCATCGCCGCAGCCCCGCAGCTTGAGGCTGCCATCGACGACGGATTGCTCGATACGAAGTTCAAGGTGCTCAGCTTCGAGACAGTGTTCTTCGATTCTATGGGCAATGCAATGCCCGAGGTGAGCAACGGAGCGGCATTCTCAGAGCGTCAGAAGCAGCAGATACAGCGTCTGTCGCGCGGCAAGCGCTTCTATATCTCGCGCATCAAGGCAGTGGGTCCCGACGGGGTGACACGCGACCTCTCTCCCATGGAGGTGATTGTCAACTGATTTCCCCACTCTTAAGATAAAAAAGTAACTTCAATAAATAAAAAATATACGATGCTGAAAAAGTTCGCCATATTGACAATAGCTTTGCTCGCCTGTGCCGCCGACCTTGCAGCACAGGACGAGAGCCAGAACTCTGGAGTTAGACGCCGCGAATCCAACGAACGATCCGTTCAGAAAGGTAATGCCGTGTCGGAGCGCGCTCAGTCGCACTACGGTGTCAACGGCTCTCTGAGCGATGCCGATGTGCAGTGGATGAGGGTGATCTACCGCCAGATTGACCTCAACGATGATCAAAATGCTCCTCTGTATTTCCCCGAAGAGCCTATAGATGATCAGGAGAACCTTTTCCGCATCATCATGCGTCTGCTTGCCAATGGCGATGTCACAGCATACGAGTATCTCGACGGACGAGAAGTATTCACCGACAAATATGCGGTGAAGATGCAGGATGTCTACGACCGTTTCCATATCCCGTATGCCCAGGCCAAAGGTTCGTCGGAGAAGAATCCGAAATATGATATTGACGAGAGCGACGTTCCCACCAACGAGGTACTGTCGTACTACATCGTGGAGCGGTGGGAATACGACACGCGCAACAACCGTATGCGCTCTTATGTCGACGCAATCTGTCCGGTGCTTCACCGTGCCGGCGATTTCGGCGGCGATCCCGTGAAGTATCCGATGTTCTGGGTCAAGTTCTCCGACCTTCGTCCATATCTGGCGCAACAGCAGATATTCGTAAGTGACGACAACAACCTGCCCACCTGCAACTATGATGATTTTTTCAACCTATCGATGTACAAGGGCGATATCTACAAGACCCGCAATCTCAAGAATCGTTCGCTGATGCAAATGTATCCTGAACCGGACGACCTCAAACGCGCCCAGGACAGCATACAGGCACGTCTCGACAATTTCGAGAAGAAGCTCTGGGTTCCGGACCGCGAGGAGATTCTTGCAATGAACGAGGCTAAGGAGAATGAAGATAAAGCCAAGGCAGATGAAGGTCAGGACCTTGAGGATATCGTGGCCCGTCCGGCCGATGACTCCACAGTATCTTCACCTGCTGCTCCGGCAGCCGAGGAAAAGCGCACCGTACGAGGCAGCTCGCGTGCAAAAAAATCCGACAGCAGCAGTTCAAAGAAGCAGGAAAAGAAAAACACGAAGAAACCAAAGTTATCCAAGCCGCAGACCTCTTCATCATCGGCAGCCCGCTCAGTCCGACGCAAGAAATAATTCATCTCATAAATATTTCTTGTGTGATATTAAATATTACCAATGTCTTTAAAGTGTTAACCCTCACGCTTCGCTTAAGGAACGTGAGGGTTAACATTACCTCTCTGGCGGACCGAAATAGCTGTATCGGGAATCATCGGGATTCACCACAATACGTTCCACCACAATCTCCGGGTCGACCATCTTTATTTTTATGGTATGTCCTCCTGAATAGGTCAATGGAAATGTAGCGTCAAGCCAGCGTATATTGTCGAAAACCTCGTTGCGCATTCCCTTCCCATATCCGTTAAGAGCCATCTTTCCACGTTGAGGAAGCGGACTGAGTTTTTTAGAGTTCTTCAGGTTGGCAGGAGTATACTCATCAAAAGTGTCGACAAGTCCCCTACGGGCATCGATCGTTACCGCTTGCCCATCATCAAGCTGCATTGCAAGCCTCAACCCACGTGCAGGATTGACATCCTGCGTCGGTAGGATGCCTACGGCTATCTTGATGCTGTCGCCTTCTCTGACGTATATGTCGTATTCCAAAGTCGGCGCATTATTGCTGTCTGTCGTGGAACTTGCGGTGACATTATCTATGCCCATGCATCCTTCGCCTCTGCCTAAGTCAGGCAGCAGGATCCAGTTCACCCCATCCGCTCCCGTTTTTCTGCTGTATTTGATTGCAGGGATGGAATATTCAGCGGTATTGGAATCAATGGCAGATTGAGTGGCAATGGAGGAGTCGTCGACATAAGTCACCTCCGGCATTATGTTGTCGTCTGGCATGAACCACTGGGTGTAGCCGATGTGCTTGTCCTGCATCATTCCCTTCCATTTTCCGCCGCTGATGGAATCATTGTAGTATTTTGTAAGAACGGCATCTCTTGCAAAAAGTTCCTTCACCTTATCCGCATATCTATTTGCACAGGGGTCGCCTTTGGACGCATAGTATCGGTTCTGTTCAGCGGCCAGATAAAGCCTTGCTACTCCGGAAGAGGCTATGGCGGGATAATATACAAGCTGAAAGAAGGCATCACGAATTTCCTCTGGCACTTTAGCATTTATGGCCTCAACTTTTTCTTCAAGAGCTACCCACAGCGAATCAGTGCGCGCAGCCTCATTGTAGTTCTCCACACTGAATATTCCCGCTGTCTGCACCTCCGGTTTACGCCAGAGGTTATATTTCGGATATTTGGCGAGGACATCGGCAATATCATCGGCAAGGCTCTCTCCGAAAGTCTCCTTAGTCCAATTATTCAGCCATGTCTTCTCGTCGCCGGGACCTGTAGCTTCCGGATCCCAGGCATAGTCCATGATAAAGTCGATGGGTAGTTCCTTGGGCTTTAGGTCGCCTACGTTTATGATCCAGATTCTGTCGATTCCCGACTGATATGCAAGATTCAGCTGTTCGCGCAGTTTGGGGATGGGTGAGGTATTGATCCAGCGGTCGTTCCACGGACCTCCGTTCATGTCGATATGATAATACATTCCAAAGCCGCCTTTCCTGCCCCGCTCCTCGGCGGGAGCCGTGCGCCGGATATACCCCCAGTTGTTGTCGCAGAACAGAAGGGTCACATCCTCCGGAACATTGAATCCGGCGTCATAATACCGTTGCACCTCGGTGAATATAGCCCAGAGCTGTGGCACGGAATCGGGACGTCCGTATATATCAGCGAGAATACCGCGCTGTGCATTTATGACATTACGGAGTGTGGCCATATTGTCGGAGTCATCGCCATCGCCCATGGCCACATCGCCATCGCCACGCATTCCTATGGTCACTATATTATCATAATTCTTGTTACGCTCCATTCCGTCACGGAAAAACTTTTCAATCCTTTCCGGATTCGACTTATAGTCCCAGGCTCCGATCCCATCCTTGCGCCGGGTGTATTCTTTATGGGCGCGCATCATCGGTTCGTGGTGGCTCGTGCCCATCACGATTCCGTATTCATCCGCGAGCCGCGGACATTCAGGATCATCTTCGTTGAAGGCCGTGTCCCACATGGCCGGCCAAAGATAATTGGCCTTCAGCCTTAGCAGCAATTCAAACATTTGGGCGTATGCCTTGGAATTGACACCACCAAAATTGTTGACACACCATCCGCCGAACGAAGGCCACTCATCGTTGATGAAGATGCCGCGGTATTTCACTTTTGGCGACGGCTGCACCTTCCGGCCTTCTGTGTATTCCAGCTTGTCCTGATGATGAACGGGGACATCCGCCCAATAATACCAGGGCGAGACTCCTATTTTTTTGCTGATGTCATATATTCCGTAGATCGTACCGCGCTTATCGCTTCCGGCAATGACAAGGTTGCCGTCGATTACCTCCGTCACGTACGACTCCCACTCGCCTCTTACAGAATCCACATTAAGTTTTCCGGTGGCGATCAGTCGGTCGATGATACTGCTTTTCCCTATGGTGCCTGCTATGATCTGGCCGTTGGCACTTGCCACCTTGGAATGCACTGCAGATTTGGCACCTGTCACTTTCCCGATATCATCGGCAAGGTCGGCAGCAGCCCGGCGAACCCCTTTCCAATCATTCTCATCCACTACGATAGGTGCCGATTTTCCTTGTTCGGCAATAATGAATTTGGAATCATTTTTTTTGGCAGTCAAGGGCATCGTAAGAAGAATAGCCATTATGACGGTCAGAATCTTTTTCATGGCGATAAGTATTATCGGATGTCTTGAATTAGCTTAAAGATTCTTTTTTTAGGGATTCTATGTCAGATTTGGACAATCCTGTTGCACGAGCGATAACATCCTCGTCTAATCCCATGGCTATCATGTTTGAAGCTATAATTTTGCTTTCCTTAATCCTTCCCTTTTCCATGCCTTTCTCCATGCCTTTCTCCATGCCTTTTTCCATGCCTTTTTCCATACCTTCGGCAAATCCCTCACTGCGCTCGGTCATGGCAATAGCATAGTTGTCCCGATATACTTTAAGTGACTTGTCATATTCCTTGCGCTGTGACTCTGTCAGAGCCGCAACCTCCGCCACTTTTCTCAGTCTCCGGAATACCGGTTCATCCATAAACGCTTTCGGCATTGTTTCCATCTTATCCATATTTTTTAAAACGTACAACCATTTGTCAAGGATAGTCCTGCACTCCTCAGGATCCTTTACCATCATCGGTATCTTCAGGAATGTCATTGCTATCTTGTCAGAGAAAACCTCATGACTTCTTTTGTTCATCAAACACACATCCTCCCTGAGATGTTCCACCTCACCCTCGCGCCAGTCAAAGTTCATCAGGAATATCCCGTATACAGGAGTAAGACTGTAATCCCATGAATCTCCTTTCTGTCCCTGATGATATATGTCGCCCGACAGATAGTACAGGGCGCGGTCCCTAAAATAAGTCTGATAGCGATTCTGCATCTCGACAATTATTTTGTCGCCATCGGCCGTCTTGCAATGAAGGTCGTAGATTAGGGCGCGGCTATCCTTGTTCTCCCCGATATGTTCCTTGTCCACAAACTCAACATCCGTTATTACCCGTTCTTCTTGAAATACACTATTCAGGAAAGACAGTAGGAGATCCTTGTTTTCTACCTGACCGAATAGGAGCTTGAATCCGAAATCGGTCAGAGGATTGATGTAGGTTGATCCAATTTTTGCCATGAGATATGTGTTTGATTCACAAATATAGAGAAGAATCTGATGAAATGCAAGTTTTTTGAAAAAATTCTGTAAAGTAACCGTAAAAAGACATGATGGATTACGGGTTAATACGGATATGAAACAACTGAATATGGAAAATACGGAAGAATTGCATAAATTTGCAAATCTAACATAATATTATCGCTGAATGAGAAGAAACTCCCGGGTGCTTGCCGCACTACTTTTGCCTATTGCATATTCTTTCTGTCAAGCAGGACATGGTCCCTCTCAAAGCGCGTCCATGTCCATACATGGAGGCTTTACGGATTTTGGCATTCAGAATCCCGACACCGTGCTCACACTTGACTGCAATGAGTTTTTCACCGATCCTAAGACAAGCCTATTCTATGCCGATTTTCGGAAATCGTTCGACCTGGCTTTCGATGCCCAGGTCAATACCAGCCTTACCGAGCAGGTATTCCTCTGCAAGGAAGGGACACGCTACAACGAGGCAGCCGGAATAATGGTGGGATTCGATCCTACGGTCGAGCGTATTTTCGCTGAGATAACAGATTCAGAAGGCACACAGCATCGTATCTGGACCGGTGAAAAAGTTAAGAAAGGACAGTGGCTAAATATTAAGGTGAAGGGAGCATTCGATGAAGATTTGGCAAAATCCGTGCTGACCCTCTCGGTATCTGAAGATGGAAACAACCGGGATGAGGCATCTGTGAATTATCCGGGACCGGTGATTCCCTCGATGGCAAGCCGTTGGGTGTTAGGAAGGGGATACCCAGGCGGATTCCCCAACTCCCTTCAGGTGAGGAAAGGCGCCATAAGAAATTTATCGGTCAGCGGTACCGGCCGTAACAGGCGAGCTGCAGAAAATCCGATTTTCACTGACAGATTCACTGCCGATCCGGCCTGTACCGTCATCGGCGACCGGCTGTATGCATTCGTGGGGGAGGACTGCGCGGCTCCGGGTGGATGGTTCACGATGCCACATTGGGTAGCCTATTCCACGAAGGACATGAAGAACTGGGACTATCACGGAATAGTACTGAATGCTGACGATTTTCCTTACGCCAATCCCAACGGGGCGTGGGCCGGTCAGGTCGTGGAGCGTAATGGAAAATTCTATTATTATGTGACGCTCGACGACATGCGCAACGGACGACATGCCATCGATGTGGCGGTAGCCGACAATCCCCTCGGACCATATATCCCTGCAAGGCTTGACCATGACCCACTCATAACTGACGACATGACCCCCGATTCCCACAGATGGAATGCGGACATCGACCCGACTGTCCTGATCGACGATGACGGTCAGGCCTGGATCATGTGGGGAAACGGTGACTTCTATCTTGCCCGACTCAAGGATAACATGATCGAACTCGACGGAGAGGTGATGCACATGGGCATCCGCAATGTGTCGGAAGGCCCATGGATCTTCAAGCGCAACGGCAAATACTATAATGTCTATGCAGCCGATGCCCCCGGTGTGCAGCCCGAACAGCTTGCCTATTCCATGGCCGACACAATCACCGGCCCATGGGAGTACGGAGGCCTTATCACCGGACCTGCAAGATTCGGATTCACCATACATCCATCGGTCAATGAGTTCAACGGTCGGTGGTATCTATTCTATCACGACGGCTCGTACTCGCTTGATGGCGCACCCGGTGGGGATTGCCGTAGGCGCGTATGCGTCGAACCGCTATATTTCGACTCCGAGGGGCACATACTTCCCATTACCTTAACCGAGACCGGTGTATCAAATGAATGATTAATCAAGAAAAAGCAATATGAACCGACATCTTATTTCCCTATGCATATCAGCAGCTTATTCTGCCGGTGTCACCTTGGCGTTCGGTGCAGATCCAGCGCCATGCGGGCCCGTTCCCTCAGAGAATCAACTGAAATGGCAGGATATGGAGGCATACGCTTTCATACATTATTCGCTGAACACTTACACCGATCAGGAATGGGGCTACGGCAACGAGAGCCCTGTGCTTTTCAATCCATCCGACCTCGACGTAAAGCAATGGGTGAAGGTTTGTAAGGATTCCGGGATGAAAGGCATCATCTTCACTGCCAAGCATCATTGCGGATTCTGCATGTGGCCTTCCGCCTATACTGATTATTCTGTAAAGAACTCGCCATGGAAAGATGGCAAGGGAGACGTGGTCAGGGAGCTTGCCGACGCTTGCCGTGAGGAAGGGTTGAAATTCGCCGTATATCTTTCCCCGTGGGACCGTAATCATCCGGAATACGGCAGGCTGGAATACGTGACGTATTTCAAAAATCAGCTTGAAGAACTACTGACCAATTATGGCGATGTATTTGAGGTGTGGTTCGACGGTGCCAACGGTGGCGACGGCTGGTATGGTGGGGCTGACGAAATCCGCAAGATCGACCGCACCACCTATTATCAGTGGCCTGAGACGTACAGAATGATACGTCGCATACAGCCCGGATGCCTTATCTGGAATGACGGGAGCGACCGTGGCGACCTGAGATGGGTAGGCACTGAGGGTGGCGAGGTCGGTGCCACAAACTGGAGCCTTCTCAATAAGGATGGAGAAGTGGAATGGGGAATGTTGCATTATGGTTTGGAAAGCGGCGACTCCTGGGTGCCGGGCGAGACAAACACGAGCATCCGCCCGGGATGGTTCTATCACACCACCGAGGATGAGAACGTGAAAAGTCTGTCCAAACTCATGGACACCTATTATAAATCAGTAGGAAGGAACTCCACCTTGCTCCTCAATTTCCCCATCATGCCCAACGGAAGGATTCATCCTACCGACAGTCTGCGTGGCGCGGCTTTCGCCAGAATGGTCGAGGAGGTTTTCAAGGATGATCTGGCAAGGTCCGCCGGAGTCTCCGCCTCGTCAACAAGGGAACGGGATGCAAAGTATTCGCCTGTCAATGTGATTGATGGAGATAAGGACACCTATTGGGCCACTGACGATGGCATTGATCAGGGAAATGTCACCTTATCTTTCCCGAATCCCGTGACGTTCAACCGCTTTGTCGCCGAAGAATATATTCCGCTCGGACAGAGGGTAAAGGAATGGAGGCTTGAGGCTTTTGTGGATGGCGATTGGCAGGAGCTGAAGGATGCCTTGACCGATGATGGAAAGCTCACCACAATCGGACACCGGAGAATAGTGTGTTTCCCGACGGTCACAGCCGATAGTGTCCGTTTTTCTGTGGTTGCAAGCAAGGCTTGCCCCGTGATTTCCCGACTGTCGATGTATAATGCGCCTGAACTTAATGCGGATATTCCTGATTCAGGGGAAAAGCTCTCATCTTCCCTCAGGATTTTCTATATGCATCCGACATCCATGGCCGTTGATCTCGGAAAATCAAGGAAGGTAAGCGGTGTACGTTACCTCCCACCATCGTTGAGAAGCGACGGCACTGTGACACACTATTCCGTATACGCCACCACTGACTGGCAGAACTGGAAGAAAGTTGCCTCAGGAGAATTCTCGAATATAGTCAATAATCCAATCTGGCAGACAATCAGGTTTGATCCTGTGGAGGCTTCGGTGCTTCGGTTCGAGGCTGACCGTATGTCGGGTGGCGAACACATGGCCTATTCTGATTTTGAGGTGCTCTATGAATAATATTTAAGAACATTACCGTATGCGTTTAGATAAATATTTGTGCATGATGCTCCTTGCGGTTCCTTTTGCGGGCATAGCAGGAGAAATCAACGATTGGGAGAATCCCCATGTGCTCGGGATTAACAAGCTACCCTACCATGCTACCCTCGGCATACCATCCAAGGCTGCCATACGGACGGATATGGTCAGTCTTGATGGAGAGTGGAAATTCTTCTGGTCGCCCGACCCCGACAGCCGCCCTGTCGGATTTGAGGCAGAAAGCTATGACGTCAGCGGCTGGGACAATATCACCGTGCCCGGAAACTGGCAGATGCAGAATTTCGGCAAACCGATATACGTGAATATCTCCTATCCTTTTCAGCGGGACAGACCGAGTGTCACATCCCAACCTCCGGAAGACTGGTATGCTTATGATCACCGTAATCCGGTAGGCAGCTATGTCACGGAATTTGAGGTCACGCAAGATATGCTCGACAAGAACATCACATTGTGTTTCGAGGGCGTCAAGTCAGCGATGTATGTATGGGTGAACGGCAGGAAGGTAGGTTACAGCCAGAATTCCATGTCTCCGGCCGAATTCGACATCTCCTCCTTCGTGCGCCCCGGCTCGAATCGGCTTGCCGTAGAGGTGTACCGGTGGAGTGACGGCAGCTATCTTGAAGACCAGGATATGTGGCGGCTCAGCGGCATCTTCCGTCCTGTGAGTCTGCTTGTGCGTCCACAGGTGCATGTTTCGGATTTCAAGGTGGAGCCAGTGCTCAACGATGATTTCTCGCAGGCCTCCGTCAAGGCCTTCGTGGCAGTGTGCAATACAGGCAAAAAAGAAGAAAAAGGGATAACGGTATGCTTAGACATAGATGGAAATGCGCTGAAGAGCAGTCCCTTAAACATATTACCGGGTGATACTGTCAATGTCCTGCTGGACTATGATATCGAGAAGCCTCTGCTATGGTCGGCTGAGACTCCACACCTTTATCCTTACACTATCTCCCTCAAGGATAAGGAGGATGCCCTGCTTCAGAATTATGATTGGCATCTTGGCGTGAGGAAAGTGGAGACCGAAGGCGAGATTTTCAAGATCAACGGGAAGAATGTCAAGCTCAGGGGCGTCAACCGACATGACCATCATCCACGCACCGGAAGATGGGTCGACGACGCTACTGTGGAACGCGATATACGCTTGATGAAACAGGCCAATATCAATTTCCTCCGCACATCCCACTATCCCGACCGTCCTATCCTTTATGAACTTTGCGACCGTTACGGAATATATGTAATGGATGAGGCTTGTCAGGAGAGCCATGGCTATGGTTATGCCAATGAGGAGATGGGCAACGATCCTGAATGGAGGGACGCTCATGTCGACCGTGCTGTGTCCCTTGTCTCACGCGACCGCAATCATCCGTCAGTGATTATCTGGAGTCTTGGCAACGAAGGTGGAGTGGGACCGAATATCCAGGCGATGTACGACACGGTGGTGGCAATGGATTCCGGTCGTCTTCCGTTCTATGATTGCCATCCACGCTATTCCGCCCTTCATGACGAGGGTTATCCCACTCCGGATATGATGAGGGATAATGCCCGGAGCATCTCCGACAAGCCTTATATCGCACGGGAATATGCGCATGCCATGGGCAATTCAATGGGCAACTTCAAGGAATACTGGGATGTGATCTACTCCGACCCCTCCATAGCGGGAGCTGCTGTATGGGACTGGGTGGATCAGGGAATAGCCAAACCGATCGACGGTTCAGGTCTGCGCCCTTCTCCTGACATCACGCTTGCCGATGATGAATTCTGGGCTTATGGCGGAGATTTCGGTGACCATCCCAATGATGTAAATTTCTGTATCAATGGTCTCATTGGTCCGGATCGTGTGCCTAATCCTCATTTTTATGAGGTAAGACAGGTGTATCAGCCTATATGGTTCAGCAGGGACGGAGATTTCATAACATTGGTCAATCATGACAGCTTCACTCCTCTTGATGCGTATGATTACCGCTATGAAATCCTCACGGGTGGAGATAAGTCCGATGCAGGAGCACTTGAATTGGATGGAGACAAAATAAGGATACCTGATTTCGTTAAAGACAACTCAGGCGTATGGCTGAATGTATATGCATGCCTCAGGGAGCCGGCACTATGGGCTGACAAGGGGCATGTGGTTGCTTCAGATCAGTTTGAGCTCGCTCCTTATCTTCCGGATACCCCGGCCTATTCCGGTAAGTCACCCAAAGTGACCCGTAAGGATGGAAATATTGTAGTGAAAACTGATGACAGCGAGATCACTATCGATGCATCTGGAGCACTTGTTTCCTGGAAAAAATCCGGGCGGGAGGTTCTTGACGCTCCACTGGAACCATATTTCTGGAAGCCGACCAATGACAATCAGGACAAAAACGGCTATTATAACGAGAAAATGACTGTATGGAAAGATGTTGCATCGCACCGTATCGTCAAGGACATCACCACTGATAAGAGTGATGGCAAAGTGGCTGTGACTGCACGGACGAGTCTTCCTGTCGGTGCGGATTATGATGTGACATATACAATCGGCACGGATGGAACAATTAATGTAGTGGCTGACTACCGACCGCTAAGCGACACCATACCCCTGATGCCCAAATTTGGAATGCGCATGCGTCTCCCCAAAGATATGCGGCAGATTGATTACCTCGGCAGGGGGCCCTGGGAGAACTATCCCGACAGGAAACGCGGATACTACGTGGGACATTACACAATGCCTCTTTCGGAATACCAGCATGACTATATCAAACCCCAGGACAATGGCAACCGCTGCGATGTGAGCTATCTGTCGCTCAGCAGCAACGGAGGCGATAAGGACACGACTGTCAGAATCGAGGCGACCGGACAGCCGCTTTGCATCCGTGCATGGGATTATGGAGAAAATGACCTGAAGACAGCCAACCATCCCTTCGAGCTCAAACGGGGTGAATTTGTAAATGTCAACATCGATATGTCCGTGCATGGAGTCGGAGGTGCCGATACCTGGGGTAAGCCTACTCTAGAGCAGTACACCATCCCCGGCAACCGCCCCCACGCCTATTCATTCACCCTCTCCGCAGAATGAACTAAATGAGCCTGAGATACAGAATTATTACATAATTGTGTTTTTACCGATAAAAAATAAACCCATGTGCAAAAAAAATGCGTAATTTTGCAGACCAGAATTAGATTACTTATCGGTTGAAAATAGGCATCAATTTTTATTCTAATTATCATAATGAACCTTTTACAAAAAATTTCACTCATAGCAGCAACCATGCTGACTGGAGTAACGCAAATTTCTGCCCAGGCTACCTCAAGAGTCTATGGGATCCAGATCTATGGCGACAGCGAGCCTGAGGGAGTCCAGAAACTCGTTTCATTCAGCGTCGATGACCCGGGTTATGTGACCGTGGAGCAGGACCTTTCCGACTATACTATAGTGGCAGCTGCCGCCCACGACGGCATTTACTATATGTTCCATTCAGATGATGGCATGGTGCCGTCGAAATACCTCACTTACGACATAGCCCACAAAACCATCACGGAGGTAAAGGACCTTGATTTCAATTTCGATGAGGCAGCCTGTCTCGTAATCCTCGACATGACCTACGATATGGGCGACCAGCTGCTATATGCAGTGGCTGCCGATTTGAGAAATGCCGAGGTTGTGGAAGGCTCGATCAATGCACCGTTCGGGCTATATTGGATCAATCCGGAAAATGGCGACGCCGAACTCGTAGGTCTTGAAGAGGTGACCACAATCACCACTCTTGCCGCAGGCCAGGATGAATTGTGGGGCATCGATGAGAGTGGCGATTTCTGGCTACTGGACAGATGGACTGGCATGCCGCAGGACATCCTCTGGTCGACAGGCATCCTTCCTGTCGGAATCCAGTCGATGAGCTACGACATGGATAACAACTGCTTCTATTGGGCATCGTTTACCTTCGATGAAATGGGAAAGCCCACCTCTAATCTGATTTCAATTGAATTGGGTGAGGAATGGGACATCTCCATGTCGGAACACGGCAAGATAGGCGATAATCTTGAACTCATAGGTATGTATGTGGATTCCAATCCTGTAGATCCCAATGCTCCGGGTGAAGTGACCTCGCTTATGGTTGAGGCTGCCGAGGGTGGTATCCGGGATGTGACGCTTTCGTGGAAAAATCCTTCATACAATATGAAGGGTGATAAGCTTGAATCAGAACTCACCCTGACAATTTACCGCAACGATGCCAAAGTGGGCGAGGTCACCGGCCAGCCAGGTGAGGATATGTCATGGACCGATCATGCAGATGAAGATGCCTTATACTCCTATAGCGTCACAGCTTCTTCAGGCGATTATACAGGGCAGCCAGTCTACGCATCTCCCGTTTTCGTAGGTACGGATGTTCCGGGTGCTCCTCTGGATGTTAAGGCTATCCGTGAGTCAGAGGGTTACGGAATCAGCGTGGTATGGAAAGCTCCGGCAGAGGGCGAGCACGGTGGCTGGTTTGATGCCACAGATCTGCATTACTCTGTGACAAGATATCCCGATAATACCGTGGTGGCAGCTGATATCACTGACCTCTCTTTCACTGACAACAGTATCACCACCCAGGAAGGATATTCCTATGGTATCAAGGTCGTAGCCGGTGAAGGATTCGGACCCGAGGCAGTGAGCAATATTGTTGTATCAGGTCAGCCACTCCTACCCCCCTATCACATGACTCTTACACAGCAGGATGAGCGTATGTGGACAGTATGGAATGGAGATGGAGATGAATACAGTTGGTATGTTCACCGCACCGGTTGGGGTGGCACATGGGATCCGATGTTCCGTTATTATCCGGAAAACACTGTTGATCCGCAAGGAAAAGCCGACGACTGGATTATCTCTCCATCTTTTGAACTGAAGGCCGGCAAGAAATATCTTGTAAGTTATGACATCCGACTTCTCGGTGTCCTCTTCCCCACCAACTCAAGCCTTTGGATTGGCACACAGGCTGCTCCCGACGCAATGACCGAAAAACTTGCATCTTTCCAGAATGAAATAGTGGATATGGTGTGGGAAAACCGTACTGTTCCCGTGACAGTCGGTCAGGATGGCTCTTACAACTTTGGCTATAAAGTTGAGAATCTTGTTCCTGTCCAACTCATGAATTTCTGTATCCGCGAGGTTGTAGACGTCGACCTTATGGCCACCACCCTTACCGGACCGACTACTTTGGCAGAAGGCGAGGAAGTTGAATTCATGGTGGGAGTGGAGAACTCTGGCTTTGAAGCAGTCAATCATTTCTCCGTCTCTCTGTTGGATGGAGAAGGAAACATTTTGACCGAACAGTCCTATGATAATGAAATCAAGGCTGGCGACTCCATGGAAGTGGCAATCTCCTGGACCCCGAAGACGGGAGGCAATATTTCCCTCACGGCCAAGGTTGAGACAGAAAACGATGCAATTTCAGAGAACAACGTCTCGACTCCTTTGAATGTCAATGTCATGAGTGGCGGAAACTGGATTGATGTAGCCGTCGGAAACAGCTCAACAGGCTTCTCACCGATCAACTGTTCACAGACCTACAGTGCCGCCCAAACCATCTATAACGCTGAACTTCTGACAGAATGCGAAGGAAAGCAGATTGAGGCGATTAATTATTATCTTGACATTTGCCGCAAGAATATCAATGTAGAGCTTGAGGTATGGATGGGTGTTACCGACATGGCTCAATTCGAAGACATCACTCCTGTATCCGAGGCAGACCTGATCAAAGTGTTCAGCGGTACTGTGACATTGGAGCCCGGTGCCGAACGGTTGACCATCATGCTTGATACCCCTTATCAATATATCGGTAGCAATCTCCTGATATTCACACGTGCAAAAGTGGATTTGACCGCACTGATTGCATTTAAGTCGAAATATAATAAGAATGACCCCAACTACTCTTTGGTAGAGTCCAACAATGATTCGATGTTTGATTTCTCTCAGGAAATGATGCTCTCGAAGGACCTTCCTGACATTAGCGTGATGGTATCATCAACTACCGGCGTGAAGGAGATTCCGGCAGTGACAAATAATGGAGTGGATTACGACCGCGCTACACGCGAAATCAACATCTACGGCGATTACAATCTCTGCCGTGTCTACACAACGTCAGGTTTGCTGGTGGCTTCTTTCAATAAGGGCGACAAGCTGAAGGTTCCGGCAAGTGCTTCGGGCATCGGCATAGTTGAAATAGTGAGAAACGAGGGCAACACTGTAACAAAAATCGTATTCTGACAAACATCTGTTGTCTTTAAAGACATAACCATATCAATAATGTCCGGTAATAGCAAATGTTCTATTACCGGGCATTTTTAATATTCTATCCACGACTGACGTATGGACTAAAGCTTCATCTATCTCCAGCAAGGCGGGAAATTAGGCGTATAGGTCAAAATTGGTTGTCAGGCACAGGTTTCTCTTTCATCTTCCGGCTTTCCATGAGTTTCCCAGCCATTGGGCAGGAAAATCCTCTCAGCTGTCCTGCATTTTCGGTTGCCATCCACTCAGTCTCGTCAATAATTGTGTTGGTGTCCTGATAGTCGTAATAAAACCGGTCAATGATATTCGCCTGTTCAAAAGGCATTGTTTTGTTTAATGTGGTCTTTTCCCACACCTTGTTCCCTGAGCCATCCGGCATAAAGGATTGATAACAAGAATGATTTGCCACAACGTCTTACGCCTGTTACAATCTTTACCATTCCGTTGTGTCTGTGCGAAATTAGCTTTTACAAGTATAGAGGTCGTTGTATTATCATAATGCCGTTGTCTATTATCGTACCTTGTCACGCAAAATGACAATGCAAAGATAATAAATGGCTGAGATATAAACAACCTTTTATCAAGGGAAACGGCTTTTTGATACAGCAAACGACCAAAAAGATAATTTTCAGGACATCGCCATTCTGTATTCCTTCGGTGTCTGACCGGTCTGTTTCTTGAAGAAACGGATGAAGTGCTGAGGATATTGGAAGCCCAACAGTTCAGCGACCTGCTTAGTAGAAATTTCCGGGTCGAGAAGTGCACTCTTGGCGTGGTTTATCATTTTCAACTGTATATATTCCTGAGCCGTCTTCCCGGTTTCCGACTTTACTAAATCTCCAAAATAATTGGACGAAAGACATATCTTATCAGCAAAATGTTTTACGGTTGGAATACCTTCGGTGGCTCCTTTGCCGGATTCAAGGTAATCGTCAAGTA
>CAYZPI010000016.1:0-44657 GCA_964480085.1 uncultured Bacteroides sp. | reverse complement strand
CCGATTTGTCAGCGAGTCCGTATATTTCGCCGCCCATGTGGAGGGCGCGCTGCTTATTGTTGATGTCGATGTCGATAAGTCCGGCCTTGCCGTTCACCAGCATGGCGTCCACTATCTCAAGGGTCTCTACGCTCTTATCGGTTGTGCCGGGGAATGCCCATGCCATAAGCAGCATCTCGGCATCGTTGCCGTACACCTCTTTCTTGACAGGGGAGGTGATGACGATATCCTCAGCCTTCGCAAGATGGGGCAGGTTGGGGTTGGGCTGCATGTGACCGAAATAGCGGGTGATGATATCAACGGCATTGTCGGGATCGAAATCGCCGGCCATGAGGATAGCCATATTGTTGGGCACGTACCATTGCTTGTGGTAGTTCTTGATGTTGGTGAGCGACGGATTCTTCAGGTGTGTCTGGTGTCCGAGCACAGTCCATTGTCCGTAGGGATGGTTGGGGAAGAGGGTGCCGAACATCGTGTTCACCACCTTGCGGATGTCCTTGGTGAGCGACATGTTCTTCTCCTCGTAGATGGTCTCCAGCTCTGTGTGGAAGCCTCGCAGCACGGGGTATTCGAATCTGTTGGCCTGAATCTTCGCCCAGCGGTCGAGTTCGTTGCTCGGAATATCCTCCACGTAGCATGTCATGTCGTACGAAGTGTATGCGTTCGTGCCGTTGGCTCCTATGGCCGCCATCAGCTTGTCGTACTCGTTGGGGATGGCAATCTGGGAAGCTAAGTAGGATATCGAGTCGATGCGGTGGTAGATTTGGGCGCGGGTGGCGCTGTCGGTGGTCGCACGGTAGGTCTCGAACAGAGCCTCTATCTCATCGAGCATGGGCTTCTCGGCTGCATAGTCGCTTGTGCCGAAATCCTTGGTGCCTTTGAACATCATGTGCTCGAAATAATGTGCTAGACCGGTGGTCTCGGGCGGATCGTTCTTCGAACCGACACGCACTGCAATGTTGGTCTGTATACGTGGCTGATCCTTGTTGACACTCATAAACACTTTCAAGCCGTTGGGCAGCGTGTACATCAGCGTGTTCATCGGGTCTCCTGCCACTGTCTCGTAGTGATACTTGTACCCAAGCATCTGTAGCGGCATTGCGAAAATCACCGCAAGCAAGAATGATTTCAGGATTCTCATTGTTTTTTCAACTGGTTTATAATTAACATACAAAGGTACGTCAAAACTTTGAAACCAGCAAAAAAAACTCTTATCGGTATCAAATCAGAATCGTATCCATTCAAAAATGATATGAGACAGGGTTTGCCGGACGGGCGGGCAATGTCGACGGTTGCAGCGATTCCTGATATCGCCTGTATAATAAATGTCAGGATTCTCCGTTTTGAATAATAGAACCAACAAAGATCTTGCGTGATTTATGAAATTTACATGTGTAATTATTCTGACATACAATAATTCATACGATACGTTGAATTGCATAGAGTCGGTTCTCAAATACAATTCGGCCCCCGTAAAGCTCGTTGTCGTAGACAATGGCTCCAACAAGGAGGAGGCGAAAAAGGATTTGAAGTATGGATTGTTGAAAATGTTTAAGGATGGTTTCACTGTAATCACCGACTCTGAATGCGCATCCCGGGGCACTCTGGACCGGGTCACCCTTTTGCTGAGCGCCTCCAACGATGGTTATGCCTCGGGCAACAACAAAGGTCTCCGCCTGGCTTTTCAGGATGATGAAATCGACAGTGTGCTTATTCTCAATAATGACATTCTTTTCGTGGAGGATATCATCCCTCGGTTAAGGAAGGATCTTGAGGTTAAGGCAGATGCTGCTATTGTCAGTCCGGTGCTATATAAAAAGGATCTTGTAAACATAGATAAGAACTGTTCGAGACACACTGTCGATGTCAACGATTTGATATTGATGCATTTTCCATTTCCGCAAGATCCATTGGGAGTTGCCAGGAAGAAGCAGGTGCCGGTGCCTGCTGTCCCCGGACTTTTCCAGATTGAAATGCCTTCCGGAAGTTGCATGATGGTTAGGAAGGATTTCTTTGAGTCGATAGGAGGTTTCGATCCCAACACATTCCTCTATTACGAAGAAAATATTCTGGCGGAAAAGATTAAGCAGTCGGGATACAAGATATATATTGACACTGAGATCAGGTGTATTCATCTGGGGGCTTCCTCGACAAAGAAGACTCAATCGAAGTTTATTGTGGGGTGTTCGCTGGACAGCATGAACTATTTCGTGTCCACGTACAAAAGCCCCAATCTCCTTCAACGATGGACGCTTGCTCTATTTTGCCGTCTGATCAAGTGGCGACTTGATATAAGCGGTTTTTTGAAGGGCAGTCGGATCTTCAAAAAAACATGATTGGAACGTAAAAAATGGCTGAAATAAATCTCAAGAAAAAAGATGTTGTCTGGAGCTATGTTGCGCAGTTCCTTTCGATGGGTGCAGGTGTGCTGACTCTGCCGTTCATCCTTAATCGGCTTACGGCGGATGAGATAGGGCTCAACTACATACTCCTCACCGTAGGGAGTGTCATCGCCTTGGTCGATTTAGGTTTCGCACCTCAGTTTGCGCGAAATTTCACATATATTTTTTCTGGAGTTCAGGAGCTAAGGAAGGAAGGAGTGGGCGAGAGTGAAGAAAAGGTCAATTACGAGCTTTTATCCTATCTGCTGTCCACCGCACGCTATGTATATGCGGTGTTGGCCTTGATCGCCCTGGTGCTTCTCATCGTCATAGGCACACCATACGTATATATCACCACGGATGGATTCTCTGCCGTGCCTAATGCCTTGGCCGTATGGCTGATTTATTCTGCCGGTGTGTTATTTCAGATCCTCTATTCCTACTATTTCTCGATGCTGCTCGGAGCAGGGAAAATCAAGGAGCAGAAATACGCGGTGATTGGTAATAAATTGCTCTACATCGTCATTTTGATAACGGGACTCTATTCAGGCTGGGGGTTGCTGAGTGTGGCTCTGGCTCAACTGATATCTCCATTTTTCGGACGTTTCCTGTCGCACCATTATTTCTATTCAGAAGATCTACGCACCCACCTTGCTGATTACAAGCATAAAGAGAGGGGTAAAATCATCGGTATCTTCAACACTCTATGGCATAATGCGAAAAGGTTGGCGGTGATGCAGATAGGCACCTATGCGATTTTACGTTTCAATATGTTCATTGCCGGGTTGTATATATCCCTCGATGAGTTTGCGTCCTATGGTCTTATGGTGCAATTGGTGGGAATCATCGGCACTGTGGCAAGCACTTATCTTCAAGTGTCCCAGACCAAATTTGCTTCTTTGCGTGCTTCCAAAAACAACAAGGCCTTGTTGAAGTCATTTTCATTGTCGCTGGATGTGTACTACGTGCTGTTCATGGTGTGTGCTGTGGTATTGGTTGTGTTCGGGCAGGATTTGCTCGGTGTCATCAGATCTAATGCTTTCCTGCCGTCGCGTTTGATTCTTGTGGTGTATTGCCTGGTGATTTTCCTGGAGTATAATCACTCAAATTTCGCCATACTGATCAGTTCTAACAATAATATTCCCTTCGCTCCTGCGTCAATCATCACCGGTATCTTCGTGTGTATAGGTACTTTTATAGTTGTTGGATACACCGACTGGGGGATTCTCGGATTGGTACTGGTGCAGGGAATATGCCAGGCTGCCTATCAGAACTGGAAATGGCCTTTGGTGGCATTGCAGGAATTCCATATCTCATATTTTGGATTATTGAAATTGGGACTTACCCGGAAATCATAAAAAATATCCCCGCCTCTTTGGGCGGGGACGGGAGTCGCATTATATACCTGTACCGGCGTCGTCCGACGACGGTGGCAGGTTTTGTCTGTCGGGGTTGAAGATGTGCGAAAGGTATTTCTCGTTGATTCTCTGGAGCAGTTCCCAGAAATTCGGAACGAATAGCGTACCTATCACTGCGTTGATGAACATACCGAACACCACTGCAGTTCCCAGCGATATCCTCGATGCCGCACCGGCTCCGGTGGCGAACAGCATCGGCATCACTCCGAACACGAAGGCCAGGGCGGTCATCAAGATAGGGCGGAACCTGACCTTGCCCGCATTCAGCGCGGCCTCACGGATCTCCATTCCCGATTTACGGTAGTCTATGGCATATTCCACGATGAGGATGGCGTTCTTGGCCGAGAGTCCAAGCAGCAGGATAATGCCTATCTGTGTGTATATGTCGATGCTTTGTCCCATGAACAGACAGCCTATAACTGTACCGAGGATGGCTGTCGGCATCGATATCACCACAGCAACCGGGTCGGTGAGGCTCTCGTATTGGGCTGCGAGCACAAGCAGTGTGATCACTACGGCGAGGATGAGTACGAACGACACTGTGGTGCCTCCCTGGGTTTCCTGATATGCCTCACCTGTCCAGGCGTATGAATATTCATTTCCGAGTGTGTCGTGGATTATCTCCTCCATGGCGGCAATGCCTTCCGATGAGCTTACTCCGTGGGGCACTGAGGCGGTCAGCGATGCCGTGGTGTACATGTTGTAGCGTGATATCAGGGATTCGCCGGTGGTCGGGGTCACGGTGGTGAAAGAAGAGAAGGGCACCATGTCGCCGTTGGCGTTGCGCACGCTCAGGTTCAGCACATCGTCGGCCGTGCGGCGCCCCTCGGAATCGGCCATGAGGTTCACCTGATACATCCTGCCGAAGTCTGTGAAATCGTTGATGTATGTTCCGCCCATGTACGACGACAGGGCCGAATAGACGCTGCTGAGTGTGAGTTGCTGAAGCTTTATCTTGTCGCGGTCAAGGTCAAGCCTGTACTGCGGCACACCGGCCTGATATAGTGATGTCACCGATGCTATCCTCGGGTCTTTCTCTGCCGCCAGCTTCACCTGGTCGAGGGCTGATGCCATGGCCTCCGGACCCTTGTTGTTGATGTCGAGCAGCTGGAGCTGGAGACCTGATGCCATACCCAGGCCCGGTATGGCCGGCGGATTAAGCGCGAAGATTATCGCTTCCTGGATGTCGGCGCATGATTCCTCAAAGCGGGAGATCACCGCATCCACCGACTGGTCCTTGTTCTTGCGGTCCTTCCATGGCTTGAGAGTGACGATGAGCGAGCCGAGGTTGCTGCCCGATCCCTGTGCCATGAACGAGAATCCTGAGAGGGAAATCACATTGTCCACTTCGGGAATTTCCTTCAGTCGTGCTACGGTCTCATCGAGCACGGCAGTGGTTCGGTCGGCAGAAGCGCCTGTGGGGAGCTGGACCGATCCCATGAAATAGCCCATATCCTCTTGTGGTATATAGGAGGTAGGCATTTTCATGTAGCCGTACACCGCCGCTCCAGTGAGCACGAAATAAGCAAGGATCGCCACCACCGGACGACGAAGGAACGTCCCCACTACTTTCATATAGCCGGCAAGCACAGCTCCATAGCCTTTGTTGAACCAACGGAACAGGAAGAACTGCTGATTTTTCGGGTTCCTGGGCTTGAGGAAGAGGGCGCAAAGGGCAGGGGTGAGTGTGAGGGCGTTGATGCCTGAGAACGCAGTGGACACGGCGATGGTGAGGGCGAACTGCTTGTAGAGTTCTCCGGTGATGCCGCTGATGAATGCTGTGGGGATGAATACTGACAGAAGCACCAATACCTCGCCCACCACGGGACCCTGCAGTTCCATCATCGCCTTTTCGGCGGCCTGTCGTGGTGTCATGGTCCGTTGCGACACAAGTCTGGCGCAGTCCTCCACCACCACTATCGCATCATCCACTACTATGGCGATTGCGAGTACCAGTCCGAACATTGTCAGCGTATTCAAGGTGAAGCCCATTATCTTCATCACCGCGAAGGTGGCTATGAGCGATACGGGGATGGTTATCATCGGTATCACCACGGCTCTCCAGTTCTGCAGGAACAGCATTATCACGATCATTACGATGAGGGTGGTCTCCACGAATGTCACGAGCACTTCGTCGATAGATGCGGTGACGAACGTTGTGGAGTTCTGTATCACTCTGTACTGCACGCCTTCGGGGAAATATTCTGAGAGCTGGTCGAGTTTCTTTATGCAATTGTTCGCCACATCCAGGGCGTTGGCTCCGGGAAGCTGGTTGATGCCAATAAGGGCGGCTCCTTCGCCATCAACCTTGGCGACGGCTGAATATGTCTCGCTTCCGAGATCCACGCGTCCCACATCCGACAGTCGTAGCATGGAGCCGTCTTCATTGGCGCGTAGAACGATGTTGGCAAATTCTTCGGGCGTGGTGAGGCGTCCCTTGGTGGTGAGGGTGAACTGGAATGGCTCGTCGGTGTGAATGGGTGGGGCTCCCACCTGTCCTGCGGACACTTCTGTGTTCTGCGACTGGATCATCTGCACCACATCAGCCGGGTCGAGTCCGCGGATACGCATCTTCTCCGGGTCGAGCCACACACGCATACTGTATTCGCCGGCACCGAAAGCCTGCACCTGTCCCACGCCGTCCACACGTGCCAGCTCATCCACAAGACTCAGCTGTGCATAGTTGGTGAGGTAAAGCGCATCGTAGTTGTAACCGGGTTTGCACTCGAGTGCAACGAACATTATCTGGTTGGTCGACGACGACATCACCTGCACACCCTGTTGGGTAACGGCCGAGGGCAGTTGGGATTCGGCAAGCGATACACGGTTCTGTACCTTCACGGCTGCCATATCCTGATCGATGCCGTTCTCGAAAGTAAGTGTCAGGCTATAGCTGCCGTCGGAGCCTGAACTGGAGCTCATGTACAGCAGTCCCTCCACGCCGTTGACCTGCTGCTCGATGGGCACACCGATAGAGGTGGCTACGGTCTGGGCGTCCGCACCGGGATAGGTTGCCGATACTTGTACGGTGGGAGGCGTGATGTCGGGATATTGTGCCACCGGCAGATTTTCCACAGTGAGGATACCTGCCAAAATCATAGCAATGGCTATGACTATGGCGAATATGGGACGGTCGATAAAAAATTTCGAAAACATTGCGGTCGGGTATTAGTGGCGCTTATTTCACAATCTTGGGATTCACTTTCATTCCGGGACGTACTTTCAGCAATGCTTTGGTCACATATCGTTCGTTGCCATTGAGTCCTGAGGTGATGATTCGCATCGAGTCATTTGCCATCTCACCTACTTCGACAGGCACATATTCCACCTTGTCGGAATCATTCACCACATAAAGGAATTTCTTAGTCTGGCTCGTGGTGATCGCAGCGTCCTTCACCATTATGGCGTGCGGATCAACCTTATAAGGGAGGTCGATTGTAGTGTACATGCCATCCACCAGTTCGCCGAATGGATTGTCCACCACAAGGCGCAGCATTATTGTACCGGTGCTTGTGTCCACGTCGGGAGCCACATAGTTGAGCTTCCCTGTGTAGGAGTGGGGCATGGGTTGGCTGAAGCTTACGGGCACATTGTTGTAGTCGATCAGTTTCTCTGACGTGCCTTCAATGAGATTCCTTATGTATTTTGCATCATCGACCGAGAAATTGGCATGCAGTTTGGAATTGTCGTAGATTGTGGCGAGTGTCACCGGCGCACCGGCTCCGTTGATGTATGAGCCAACGCTGTAAACTCCCTTCGACATGGTGCCGTCAAATGGAGCGCGGACGGTGCAATAGCCCAAGTTGGTGCGGGCGGTCTGCAGGGCTGCCTCTGCGTTCTTTATAGCCGCCTGGGCGGTCTCCATTGAATTTTTAGCCTGCAGTACCTCTATCTGCGACACTGCGTCGCTCTCCAGAGCCTTTGTCATGGCTGCGTAGTTCTTTGATGCATAATCATATTGGCTTTTGGCTGTAGAAAGGGATGCCTCCGCCTGCGCCACGGCATCTCGGTATTCAGTAGATTCAACCTGGAACAGAACCTGACCTTTCTTCACAAGGTCGCCGTCGCTGTAGTTTTGTGACAGAAGCGTGCCGTTCACTCTTCCCACCACATCCACCGATGATATGGCTGCAAGGGTACCCGGATATTTTTTGCTCAGGAGCACTGAGTCGGTCACTGCCTGTGCCACATCTACTGTGGGCACTTCGGCATTTTCTTCCTTCACTTGTTTCTTGCATGAGGCTACCACTACCAGACAGGCCAAGGGTAACAGAACTTTTGTTTTCATAATAATGCGACTGTTTTGATTTATAGATTATTCACCCATCCTCCCCCGAGAGCCTGGTAGAGGTTGACGAGGGCGGCAAGTGCCTGCCCCTTCGCTTCCACAAGTTCGTTGGAATATGTCAGATAGCTGATTTGCGAGTTGGTTACGTTGATGAAGTCGGTAAGCCCCTGTTTGTATAGGTCGATCGAGAGCTCGAATGATTTCTCTGCCTGGGCCACCACCTGCTCCATCATGTCGATGTATTTCACCTGGTTGGAATAGGTTGCCATGGCATTGTCCACTTCCTGGACGGCTGTCAGCACTGTGTTGTTATAGTTGTCGATTCCTGATTCCATCTGCTGGCGTGCTGATGCCACGGCTGCGTTGCGGCTCATGCCGTCGAATATTGTCCAGCTTAGTGTGGGTGCTATGCTGTAGGTGTAGCTCTGCTTGCCGAACATGTCCGACACATCGTGTGCGGCAGTGCCTAACGATCCGCTTAGCGAAAGGGTAGGAAGGAAATCCTTTTTTGCCACGCCTAAGGCTGCCGCGTATCCTGCAAGAGTGTATTCAGCCTGTGCCACATCGGGTCGGCGACGCAGCAGGTCCATTGGCATCCCCACTGCCACGATTTTCTGATATGAAGGCATGGGCATGGGTTTCGACAGGATGTCAGTGATGTTGTCGGGGAAAGTGCCGGTGAGCACTGCAATGGTGTTGATGGTTGTGGTTATGCCTGTGTTGAGTGACAGCATCGCTGCCTCTGTAGAATAATAGGTGGTGAGCGACTGGCTCACGTCGAGCATCGAAGCGAGTCCTGCTTCATGGCGTGCATTCGTTATGTCGGCCACGCGTTTCTGTTGGGCTATGTGTCGGTTGAGCACGTCGACCTCTGTCTGCAGGGTGCGTAGCTGAAGGTAGGCTGTGGCTATCTTTGCGCTTACAGTCACCATCATTGCTGAATATTCGGCACTTGTCGCAGTGAACTGAGCTTTGCTTTCTTTGGCGCGTGCAGTGATCTTCCCGAACACGTCGATCTGCCAGTTCATGTCCACTCCCAGGTCGAAATACGACATCGTGGAGGCATCTGCGTGATGTTTTGTCGTAACACCCGACGACTGGCTTCCTGTCCAGCCGCCATTCATCGTGAATGTTGGATAGTAGCCGGACTTGACCTGTCGCAGTGTCTGACGTGCCATCTCTATGCGTTTCTGAGCTGTGAGCACATCGTAATTGTTGCTTACACCGATGCTTATCAGGGAGTCGAGCACGGGATCTCCGAATTCCTTCCACCATGTGTCCGAGGTGGGAAGGGTCTGGTCGTACATTTCGGTGTATTGCCATTGCGCCGGCATGTTGTCGGCCTTGATGGGAGTCTGCGGATAAGCCTTGAGGCTTACGCATGATATGGCTGCGATAGCTGCCGGAACAATTAGATAGTTGAAACGCATATACTTGGATTGTTACGTGGTTGTAATGTAATAACCATTTAATCTCTTAAAATGTTTTCACAATTATTGCTTTTTGTTATGATTCAGGGTAACTACTTAGCTATAATATATTGATAATCAATGTAGAGACACGTCATGGCGCGTCCGCCTGACAGACGATAGTCGCTAATTTCGTGGTGGTGCTAAGCGGACGCGGCATGCCGCGTCCCTACAAATCAGCACTTTATGTAGTCTACGGATAGCTGAGTAGATACAATTCTGGTTAGGATTTCTGAACTTGAATAGGATAATGAGTCAGGGGCGATGGTCGTCTGACCATCGCCCCTGACTGGAATATAAAATTTTCTATATGTCTACCGGAATAACGTCTTTGCCACATTTCCATCAGTGTTTATGGATATGTTAATGCCTCGGGTCGGGCTGCTGTGGCTCATTCCGTTTATGCCATACCACATTTCATTGGCGTTGGCATCATCTGTAATATTGAAGGCTAAAGAGCTCGTATCTGACCATGAGAATCCAGTGGTTCCGGCCGGTTGGTTGTCGCTTAAAGTAGTGCGCAAGGTAGGCCGTCCTTCGTTGTCGAGGTTCCAGATATATGTTTCGGCTATGGTGCTTCCATCTGTGGTGCTTTCGCTTTTTATTGGAAGGTCGGAGGTTGAGGTCCCGAGCAGCCCCGCATTGTATAAGTATCCCGTCTCAATATCGTTGCTTCCGAAGATGGTGAAGTCCATCACTCCTGCTGTGTTGGCGGTTCGGTTCCCGTTTATGGCGGATGTATATGCAATATTCTTGGTGGCTGGATTGCTGCCGGTGATTACGGCTGATACGAGGTTGCCGTCGATGTACTCGAATGTGGTAGAGGAGAAATCCACAACTCCGACTTCGTTGATTCTCGTCAGATGTCCGTCTGCATCGTAAGCAAAGGTATAGGTTTTATAAGCAGTCTGTTCCCCCATGGTTTCTTCAATCTCGCGGCTTCTGGATATGTATCCGTTGTCGCCGATCTCAAGATAGCATACGATATCGCCTGATGGATCGGATATCCTCATTGTCATGTCATAATCTTCATTGTCGTAGACAGTGGGGGAATAATCGAAGGTGACTTTGGATGCCAACGATTCCACAATTGTAAGTCGGTTGTCTTTATCATAAGTGTATGTGTTATGATAGTCTCCGACTGTGGTGCCCGATAGCATTTTCTCGCCGCTGATTATGGTCTCCTGCGCTGAAATTCCAGATGCGGTGAATAAAAGCGAAATTGCTAAAAGTGAATGTGTGAATCGTTTCATAGTGGCTCGTTCTTAATGATGAATTAATGCGTATTTCTCTCGTGGAGCTGTCTTTTCCTCTGCTCTCACTATACACAACAACCTCTTGCGGCAAAAGTTCAGTTAAAATCCCATGCAGGTTGTATTTTATCGTAAAAAATGAGTAAATTTGCACTGAATATAGTTGAGGAAAAAATGCTTGCGGTAGATAACGGAAAAATCGTATTTGATATTGACAAGTGCCAGCAGTGTGGTGTGTGTGAGGCGGTGTGTCCTACGGAGGCCATCAGTCTGAAGTTACGGTCCGATGGCACTGATGATGTGGTGGTGGATCAGGCTAAGTGTATTCTCTGCCGCAAATGCGTGCGTGCGTGTCCATCTAATGTTGTCAATGACTACACGGATTATTTTTCCTCGTTTCCCGATAAAAAATATTTCTTGGGCTACAGCACCGATGAATCGGTACGCCGCTATAGTTCTTCTGGCGGTGTGTGCAGGACCTTGATAATTGAAGCTTTGAAAGGCGACAAGGTGGATGGTGTATATTCCCTTGTCGGCACACCTGAATATCCTTATGCTAAGGGCAGGTTCTATACCCGCAATAGTATTCCGGAGTACAAGGAGATTCCCAATTCGGTGTACCATTCGGTGCCCGCATGCAGGGAGGTCGCTGAAATTCAGAAATGCCGGCGCCTTATTATTGTTGGCACTGCATGCCAATTGCGAGCTTTGGCTCCTTTGGTACGGTCCAGATGCGAGGAGTTGATAAGTGTGTGCATTTTCTGTAAGCAGCAGAAGACGCTGGATTCCACGCGCTTCCTCGCCAAGATTATGGGTACGGAAATCGGTGATGATTTGAATTTTTCGGCTTCATATCGTGGTGATGGATGGCCAGGCGTGGTGAAGGTGAACGGTGCCCGGCTAAAGTGGGCCAGGGCAGCCCAGGTGCCATTCGGACGTAGATTGTTCACTGTGCCGGGTTGCGACATCTGCGGTGATTCTTTCGGCACATTGGCCGGAGCCGATGTCACACTGATGGATCCCTGGAACATACGGGAGGATAATGCGCGTGGCGAGACTCTTGTCATCGTGCATACTCCCGCCGGCAGGGACATTCTTCACGGTGTTGGGAATCTGCATCTTGATGAAATAACATATAAGGAGGCTAAAAAAGCTTTGTCGCTCGGCGATGTGAGAGCGAAACAAATCGTCGAGCCTTATTTTCGTGGCATTCCCTGTGGTGCAGAGGCAGTTAAGGCAGGTAAAGCCGAAGAAAGACAGCGCGGTATATTGAGAGGCATTGTGGATTCAATGCCAAGGATGCCATTGATTTTCTACCGTGTGCTTTGCAAAATTCCTGATTTTAGAAACAGGGTGTTAAATACTTTCAAGAATTGATGAAGATATGGATATCAAGGTGATCACCCGGCATACGCCCTCCAACTATGGCTCGCTTCTGCAGGCACTTGCCACACAGGAGGTGATCAAGGCAATGGGACATAATGTGGAGATTATCGACTATCGTCGCCAGGATGAACAGGGATATGCAGCGGTGAAGACCTCGCTCAAGGGCAAGCCGCAGTTTATGGCCAATCCTTTGAAAAGACTCGCGTATATATCATTGATGTATCCGGAGACAAAAATAGCTGAAGTAAAATTTGATAAAATGCGGCGCCGTTTTCTCAATCTCACTGAGCTTTGCCATACACACGAAGATTTGTCAAAACTGAAAGCCGATGTATTCCTCACCGGCAGCGACCAGGTTTGGGGACCCATGATGAATGGCCAGCCCGACGATGCATATTTTCTTGATTTCGTAAGGCATGGCAAGAGGGGTGCTTATGCCGCAAGTTTCGGTCGCACCAATTTCACGACAGATACAGTGAACCGCTTCACGGAATTACTCCATCGATACGATGCTGTGGCCGTGAGGGAGGATTCGGCAGTGAAATTTCTCGGATCAATGGGCATAGAGTGCCGGGGGCAGGTACTGGACCCTACATTGCTGCTCACCTCCAACAAGTGGATCGAATATGTCGAAAAGGATATCCCGGGCGAATATGTGCTGGTGTATCAGTTGCATAACAATCCCGTGCTCAGCGAGTATGCCTTAGGGCTGGCACGGCATCTGAATCTTCCCTTGCTGCGCATATCCCCGTCGTTCCACCAGCTGCGTCGAGGTGGAAAATTCGTGTTCCTTCCAGACATGGGCGAGTTTTTGTCGCATATCAAGAATTGTTCGTTCTTTGTCACCGATTCTTTCCATGGCACCGCCTTTGCCTTGAATTTCAACCGGCAGTTTGCTGAAATCCTGCCCAACAACTCCACCGGTAGCCGCAATCAGAGTATCCTTAAACTCACGGGGCTCTCCGACCGCATTGTCACGGACTATGGCGATTTTTCAATATCCGATCGGCAGATCGACTATACAAGGGTCAACGATATCCTTGCCCGCGAGCGTTCCGTATCACTCGACATTTTGCAAGGTATCATCGAACGCTGACGGCCACGCGTCAGTCGATTATGGTAAATTCTGTAGTGGTGTCGCCGGTTAGCTCCCGGTATTTTGCGATGGCTGCATCCTCGGCCTCCTTCAGTGTGGAGTAATTTCCTTTGTCAGTAGGAACGGTGACTACATCTGACGTACCCTTGTAGTTGCCGAGAAGGTCCTGCCCACGGCGTATGGCGCATTTATTGCCTTGCCAGATACCTTGTGCGTACTGCCCGTGGTAGGATAGCACACACAAGTAGTTGCCGTCGGTGCATATATTCCGGCTATATTCCATTCCTGTAGATTTATTGTTCTCGTAAGTCAATATATGGCTGCGCTTGTATCTTCCGTCGCTGTATCGGAATCCGGTGTCAATACCCGGCTGCCTGGACACATTGTCCGCAAACGTGCAATTGTAGTATAAGTCCGATGGATTGTTGCCATTGAGAAATTCTTCGAACGACTGGCAGCAATTCTCAATCACGTTGTGGGTGAATGTCACATCCCGGACCTCCATCGGGCGCATGTCGGTGGTATCATGTTCGGTGCCCTGCACTGTCAGCCCGGCATCGTAACAGTGGGTCACGTGACATCCCGTCACGTGGCAATTGGTGATGCCGGGATGGTGGACATAAAATTCGATGCCGTTGCCCAGACAGGTGAACACCGGATAGTCAAGCTGCACCATTCCTCCTATTCCGTCAATATCGCAGTTGGAGATACTTACGTTGCTTTTTCCTGCAATGCCGTGCCGTCCCCAGTAGCATATCCTCAGAGAGTCGACCTTGCAGTCCCCGATTTCCATGCCGTTGCATCCGGTGATCACTCCAAATCCGTCATCCGGTAAGCCTCGGAAGCACACGTAGACACAGTCGAAATTTTTTGCCGGTGTGGTTCGTGCCGGATTCTCCAACGGTTGATAAAAGTCGAAATTCCGGGCATCGGTCCTTTTCAGGTCGTCATAACTCATGACACGCTTGCTTCCGCACATCTTTGAGTCGAGCGGCGACTTTCCGATCATCACGAATCCTCCGATATTATTCTGATGATTGTTGCCTCCGAATTGTCTTCCCCCGTAGGCGTTCCTGTCAAGAGCCAGGTCCACTTTCCATATCTTCATTCCCGAAGGAAGGGTCTCGAAGAGTTGCCATGCGCGGGAGGGAAGGATTTTTAGTCCGCACACCATAGGCTTTTCGCCAATGGAATATGGCGAAAGATCTATGCCGTCGCATTTCACCGGTTCATAGAACACGTCCCCCCGATGGAGTTTTATTGCTTTTGGCTTCATCGTGATGGCTTTGCGGATAGTGGCGAATGGCTTTCGAATCGAACCATCATTACTATCATTGCCTTCAGAAGAACTCACATATAGATTGGTGTGATCAAAAGACTCTTCTGTTATTGCATAGCTTATGGTTATGCCGGTCTCTTTGTCGCTTTTGCTCCAGCCTATTTTCACTTGCCTGTAATCCCCCGGAGAAATGAAGCTCCCGGCCTTGTCGCCTGCGAAATTGTAGACCTGTGTCCATTCTTCTTTGTCAGAATTCCGCCCGTATATCGCCCAGTTGGAAAAATTCTCGCCACTGTACTCGTCTATCAATCCCCGATAATATTTGTCCTTGTGCAGTATGAGTTTACCGGATGTATAGAGTTTGTTGCCACCTATAAGGTCAGTCGATATAAAACGGTCTGCCACTATGTCCTTTCCAAAAACTGTGTACAAAGAAAGCCATGACAGAAGGAAAAGGAGGTTACGGAGCTTAGACATTCTTCAGGCCTTTTCTTGTTCGGGAGAAATACCCGTCATGATGTAATTGGCGAAGGCCGACAGGTCGGCATCCTGGCGTTCTTTGATCACCTTGTAGCGTTCAAGTCCCTTTTTTGAACATTCGGCGTAACATTCCTTATCGTCGAGCAGGCGCAGGATACGGGTTTTGATCTCTTTGTAATCGAATGGATTGCAATATAGGACGGCATCGCCGCACACCTCCGGTATGCTTGAGTCGGCAGCGGCTACAACCGGTACGCCGAACCTCATGGCTTCGAGCGGGGGATAGCCGAAACCTTCGTTAAGCGATGGGTATATGAACATATTGGCTCCGCAATAGAGATTGTTAAGGTCGGATTCTGACACATATCCGGGGAAAATGAAATGCTCCGGATTACGGAATTTGTATCGATAGTCATTGCCTTTCGAACCAGCCACTATCACCCGGAAATTTCTGTATTCGGGACGCTCCGAAAAAATCTCATCCAACGCTATCAGTGCGCGCAGGGGATTCTTCTCATTGCGGTTGCCTGACACAAGAAGTATGTAGGGATAATCTGTGGTATATGGCTTAGCCTCTGTCGGCGCTATCGACGACGGACTATAGAACACCTTAAGCCTGTCGGCCTGGATATGGGGGAAATAGGCCATCAGGGAATATTTTGTGTGGTTGCTCACGGTCACGAACCTCACCTCCGGGTTGTCGAGCTTGCGGGCGTAGCGCTTGCATAGTACCTTTATCCAGCGCTTATGGAAGATGTTCGTCAAGGCTGTCTTGAACATCTGATATGCCGATATCTTATAGCGTAGCAATCCCCAGTCGCAGGGCATCTCGTGTTCGCGAAGCCCATGGACAGTGCAGAGTTTGGATATACCCTGCGGGAACGGCTTGTTCCAGTTCATCGAGGCGCTGTAGTAGATGTCGAAATTGCCGTTTGCCACGATATCGTCAAGCGGAGTGGCCGCTATATCATGAAGCTTGATGCCTTTGGCTTTCACGGCGGCCTCCACATCGTCGCGCAGAGGTTTGCGGGAGTCGTAGAAACATTCCATGTCGGCTCCTTTATTCAGCAACTCGAAGAATACGGCTATGGCGTATTTGCCTCCGCCGTGCGACAATCCTGTGACGTTGGGCTGTGATGTCTCTAAATCGAATAATATTTTCATGATGGGTGTTGTCTTTGGATGAGTATGGCTATTTCTGTCCCGCAGCTTCCCTGTACACTTCCAGAGTCTGTCGGGAAATTGTGTCCCAGTTGTATGCCGACAAATCGTATTCACGTCCTTTTACGTAGCTTTCTGCTTTGGAACGCAAGGCTCCGGTGAGTGCCTCGACATTGCCCGCCGGGAAGAAATCGTCGGGCTGCAGGCAGTCGAGCTTGTTGGCCTCGATGTCGCTTACCACCACATCGAGATTGTAGCTCATGGCCTCAAGAAGGGAGATGGGCAGACCCTCATGGTAGGAAGGTAAAATGAACACAGATGCGTTCGAGAACACCTGGTTGAGCTTCTCTCCTTTGATGAATCCTGTGAGAATCGCGCCGGCTTCACGAGCCTGCTGCTTGAGTGATTCGGAGTAAGCATCCGGATGGTCGGAGTCGCCGGCAATCACGAGCTTGAAGTCCTGTAGCCCTGCTGCCCGATATGCCGCTACAAGGTCGTGGAATCCTTTTTCCTCAACGAAGCGTCCTACGGTGAGAAAATATTTCTCGCCTGCCCTGATGCCCAATGATTCAATGTAATCGGTGCGGGTGGATTTCACCGGGGTATTCACTCCGTTATAGATAAGGGCGGTGTCGGTGCGTCCGTAGTTGTCGGCGAGTGACTTCACTATCATTTTGGATATGGCTATAACGCGGGTGCTATATTTCGTGCCCCATTTCTCTCCCATTCGGATCACGGCTTTTGCCAGTTTCCCCCATTTCTGCCTGTTGTAGTCAGGGCCGTGGTTGGTCATCACTACCTTCAGACCGAGCAGACGAGCCACCGGCACCATGATCGATGGTCCGACGGCATGGATGTGCACAAGGTCGGGGTTCATGGTCCTGGCCTTGAGCACGGCGAGGAAGGTGTGGATGGCAGCCTCCAGACTTTTCTTCTTCGGCGACTTGATATCCACGAGTTTTACGCCTTTGTAGGAGACCTTGCCATTCTCGGGACCAACGTATGGCTTGCGGCGTATCACTGTGACATCATGTCCCATCGCCGCAATTCGGGGATACAGCTCCTCGCAATGCGTCTCCACGCCTCCTGGTATGGCCGGAATCCCTCTTGTGCCTGTCACTACGATTTTCATATTCTCATGGATAATAGTTTAAAGAACGTCTGCTTGTTTTATATAACGGACTGTTGAAATGATTATTTTGAATGTTGGGAAAAAAGTTTGTTTAGAGCGGCTGTTTTATCAGCCGGAGTTCTTATATTGATAGAAAATTTGTAATTTTGTAGTTGAAACCACTGATGTGGTCAGGTTCTTATTTTGGCGTAATTATTCTTGGTAGAATTGAAAGTTTCCAACCATGACAAAATCAAATAAAATTACATGGCTGCTGATACTGCAAGGCTGGACGATGCTTTGGGTAGTGATAGGCCATGCCCCTCTGGATCCTCCTGCCGAAGGCGGTGTGGATATGATGATGCATACGGTGGCACAGGCCTTATATTTCTTTGCCTATTCATTCCACATGCCTTTGTTTTTAATGATTTCGGGATATCTTTTTTATCGGACGAGAGTGTCGAAAGGATGGGGATATCTTGACATGGTGAAAGATAAGTGGCTTCGACTTGCAATCCCGTATTTTGTTTTCATAACATTGGCGTTGCTTATGAAAATATGTTTTCCGGGAGAGATGGCAAGGACCGTGGATCTGTCTTTTTATGGTGTGATTAAGAATTATATCGAACCTTACAATGGAGCTTTGAGGGAAATGTGGTTTGTGGCTGTGATATTCTTATATTTCCTCCTATATCCTGCTTATAGATATCTTCTCGTTAAGCCGTTGGTTGCAGCCACTGTAATTACCTTGGGTGCTATTGCTTATCATTTCCCGATACATGTGTTTCCTGATCTATTTGCCATCAACATTGCTATCCACAACTTTATCTTCTTTTTTATCGGTATGACAATCAGTCGCTGGAGGTTGGAGGAAAAAATCAACAGTTGGGCCCTAATCACCGTTTGCGTCGTGGGTTATGTTGCCTGTTATATCTTGTCGATAGGGTTAGCAACCGCAATATTCGCTTCAATCGGATTCTGGGGTCTCGCGATGAAGGTGGAGCGCACACTGGTGTCGGGCGCGTTCCATTCTTTTCGTGAATACACTTATCAGATATATCTGATAGGAATTTTTGTACAGATCTTTGTACAGATTCTTGCCAGGAAATTGGTATTTCCTGGCAGCTATCCTTTCTGGTGGCTTATATGTGTTCTTTTGGGTGTATATGTTCCGGTATGGCTGTCGCGTATTCCTATTATCAGTAAAAATAGATTTTTCAGGCGTATTATTGGTCTTTAACACTAAATCCGCATACCGTCTTTTTTTTCGAGGTCTCATACGTCATAGCCATATCTTACAATAAAAATGGTGAATTTGCGTTAATATATCAAGGAAATAGTTAACTACGCATCCTATATGAAATACAAGATATTCATACTTACCCAATTAGCTGCAATAGGCTTCTATAATTACCATGGAATTTTCCCTCTCTCAGCTATTAGGGTGATGACATACCTCGCCATTTTTATAGGTCTTGCCTATTCTGTATATCAAGGCAGGGACTTGCGAGACAATGAATATCCACGTTTTCCATATCTCTATCTGCTTTTCGGCATAGGATTTTCTTCCGTGATCGCCTCTCTTACACACATGCAGGGGCTTATCGTCTCCTTTCAGGGGGCGATAGTATATCTTATCCCTTACCTATTCCTTTTTGTATACCTTAAGATGGATTTATCAGGGCAAAAGGTGATGAATATTTATATCGTGCTTTGTTTGATTTCCTCGGTGGTCTATTTCTGCAATGTGTTCACCATGCCTTTAAACATGTTCGGCACCCCAATACTCGATGAGGACTTTTCACGTGGAATAATCCGTATTCCCGTGGTTTTCATAGAGATTTTTCCGCTTTTGGTGTTCTATGGCATCAATAAATGGCTTGATACGAAAGAAAAGAAATGGTTCGTACTTATCGCCTTTGCCACATTGATGATCTTCCTTTCGGTAATCAGGCAGATTATTGCAATCACCGGTGTTCTGGCTGTGTTCTTCCTTTTCCGTAATATCTCTTGGTATAAGAAATTTATTATGGTGGTATTTATCGGTGTGATTGTAGTGTTTGTCCTTCCACAAATACCTATCTACAAAACGATGGTGGAGTTGTCGGAAGATCAGTCAGCGGATAATGACAATGAGGAAGATATAAGAATTCAGGCCTGGAGATTCTATACGTATGAAAATCAGGAAAGTCCGCTTGATGTGATTTTCGGTAATGGAGTTCCGTCTGTCGGTAACAGCACGTGGGGTAATATTTTCGATAGTGAGGCGGAGACATCTGGCAGATTTCCTCATGATGTGGGATGGGCTGGATTTTTCTTTTTCTTTGGAATATTGACTACTACTGCACTTCTGCTCCTTATCATCAAGGCGATAATGCATCCTAAGCCACAGGAAATGAAGTTTATAAATTATTGGCTAATGTTTATTCTCATCACATCTGTGGCATCAGCTCCTATCTTGTATTGGAACCAGATTATTAATGTTCTGGCCGTAATTGGGATGGCCTACAGCCCTTTTGGAAGAGAGAGTGTCGGTGATGGGAATGAAAAGGATGATTCCCTTGATTCTTCTGTACGTGCCTCCTTGCATTTCAATCCATTCAGGCGATATCCTCAACTGCAGAAATCTTCCGGGAGAGACAATGAAGAATCTTCTAATGAACTAAATTCATAAAGTATAGTTTGAAATCACGAGCGGACATAGGACAATTGTTGCTGGTTTTATTAGTAATAATCGGTACATGGAACAATGCTCTTCCACAGGAGGGCATCGATTGTGACTTGTCCATATCAGCTGTGACTTCTTCCGGATGTTTCGCGCCTTATTTTATTGGGTCGCTTAATCATGGAAAAACGACTCAGAAGAATAATCTTCAGCTTGATGCATCTGTGTCGAAGGATATCGATGATGAACGACGCTTTTCCTGGGGGTTTGGTGTTGAGGCTTACGGAGGATATGCATCCCGGAATGATTATATGAAATGGTCAGTGGATGAGGAGGATTGGACATTGCACCCGCTCGGGCCGTCGGCATTCATACTTCAACAGGCATACGTGGAGATGAAGTACAGGTCAGTTTATATCATGGCTGGAATGAAGGAGCACTATGCCGCATTAATGAACCCTGAATTATCGAGCGGCGATTTTGTTGAGAGCGGTAATGCTCGTCCGATTCCGGAAATAAGGGCCGGTTTCTATGATTTCGTGGATATCCCGTTCACCAATCACTGGTTGCAGATCCAATGTCAGGCTTCTTACGGGATCATGACCGACGGTGGATTCGTACAGGACCATTACAATTTTTATAATTATCATATTGCTAAAAATACACTCTACAACTACAAATTCTGTCATTTCCGCACCAACCCGGACCAGAGGTTCATGGCAACCTTTGGAATGCAAGCGGCAGGATTTTTTGGAGGAGAGGCTGAGTATTACAAGAAGGGCAGATTGGAGGAAACGAGGAAATATTGTTCTGATCTCAAATCCTTCTTTGATATCCTGCTGCCTGTGTTCAACAACGATGAGGACTTTGCCCTTGGATCTTCATTGGGAGCATGGGATTTCTTTGGGCAATATGTTCTCAATAGCGGTGATGAACTTTGTGCATATTTCCAATGGCCTTTCGAGGATGGGTCGAGTCTGGCGCGGCGTAATAAGCTCGACGGCATCTGGGGCATTGAATATCGTAAGGGGCAGCCTGGCATCATCAGTAATGTTGTACTGGAATACATAGATTTCCGCGATCAGTCGGGACCTATTCATTATGCCCCGGGAGATATGGACAATCCGACTATTATTACAGAAAGTACCGGACGCGACGACTATTATAATAACGCCTACTATAATTCATACGCTAACTTTGGAATGTCGATAGGAACACCGTTCTTGAAATCGCCACTATATAATCTTGACGGTTATCCCGCATTTACCGCCAACCGTGCCAATGGATTTCATATTGGCATAGATGGGGATTTTTCTGAAAGGCTTCACTATAGGGCCCAGGTGATGCATCAACGTAATTTTGGCGCATACAACACGCCGGTTCCTAATTGCCACACCAACACATCTTCCATGCTCGAATGTAGGTACAGGATCAACAACCAATTGGACCTAAGTGCGATGCTGGCATACGACAATGGCAAACTCTTTGGTAACAATTTCGGTGCGCTGGTATCGCTACGTTATAAATCTTCTTTCTCCAAATGACTCATAGCATCATAAATAGGATTGGTTTGGTTATGGTGACATTGTCGCTTTTTCTCTCGTCGTGCTTGACCAACCATGGAGATATAGGATATTTCTACGGGCAATGGGCTCTGACGTCGATGACAATTGATTCGGAGGATGCCGGTATTGATGTAAATGACTATTTCTGGAAATTCCAGAATAATATTTTGGAGATACAGAAATTGCTCGAAATGCATGATTTCTTAATCTCCAGGGGCACATGGGAGGAGAAAGATAATGTGCTTTGGCTGAATTTCACTCATAGTGAGGGAGAGGATGGCGACAAGTATCTCGATCGTTATAATCCTCCTGTCGAACTCGGTATTCCCGGACGCGAGATCAGTCCGTTGGAAATTGAAAAGCTTACGGCCAAGGATATGGTGCTTCGCTACGTTGATTCCGAGGGTAAGGTATACCTGTATACATTCAAAAAACTTCTCTGACAGGAGCCTGTGTAAGTCTTCACTCTTGACTTTCGAGTTTAGGACGCCCAACTTGAATCAGAAAAGCTTGTGAATGTCCTCCATGCCGATGGTAGTGAGCACGGTCTTTCCGTCAGGTGTGTATGTGGGAGTGATGAGCTTGAAAAGTTCTCCTACCAATGCGTCCATTTCTGCTTTTTTGAGGGGTGTACCGTATTTCACGGCTGCCGACCGAGCCATGGACAAGGCTATCTTCTGCCATTGCGATTTTTCTATGTCATCGTCTTCCTGTGCTACGGATGATATGATGTCGAGCAGTGCGCCCGACGGACTCTCGTTGCCCAATATCGACGGAACGGCATTGATAGCCCAGGTGTTGTTGCCGAGGTTGCTTATCTCGAATCCCATTGATTCGAGAAGTTCATCGATTGAAGATACTGTCACATTCTGGGCAGCATCAAGCGTCACGGCATCGGGGAAGATGAGCCGTTGGGTTGAGATGTTGCCTTCGTTGATCATCTTCATGTATTTTTCGTAGAGTATGAGCGTATGGGCCCGATACTGGTCGATCACGAGAAGCCCGTTTTTCGCAGGGGATATGATGTAGCGGTTCTTCAGTTGCAGAAGTGCTGGTTCGAGTGGTTCTTCTACCGTCAGGAGAGGTTCAGGTTCTGGCATCAGGCTTTCTTGACGTATTTCTTTGCCTCCGATGGCACTCTGCCTCACTCCTGTGTTCATCATGCTGCCTCTCACATGTTCGAGTCCTTCGGCCGATCGCGCACTGAAATCACCGTAGAGTTTCTCAAAATCGACTGGTTCGTTTCTGCGGGACGTGAATTCTTCAGCGAATGGGTTGAAGAACGGGTCGGCATCTTCCAGCGGTTGTACCGCAGTATCATCGGGATTGAAAACGGGTATGTCGGGCACGTCCACAGCATCGAAATCCAACGCTCCACTGAGGTTGAAACGTCCTAAGGCCTCCTTTATGGCTGCTACGAGAATTTGCCAGACGGGTTGCTCGTTCTCGAATTTTATCTCATATTTCTGCGGATGGATGTTGACATCGATTGTCTCCGGATCCACAGTGAGGTTGATGAAATAGTTGGGCTGGGAATCGGGTGATATAAGGTCTTCGTAGCATTTGAGTACGGCCTTGTGGAAATAGGGGTGACGCATGTACCGTCCATTCACGAAGAAGAATTGCTGTGCATTGCGTTTCCTGGCATTAGCCGGGAGAGAGATGAATCCGTTGATCCTCACTATGGATGTCTCTGTCTCCACGGGTATGATCTGATGCTCTATGCCTTTGCCGAACAGCTGGCATATCCTTTGCTTGAGATTTCCTGCGAGCAGCTGGTGAAGAGTAACATCATTGTGGATAAGGGTGAATTGTACTGATGTGTTCACCAGAGCCAGACGCTCGAATTCTTTCACGATGTGGCTCAGCTCTACGGTGTCCTTTTTCAGGAATTTTCTTCGTGCGGGGAGATTGAAGAATAGATTCTTCACCTTGAGATTTGTGCCCGGCACCCCGGCTTCAGGCATCTGGCTCTCCACCTTAGAAGCTGAGAGCAGCAGGCGTGTGCCGGTGGTGTCGTCGCGACGCATAGTGCGTAGTTCTATTTCTGATACTGCCGCTATGGATGGCAATGCCTCACCACGGAATCCCATGGTGTGGAGTGAGAAAAGGTCGGTGGCCTGACGGATCTTGGATGTGGCATGCCGTTCGAAAGCCATGCGGGCATCGGTTGTCGACATGCCAATGCCGTCATCCACTACCTGGATCAGGGTGCGTCCTGCGTCTTTTACAATGATCTGCACCGAGGTGGCGCCGGCGTCAATCGAATTTTCAACGAGTTCCTTCACCACCGACGCCGGCCGCTGGATCACCTCGCCCGCCGCAATCTGATTGGCAACGGAATCAGGAAGCAAACGTATAACGTCGTCCATATCCTTCAGAAATAAAAATACTTATTCACTATTCACTATCACCTATTACTTAAATAAGCTCCACACTGATTCCGGGACGTTCGGGGATAGTCACTTTACCATCGACAATCTTGATACCGTCGAAGCGGTCGTTGGCAATGAGCAAGTTTCCGTCGAGGTCGGCATAATCCACCATGGGGGCAAGCTGGGCGGCTGCCGTCACCGCACATGACGTCTCTGTCATGCAGCCAAGCATCACCTTCATCCCTAAGGCCTTGGCAAGTACTGCCATTTTGTATGCCTCGTGCATGCCGGTGCTCTTCATCAGCTTAATGTTTATGCCGTCGAAGGCTTCCGACATACGTTTCACATCGGTAAGGCGTTGCAATGACTCATCGGCGATCAGGGGCAGTGGCGAGCGTTCGCGTAGCCATGCTATGTCGTCGAACTGCTCTTTGGGCATCGGTTGCTCCACAAACAGGCAATTGCGCTCATTGAGCCAATGGCACATTTCAAGGGCCTTTTCACGGTCGCTCCAGCCCTGGTTCACATCCACGCAGATGGGCACGTCGGTCATCGAACGTATGACTTCGATCGTCTCCTTGTCGTTGTCAAGGCCCATCTTCACCTTCAGTACTTTGTAAGGTTCGGCTTCTTTCACTTTCTCGCGCACCACATCCTCTGTATCGATGCCGATGGTGAAGGATGTCATCGGGCAGTTGTCGGGATTGAGTCCCCAGATCTTGTACCACGGTTGTCCCATGATTTTTCCGAGCAGATCGTGAAGGGCTATGTCGACGGACGCTTTGGCTGCACGGTTATCCGGTGCCACACTGTCCATATAGTCGTGGATCTCCTCGATGGCAAACGGACTTGAGAACTGGCTCAGGTCGAGCTTCGAGAGGAAATTGGTGACTGATTCCACACTCTCGCCCAAATAGGGTGGCATCGATGCCTCGCCATAGCCCGTGATGCCGTCGTATTCAATCTCCACCTGCACGTCGGGGGTGGTGGTGCGCTGGTATTTTGCTAAGTTGAACGCATGACGTAGCTGGAGTTCGTAAGGCGAGAACGATAGATTCATTTTGCCGGAGCGTCCGGTCTGTCGTGTGGGTTCTCCCAATGCGGAGAATCCTATGGGGGATGCGGCGAAGGCTGCTCCGAGGGCTGCCGTGAGCAGAAAATTTCTTCTATTCATGTTTTTTTGTTTCAATATTCAATGTTCACTATCACTTATCACTTGAAAAGTACCAGGGATGATTGCGGGCGTATGTGATTCCTTCCGTGCCTTCGTAGCCTCCGATGCGCGAGCCTCCGAAAAACAGTCGGTCCACATAATCAGGACTGTCCGGATCGATGCTGCTGCGGTGAACGCGTCCGGCACAGTGTACGAAATTACCGTCGTGATCATATATCGCCACATGGGTCACTCGTCCGCCGGGTTTTTCGCCGAAGAACATCAGGTCGCCCGCCTGATATTCGCGCCAGTCTTCCGGGCGCAGTTTCAATCCTATCAGTGCCTGCTGCGACGCATCGCGGCGCAGGATTATGCCGTTCTGAAGGTATGCCACTTTCACCAGTCCGGAGCAGTCGGTGGCCTTGGCCGATGTGCCTCCCCAAAGGTAGGGATCTCCTTCCATCGAATATGCCATGTCGAGAATCTTTTCGGGATTGAAATCCTGGGCTGCCCATTCTTCGATGGTGGAGAATGCCTTTGCATCCGCCCATCCTTTGCGTCCGTCAGGGAGGGTGATCTCCACTCGTCCATTCTGGATATCGTCGAGGTTGCCTTCCACTATATTGCCTGGGAGAAGGTCGGTGACCACCTCACGAGGAGAGTCAGTGTCAGGTGTCTTGTATGCCTTGAGTTCGGTGAGCGATGTCACCACCAAGCGTGGAGCCTGTCGCCACACTTCGAGTTCAGCCGGTGATTTCCTGGCAATGGAACCTCGCCATACCCATCCTAAATATCCGTCGGGACTTTGCAGAAGCCACCAGCCATTCTGCTCTTCGAGGAGCCTTACCGGCATTCCCATTGTGGCCTGGGTGGATAATTCCGCACTGTATTTGGGTGCCGAACGCATACAGGCCACAGAGATCTTCACCTGTCCCCAAAGCGTGTCGGGCAGTAAGGTGATGCTGTCGATCACACTCACTGCTCTCTGCGAGTTAAGACGGGTGAGGAGTGATTCGTAGATATTGCGGTCAGAAATCTTTCCAGTCAAGATTACGGCACGGTTGCCGCTGTTTTCGGCCTTTACATCATACACGGTCTGACGCTTGTCCGGTGCCATTTCCTTGCGAACGCTCTCTATTATGCCGTCCACGGCCGTCTGCGCCATGCCCTCCGTTGAAGCCGAGGCAATCATGCCCGCGAGCAATATGTTGAGGATTCTTTTCATTGCTATATATGAGAATTAGATTGTATGCGGATCACTCACCGGCTCCACGCTGATTATCTCAAGAGTCTGGTCCCAGGCAGGATAGAACATGTTGCCTTTCGAGCATTCCACCTCGCCAGCCTGGCTGTCCACCGTCTCGCTGCGGATGTAGCGCTTAGCGGGGAAGAATGCTCCGCCCACGCCGGTATTGGTGGCCATGCGGTAAGAGTCGATGCCTGTGGAGTAGAATTTCTGGATTGCGGGATCCGCTGATGTGGTGTATCTGCCGAACGACACGTCGACGGGCACCCATCCTACGCCTTCGTAGTACACCTCAGCCCAGTCGTGATAGTTCTTCTCGCCGGGGTGGAGCATCCAGCCGCTTTCCCATCGTGCGGGTACGCCGAGTGTGCGCATCAGCGAGATGTAGAGCAAAGCCACCTGACCGCAGTCGCCGTGACCTTCACGCACCACATATTCCGGCAGGCAAGGAATGGTGCTGTACTCTCTGGCTCCTGCCCATGGGAAATGATTGATGATGTAGTCGTACACAAGTTCGCTCTGTGCGTAGGGATTTGTTTCATCGCCCACTATCTCACGGGCGAGAGAATCGAGCTGTATATAATGGGGACCATCGAACGCAGTGTATTTGCGGTATGCCTCGCTTTCTTTTGTGTAGGGCTTGAGTTTCTTTTTTATCGACTCCGGACTGAAATATTTACCATGCGTCGTGAACTCCGCCACATATTCGAAATGGGCCGTGTCGCCTTCAGCAACCGGCTGTTCGAGATATACTGTGCGATGTACCGACTGTTCGGGACGCGACACAATATTTTCCTCCGGAAAGGTCGACAGAAGTCTCACGTCGCTCTGTCTCTCCGATTCGATTGGAAAGGGTAGCCATGCCCGCAGGGTGTCGCCGTTGAGAATGTCATTGTATGGTACATCGATGGAGAAGCGTATCTTCACCCGGTGGGCCCCTCCGTCAGGCAGCTGGCCTTTCACATAGCGTATCACCGAGTCGGCGTAGGCTATGCGCTGGGGCGACGCGTTGTAGCCACGGTGTTTCCATCCTCCGTTGAAGGCGGGATTGAGCAGACCAAGGTTACGCACCGCTTTGCGGAACATCCTTTCCTGCCCGTCGATCTCCATCGTCTCTATGTATTTTCTATCAGCGTAGGCGCGTACGCTGTCGATAGTCGTTCCCTGATACTTTTCTATGATCTCCTGTGCCCCTTCCTCGAATGTGACCGGGAAATCATGCAGAAGGCGCTGGTGTATCGCTTGTGCTGAATCTTGTTCCAGCCACTGTGGAATTTCGGCATCGGACATGCGCCCGTCCTTCTGGCTGCATGCCAGAAGGCACAGGACGCAGGTCGTGCCACTTAGTATTTTTGTTATGTGGAGTCTTTGCATTGTTATTTGTTACTTCGAAGCGTCAACGATGAATTTGCGGATAGCCTCGCCGAGAGCCTCGGCTTCCTCCATGGTGTGAGCTTCAGAATAGATGCGGATGATGGGTTCGGTGTTGGATTTGCGCAAGTGTACCCAAGAGTCGGCGAAATCAATCTTCACTCCGTCGATGGTGGTGAGTCGCTCGTTGGCGTAGTGTTTCTTTACATCCTCGAGAATGGCATCTACGTTGATTTCGGGAGTAAGTTGCACTTTGGTCTTTGCTATGCAGTATTCAGGAAGGTCTGCGCGGATCTCGCTTACTTTCTTGCCTGATTTCGCAAGCATGGTCAGGAACAGTGCCACTCCCACCAGGGCATCACGTCCGTAATGACTGGCGGGATAGATTACACCGCCGTTGCCTTCACCGCCAATCACCGCACCGTTCTTGCGCATCAAGGTTGTCACGTTCACCTCGCCTACGGCAGCGGCTTCGTAGGTGCCTCCGTGGGCGTTGGTCACGTCGCGGAGCGCACGCGAGCTGCTGAGGTTGGATACCGTGTTGCCGGGTGTATGGGCGAGCACGTAGTCGGCTACGGATACAAGGGTGTATTCCTCACCAAACATCTTTCCGTCTTCACAGATGATTGCGAGACGGTCGACATCCGGGTCGACCACAAAACCTACGTCGGCAACCTTGCCTGCCATCAGGGAGGCTATTCCGGTGAGATTCTCCGGTATGGGTTCGGGGGTGTGGGCGAACTTGCCTGTGGGCTCGCAGTTGAGCTCTATCACGTTCTTCACACCTAAAGCACGGAGCAGACGGGGTATGACCACGCCTCCCACGGAGTTGACGGCGTCAACAGCCACAGTGAATCCGGCTTTGGCTATCGCCTCGGCATCCACTAAGTCGAGAGCCAGCACCTGGCGTATATGCTTGTCGGCATACGTATCGTTGGTGTATTCGTGACCCAGATTGTCGATGTCGGCGAAATCAAAATCTTCTTTCTCGGCAAGGGCAAGCACCTCGTTGCCTTGGGCGGCATCAAGGAATTCACCGCGGGCATTGAGCAACTTCAGCGCGTTCCACTGTTTGGGATTGTGCGATGCAGTGATGATGATGCCTCCTAAGGCATTCTCTCCGACTACGGCTATCTCGGTGGTTGGAGTAGTGGCAAGTCCGATGTTCACTACGTCGAGTCCCATTCCACACAGTGTGCCGACCACTACATCATTTACCATCTTGCCCGACAGACGCGCATCGCGTCCTACCACTATCACACCGGATGTGGCTCCAGCCGAACGTTTTATGTATGTGGCATAAGCGGCTGTGAATTTTGCAATGTCGACAGGATTTAGCCCATCTCCGGCTTTGCCACCGATGGTACCCCTGATTCCAGAAATAGATTTAATTAATGACATACGTAGGAGAATTATGTTATTATATCTGTGATTTAAAATATCTCACATTATAAAAATAGGGAATCACATAAGTCTGCTCATCCGACTTGCCCATCTGCGACTTAATCACGATATTCACCTCGCAGTCGATAGGCAGGTAGAGCAGGGGCATCTGTATGCCTTCGCCCCATTTAATGGTGGTCTGGGAGGTCAGGTTCTTGAAGCGGAATGAGTAATTGCCGATGTTCATATTGTTGGCGTTGCCCTCGCTTGATGTGAATACACCGTAGTATCCGTTGGTATTTGCCGATGTGCCGTCGTAGTAATAGTCCTTTAGGCTTGAGCGTGTGTATCTGAAGAAAATCATCTGGTTGTCCGTGGCTTTGTTGCCCTTGGTACCTGCATTGAGCACCTGCATGAACACGAAGCCTTCGTCATCAAGCTGATAGTAGGGTGCGTTGATGCCAACTTCGAACACTGTGTCTGAAGGAACCTTGCCTGCCACATGCTGGTTCACCAGGAAGGAATTGGTGGCACGGTTTTCTTCGTCGAGCAGTTCGGCGTATGATTTGCTATCATGGCATCCTGTCAGTACGGAGATGGCAACGATGCAGGGAATAGTCCATAATCTGTGGAATAGTCGCATATTCTTATTTTATTCTTTGTTTTTTAATAACCAAAAGCCCGAATATTAAATCCTAATGCTTTTTCTTGTCAATGTACAGCTTCTTGTTGGCCGGAAGGATTGATTTGAACAACTCCACAGCCTGGGCCATTGATCCCGGGAACTCTCCTCCGGCTGCATTCAGGTGACCACCCCCATTGAAATATTTCGAGCATATCTCATCGCAAGGGAAATCTCCGACACTGCGCATCGACACCTTTATGTATCTTTCTTCCTCGCGCAGGAACACGCTGTATACGATCCCCGGAATGGCAAGCGGACGGTTCACCAATCCTTCTGTGTCGCCTCTGGAATAGTGGTGGATGTTCAGCTCATCGCGGCTGAGGGTGATAAGTGATGCCCCATATTCCTTGAATATTTTCATTTTCTTGTAAATGGCATAAGCGTTGATGCGTAGGTGCGACTCCGAGAATGTATCGAAAAGCAGCTTGTTGAGCTTGTTTTTGTCAGCTCCTTTCTTTATCAGTTCTCCTATAATGGGATATAGGTCAGGGTCGTTGGCGTTGTAGCTGAAATTGCCCGTATCGGTCATCATGCCGGTGAGGATGCAATTGGCTGCGTCCTGTCCTATTCTGTCGCCAAGACCAATAATCCGGAGCACTTCAAAGAGCAACATACATGTCGACGAATGTTCGGGGGAAGAGATCGTGATGTCGCATTTGTCCGAGGGATTCAGATGGTGGTCGATCATCACTTTCTTGGCCGTGGATGCCTCTACCGACGGGGCCAATTGGTCGATGCGCACGAAATCGTTATAGTCAAGGCAGAATATCAGTCCTGCCTCTCTCACTATCTCGGTGGCTACCGCTTTATTCCCGCAATACACCACCACTTCCTTGAATCCCGGGAGGAACGAAAGTTGCTTGGTGATGAAATCGGGCACCACTACCGTAACTTTCTTCCCCATGGATTTAAGCACGTGGAATAGCGCGAGGGCTGATCCCATGGCATCCCCGTCGGGCGACATGTGGGCGGTGATCACTACATTGTCGGATGTATCAATCAAGTTGCGCAGGCTCCCTGTAATTGTATCGTCGATATGTATCATTATACTGTTTAAAATATTTTGGAGTGCTTATTTGAATGTCAGTGTGGTGCCGTGCGGTGTCACGCTGAGCTCAGTTTCGGCGCTCACTATCATGGGATAGTTCTCTGTGACATGGCCCGTGGGGAAATCGAACACTATCGGCATAGGGTTCTGATCATTGTAGTAGCCCCATTTCCTGAGCCAGTAATGTATCATGTCCTCCATGGAGGCGAAATCCTCGCTCGGACGGTAATCCGTGAATTGTCCGACAATAAAACCTTTCACCCGGCTCAGCAGTCCGCTGTAGTGCATGCGCATCAGCACGCGTTCGATGGCATAAATCTGCTCTGACACATCTTCGATGAACAAGATCACATCCTCGTCGTCGCCTATGTTCATTATATCGTAGGAAGTCTCTGCGAGTCCGTTGATTGTAAGAAGGTTCCCGCCAACCAAACGACCTTGAGCGAGTCCCGGTTTGTTGTATTCATTAGCCGGAAGCTCGTATGTGAGCGGCAGGCTGTCGGTGAGCACTTTGAACAGATACTCTGTCGAGGGAATTGTGTCGGCTTCTTTAGCTATGTGACCGCACATTGGGCCATGGATCGAAGCCACCCCGGCCTTGTGCATGAAGGCATGCAGATCGGAGATGTCGGAATAACCAATGAGCCATTTCGGATTTTGGCGTATGACATCCATGTTGAGCATGGGCAACATCCGTACAGTGCCGTACCCTCCACGTGTGCAAAGGATTGCGTCAATCTCCGGGTCGCTGAAGGCATTCATCAGGTCGGCCGCCCGTTCTTCGTCGGTAGCCGGATGGGTGCCGAAATTCCTACCGTAGGCATGAGGGAAAACAACCGGTTCATATCCGCGTTCCTGAAGTTTCGCCACTGCGGTGTCGATCACAGCGTCCTTCACCGAGGAGGCCGGGGAAATGATGGCGATTTTGCTCCCTTCTTTGATTGATTTCGGTATTATCACATTGCCTGTCTGTGCGGTAATTGTCATTACATTGCAGATTATTATAAAAATAGCAGTAAGCAGTTTATGCATTGTCGTAACTTTTAATCTGCAAATTTACAAAAATTATCCGATAATGGCAAACGAAATTTTCAATGATGGTCAGTCGCTGAGTATTATCCGGCTTTGGCTGATATGTAAGTCAGTTTTTTGCATACTGAATATGACTGTCGTCCGGGTCATAACGTATGCCTTGTACTTTCACTATGGTTTCAATCTTGTTCGTAATGAGTGAATTTGATGGGATATCGACTGATTTGTGCAGTATGGTGTCAGCCCCGACCACACAATGGTCAGGTATGCTTACATTTTTGTAGATCTTACAGTTGTTGGCTATCCATACATTCTTTCCCACATTCACCGCACCATATCCCTTGCTTTTACGTCCGTCATCATATTTTATGGCATGAAAGTCAGAGTCAATAATTTGGGTGTTCCACCCTATGAGCACATTCTCATCAAATGTCACGGAATGAAGGCATGCCAATTTCAGGCCGCAGGTGGATATAAAATTATCTCCAAATTCCAATTCTCCTGTTTCCCCAACAGAAATGGCAGAATTGTTGCCGATACTGGTCTTCCCCTTGAACGTCAATTGTCCACGAATTTCCAGGCTGATACCTGAATTGGGATATATTGATACAAGATTTACCCCAAGACGTATCATTCCAAATTTAACAGGGCCACATATCCTTATTTTTCCGGTCATGTTTTTCTGTTTTCCCTTGTATATCCATATTGGCATGTGGATGGCCTGTGAAAAGGGTAAATATCTTAAATTAAATATGATGGAAGGCAGAAGTGCCCTCAGCTTCCATCTGTTCCTTGATATTTTGTTGAAAATATTCATCTTGGGATTACGATCTATATTTATGGGGGAGATAGGACGGTATTTTTTGATAGGGATAAGATGGGTTAAAGAAATGCGATACCGGCAGGCATCGCATTTCTTTTTTCAGCGTATTGTCATCGTACGGGTTCCAATGTGAAAGTATAGCTATATGCCTTTTCTTTGAGCTGATATGGTTCGTGAGGACGGGCGCCCCAGCTGTTGTCGCCTCCGAGGCCGCGCTGGAGAAGGTCAACGTTGAGGTAAGTGCGCCATCCCGAATGATGCACGTCGCTGTTGTGAAGCTGGTGCTTGCTTGTGCCTGGGTCGAGGTCGGAAATCTGGACATCGAGGGCTGTCACATTCAGAGGCTGGGCGCCTTCGATGCGAAGTCCTATGCCCTGGCTGTTGGTCAGTGTCGCCCAACGCACATCGGTCTTGTTGCCCGTCTCCTGTGGCCGGATGTAGGGATAGAACTGGTCGGCAACCTTTCCGCTGTACTGCCCCATGAATGTTGCGGTGTTGCGGTCCTGATAGTTCTCAAGTGGGCCGCGCCCGTACCATGTGAAATCGTTGAACTCTCCAGGAAGCACGAACGACATTCCGAACCGCATCATCTCGGGCAGGTCGGTGCGGTCGGTGCTCCAGTCGGCGTTTATGGTAAGTTTTCCGTCGGGTTGCACGGTGTAGGTCAAGCTATAGTCGGTATTCACATCGGGCAGACTGAACTTTATTGCCACAATTGCCGAGCCATCGGTCTCCTTTACCTCTATGCTCTTCACTTTCTTGTTCGTTCCGGCATTGCGCCAAACATTGAGACGGGTCTGGGCCCATTCGCCAAAATCGTTGTCATTGGGCGCACGCCAGAATGACGGCACGCCTCCGCTGGCGATTAACTGGTGTCCGTCGGCCTTGTAATTCAATAGCTCGCCATTGTTGCGTCCGATCACCACTTCCACTCCGTTGGAAGTGTCAACAGTGATGCGTCCTTTCTCGTCCTTTACCGTCACCTTGCCGGAGGCGGTGGCTGCCGGACGGTCAAAGTACGATTTCGAAGGCAATGCCCATTGTTCGCGGGCCACCTCATGCCCCGCCGGCACCACGTCGGTAGCCTCGGTGGTGTAAGCATAGATGTCGAGATGATATTCGTTATTGTCTTTGTCGTAGGGCGAGAGATCGAGCTTCACGGTCTTTTCCGCCCCGGGTGCCACGGAGAGTTTGGGCAGCCATCCCTGGGCAATCTGCTTGCCGTTCTCCTTCAGCACCCATTCGAACTTGTATTTGTCAAGATTTGTCGACAGGAAATGATTCTCCACCACTATCTCGCCTTTGGAGAGATCGGCGGCAGAGAAGCGAATGTCCTGATACACCTTCTTCACCTCAGCGAGTCCGGGGTGGGGGGTACGGTCGGGATTCACAAGTCCGTTGATGCAGAAATTGCCGTCGTTCGGATAGTTCATTGCACCGAAGTCACCTCCGTATGCCCAGTATTCCTTTCCGTTCTCATCCTTTGTCAGGATACCCTGGTCCACCCAGTCCCAGATGAAGCCGCCCTGCATCTGCTTCGACGAGCGGATGATGTCGAAATATTCCTGAAAATTACCTGTGGAATTACCCATGGCGTGTGCATACTCACACATTATATAGGGACGGTCGGCATCAGTCTTGGCAGCGTATTCCTTCATATAGCTCATCGACGGGTACATCGGGCAGATGATGTCGGTGTGGGCTTCGTGGAGCGCGCGTTCATATTGCACGGGACGAGTCTTGTCGCGGTCCTTTATCCAGTGGTATCCGTCCACCATGTGAGGTCCGTCGGCACTCTCGTTGCCAAGGCTCCAGATGATTACGCTTGGATGGTTCTTGTCTCTTTCCACAAGCGATATATGCCTGTCGAGCATCGCATTCTTCCATTTGGGGTCGAAAGTCGGATTGGTCTCCTTCACGAAATGGCTTTCGAAGGTGTAGCCCAAGGCATGGCTCTCTATGTTGGCCTCGTCCACCAGATAGATTCCGTAACGGTCGCAGAGGTCGTACCAAAGCGGGGTCTGCGGATAATGGCTTGTACGCACTGCGTTGATGTTGTTCTGCTTCATCATCCTTATGTCGTCCATCATGGTCTGCAGATCCACCGTGTGTCCGTTCACCTGATGATGCTCGTGCAGATCTACACCGTGGATCTCCACCGGCTTGCCGTTCACCAGCAGCTGTGCGTCCTTTATCTCAATATTCCTGAAACCCACATTGGCCGAAGTGGCCTCCAAAAGTGTGCCTTTGGCGTCCTTGATAGTCACCACGAGCTTGTAGAGGTTTGGATTCTCCGCATCCCATTTCTTCACGCTGGCTATCTTGGCTGAGAGTGTAACGCCGGAATTGCCGGGAGCGGAATCCAAGTGCTTTTTTGCGGATGCCACCTCTTTACCCGCTTCATCATAGAGTTGTAAGCCTATTGTCACATTCTGTGCTTTGTCGTTGTAGTTCTGCACATCCACCGCAACATCGAGCAGACCGTTCCGGTAGGCTTTGTCAAGCGCGGCGTTTGCGAAGAAATCGCGTATACGCACATTTGCTGTGCTGTAGAGGTAAACATCACGCTCGATTCCCGACAGACGCCAGAAATCCTGGTCCTCGAGATATGATCCGTCGGTCCATCTGTACACTTCGCATGCTATCTGGTTCTCACCCGGATGCACATATTTGGTGATATTGAACTCCGCAGGATTCTTCACGCTCTGCACATATCCAACTTTCTGGCCGTTGACCCATACGTACATTCCCGAGGTGCTGCCACCGAAATGCAGGAATATCTGGCGTCCATCCCAGTCGGCCGGAATGTTGAATGTGCGTTTGTAGCTGCCCACAGGATTGTCATTGTGGGGGATATTGGGGATATCGTTAGGGAATGGATAGTTTATGTTGGTGTAGATCGGTATTCCGTAGCCTTGCATCTCCCAGTTGGAGGGCACGGTTATTTCGTCCCAGGCCGACACATCGTAGTCAGTGCGGTAGAAATCCTGCGGACGGTCGGCTGGTTTGGGCACCCAGTGAAATTTCCACTGCCCGTTGAGCGAGCGGAACCAGGGAGAATCGGCGGTGTTCATCGACAATGCTTCCTGGACGCTATTGTAGGGGATGGCTGTCGCGCGCGGTGTCTCCCTTCCGAGGGCGTACACCTCGGGGTTCTCCCAGTCGTTGACTGCGTAGGCTGTTGAACAGGTCGCTGTTCCAAACGCTACAACTAAAAGTTTTGAAAGAAGTCTCATGGTAAAAAAATAGTAAAAAATGAGTATCTTTGTGATTGACACCACAAAGATACTCATTTTTTTTCAACAATTGGGGATTTTCGTCTTTAAATTGCCCTGAAAATGTAGTCGCTTCCGGCTATCTCGCAGTTGAGTAAGTTCTTCTGTACCTTAATGTCATCGAGTCTTCCGAATCTTGCGAAATATGCCTTCGCGGTGGGAGTGAGCAACGCATTGTATTTCTCGATCACCTGTTGTTTCATTGTCTCTGTCTCGGGTGCCTGTTGTCCATCGAGGAGGTTCTGTGAGAAAGTCACGGCCTCCGGATCAATATTTAGGGTGAATGAGTTGTCGTCAAGCGTTATCACCACTTCATCGTTCTCATCCTGGGCGTATTGCCATGTGCCTTGTATGGATGCTGTGGCCGACACGCTCACTTGATATGCCAGGTCGATTTCATCCACCTGTTTGTTAATGGGCTCGGTGAGGTTGATGTCCGATGAAAGAGTCACACTTCCGTCTTGATTGAAAACGTAGCTGAGCGTCGATGTGGATGTGGCGGTGCCTGGGACATCGAGTTTCATGAGTGAACTCTCCCAGGCGCCTTCAATTTTCTCACGGTTGTCGCACGATGTCAGCAAGAGGCTCCCTGCTGCCGCGAATATCAATAATGCACGCTTCATGTTTGTCATAATTATTCTGTTTATGATAACAACGTGCGACTCTCAAAAAATGTTTACTCAACAGTCTGCCTCATGGTTCTTTATGACTGACCACAGGACATTGACACATCCTGTGGGGTAATGTCCTGAGGCTGTCTCATTTGTGAGAAGCATGGTGTCCACTCCCTGGTCAAGAGCCTTGTATATCCCGAGGATATCCTCCTCTGATGCGTGGTCGCTTTCCATCATGGACGGCAATATCCGGGTGGCGAGATACAGTGGCAATCCTTTTCCCACCGTGACGGCTGCGATTTTTGCCTGGGCTGCCGGCACGGCATCGGCTCCGATTGTGGCGGTGAGATCCCCGCGGGCTATAAGTATTCCGTCGGCCACGCCGGCGATGCCGTCGAGATTGTCGAGCCCCTGCTGGTTCTCAATCTTGGCTATCACGGGTTTTGTGCTTCCTCCCATAGCTTTCTTCACCTCTATGATATCTTCCGCACTTCTGACGAATGAATGGGCTATCACGTCAATGTCGGCTGAAGAGGCTGCAAGTCGGATATATTCGAGATCATGTGCTCCCACGGCAGCCAGAGCAGGTTCTTTGCCAACTATGGATATCCCTTTGCGCGATCCAAGTGTTCCGCCATGCGTCACACGGGCCGAAATAACGTGGCCGATTACAGATACCACAATGAGTTGAATCGTTCCGTCATCGATCATCAGCCTGTCGCCCGGTTCTACTGTGGTGTGCAGGTGCGGGTAGTTGACCACTATCAGTTCGCCTGTTGTCACCTTGTCGAGATCGCTTCCCTCGATGTGTAGGATGTCGTTTTCGCAGAGCATTATCCGTGTGTCATCTGGAGTGGCGGTTGTGCGCATCTCCGGACCCTTTGTGTCGATAAGTACCTTGATATCCCGGCTTGTCGCTTTGACGGCGGCAGCTATGTTGGCAAGTTCTTCCGCACCGCCGAGATGGGCTGTGTTGATACGTACCCCCTGCATCCCGGCTTCGTACATCGCTTTCACGAAGCCCTCTCGGGCGATTTGTTCGCCCGAAAGGGTGCACATTATCTCCGCCATCAATTAACGTGTCTGTTAGCTGCCATAAACTCCTCTACGTCCTGCACATGGTATGGGATGCGTTCTTTCCCAAGGAACCGGCAGCCATCGGCTGTGATGAGCAGGTCGTCCTCGATGCGGATGCCTCCGAAATCCTTGTAGGTCTCAAGCAGGTCGAAATTGAGGAACTCAGCGTTGTGGCCTTTCGTGCGCCAGTCGTCGATAAGGTCGGGGATGAAATAGATGCCCGGTTCGTCGGTCATTACGAATCCTTCCTCAAGACGGCGGCCGCAGCGAAGACAGTTGGTGCCGAACTGCTCCAGGTTGGGACGAGTCTCGTCGTCGAAGCCCACGTATATCTGTCCAAGGCCCTCCATGTCGTGCACGTCCATGCCCATCATGTGTCCGAGTCCGTGAGGCATGAACATGGCGTGTGCTCCCGCTGCCAGAGCTTCTTCGGTGTCTCCCTTCATCAGGCCGATCTCCTTCAGGCGTTCGATCATCAGCCGGCACACATCCATGTGCCCAGCCCACCATCTCACCCCGGCACGTGCCACCTTCAGCGCGTAGTCGTGGCAGTCTACCACTATCTGGTAGATGTCGCGCTGTCGGGAGGTAAATTTCCCGTTCACGGGCACGGTGCGTGTGTTGTCGGAGCAGTAGTTGCCCAGGGTCTCGGCCCCGGCATCGCAGAGCATCAGCCGCCCCGACTGCAGGGGGCGTGGCGACGGATTGCCGTGCATTATCTCGCCGTGCATGGTCACGATGGGGAGGAACGACACCTGTGCGCCGTAGCTTTGTGCGATGCCCGTGATCACACCGCCGATCATCTGCTCGGTCACTCCGGGTGCGCAAATTTTCATTGCCTCGGTATGCATCAGGTAGCCGATATGGCATGCCTTCTCTATCTCTGCGATCTCTTCGGCTGATTTCTTGTCGCGCTGGTGTACTACGGCAAGAATAAGTTCCAGGCTGGCTGCTTCTTTCTGTTGAGAAGGCTTTATGCCCGACAATTCCATGATCTGTATCTTGGTCTCGCCACGGTAAGGGGGCAGGAAGTGTATCTTTCTTCCGGATTTGGCGGCTTTGTCCCACAGGTACTTCAGTGCAGACATAGGCGCACTGTGTGCCACTCCCGACTGCCGGGCCATGTCGGCTACAGAATCCACCTTGCCGAACCACACGATATCCTCTATGTCTATGTCGTTGCCGAAAAGGTATTCCTTGTCTTCGTCGATGTCGATGACGCCCACGAGGTCCTCGCGCTCCTGTCCGAAATAATATAGGAATGAGCTGTCCTGACGGAAAAGATAGGCGTTTCCGGGATAGTTGCATCCCACATTGCTGTTGCCGAAAAGCACTATGACTCCGCTTCCGACCGAATCGCGCAGCTTGCGCCTGCGCTCCACGTATGTATCTTTGCTGAACAACATATCGATTATATTTGATGTTTTGCAAAGTTACGAACTTTTTCCAATATCTGTGCAATATCTGTCATTTTGGTCTGCCATATAATCAGTCGCAAACTTGAATCAAAGCTGTTCTTTTATGCCGATTCTTGATAACACTTAAATTAATTACAAGTAAAATTTGCTTTGTGCTGTCACGTTTAAGGTTCTTTATCGTATCAATAATAAAACACAATGAAAAAGGACGTACTGACAGCATCATTCCTCGACATCCGGGGCAAATTGCACCGAATTGCCATGAGGCTTCTTCATAACGATGAGGATGCCGAGGATGCTGTACAGGACACCTTCGAGAAGTTATGGACAAAAGATGAAATTGAATCCAATGCGGAGGCTCGAAATAAACTGGTGCACGTGCTTCGCAACACCTGCATAGACAGGCTCCGAGCTCACCATACCATCCCGTTGGAATCCTCAGAGTCGGAAATGCAATTCGGCTATGAGACACCTACGGAAGATATGGTAGGATATGAGAGGTTGATTGTCAAAGGATTGACTGGCGTGCAAATGCGTATTTACAATCTTGTCACTCATGATTGTCTCGAATATGAGGAGGTCGCCAAACGGCTGAATATGTCAGTTGAGGCCGTGAGGAAGAATATGAGCCGTGCCCGCAAACGGATTCGTGAAAACATTAAAATGATTGACAGATGAAGACCGATGAATTGAACTTGACAGTAAAGGAGCTGGACGAACTTTGCCGTATGTATATGGATTGTAAACTATCCGTACTGGAGGAAAGGGAATTGGAATATATTCTGAGCCATTCTTCTTTTACCTCGGAATCTATTGCCGAAGTCAGGTCGCTTATGAATATCCAGCTCCTGACCCAGCCTAAAAAACCAATTAGCAAGACAAGATCTTGGAATTGGAGATATGTTGCCGGTATAGCTGCGAGCATCGCGATATTATTGTCGGTAGCCATATACTCTATGTCATATTCTACGTTACACCGAAATGACAATCTCTATGGCGACAATTCAAATATTTTCGTTGCCGCTTATAGCCACGGTGAACGTCTGAACCATAAGGAGGCTATCTCCGCCACCAATCTTGCGATGGCAAAAGCTGATTCACTGATGAATCTCGCTTCATTGACTGAACGGGATTATATGCTCCGAGCCAACGATATAATCAATGAAACTTTCAATAACTGATTCTTGCATTATGAAAAAGTACTTATTGTTTCTTGTGTTCTCAATATTCTCGATGACCGCATTTGCGAAAGCCCCGGATCTGCATGTAGAGAAGATATTTGACGGCTCTTATAACTCCAATAAGAGTGTTTCGCTTAATGTCTCGCGCACGCCTGCGAAATATTTCAGAGGATGCACGGTAACCAACAACGCTTCGATTGTCAGCAAGGTGACGCAGTTGTTTGACAAAGACCTGCCCAGAGCCACCCGCTCACAAGACTTGACAACCAATGGCACACAATTTCGCTCCATGGTCATCATTAACAATGGAGAGGAAATATATATAGGTCTGAGCTATGATGAAAACAATGGCTGCTATATTTTCATAAGTGGACCGCAGGACGCATTTAAGTAACTCCTAATCATAAATATATGAAAATTATCAGTAAGCTGCTCTTAGGAGTGGCCACACTACCTGCGTCCCTTTTTGCACAGGAAATCAACGATTCAATCGTCGGTTCATGGGACAGGGAACTTGAATTGAACGAGGTGGTTGTTGTGGCAAAACGCCCCGTTGTGAAACAGCAGGAAGGCAAACTCGTCTACCTTGTGAAGAACGACCCATATTCCAAAGGACTCGACGGAGTAGCGGTGCTTGACCGTATGCCCCGGGTATCTGTAGCCAACGGTACGGTCAGTGTTGTCGGAAAAGGCGAAGTCCGATATATCATTGATGGAGTGTTGATGGAACTCGATGCGTCCGCCATGTCAATGCGCCTGCAAAATCTCCGTGCCGAAGATATCGAGAAAATAGAACTTCTCGCAACTCCTCCTTCGAGATATGCAGTGGAACCCAATGCCGTCTACATCTCCATCACCACGCGTAACGAGACTCTTGGCACTCGCGGCAGCATGTACGGATCGCTGAATCAAGGCGACAAATTGCGTGAATATATCAGCGGCAGCATAAGCCAGACCACCCGTAAGGTTGACTTGTCGCTTGATGCGAGTGTGTCAAATTATTATGCTACTAACGACAATGATATGGAATATTCGTTTTTTGACGGAGCTTCCCCTCGTTCATCTTCCACGAAGACCAAATCACATCTTTTCGATTCAGGTGGCAATGCCATGCTCAGATACAAATTCACCCCTGACATGAATATCGGTGTGATTGCCAACTGTAACTACGAAGCCACCACAAGCAACGGCGTAAATTCAACGGATTATGGAGATTGCTCCTCATCATCTCTATCCTTTACAAGGTCGCGCCCCAACTATGCGATAACTCTCACCGGATTCTACGACTGGACTTTTGGCAATCAAGGCGAGGCTATGCAGCTTACATATAATTTCTTCAATCGGCATAGTCCGGCTTTATCTGACATCACCACTATATATGACAATGGCATTGACAGCTATTTGATTAACGAAGATGGTAACAGCAATTACAGGTTCCACAGTGGTAAGGTCGATTTCAAGTTGCCATACAATTGGGTACAACTGGAAACCGGAATCGCGTATACCGACATACTTAACTCGTCAGACAACCTCTTCAATTATTTAGCCGGGGCAACTTCCCGACCCGTTACGGAATCAAATATATTTGAATACAGAGAACGTATCTCCGCTGCATACATCACTGCCTCGCGCAGTCTTGGCGCAGGATTCTGGGGCAAAGTAGGGCTGCGATATGAGTACACTTGGACTGAAGGTGACCAACTGTCCATCGCACAGATCGACAAGGATAAGTATGGACACTTGTTCCCTACGATTAACCTTTCATGGAATAAGAACGGTATCGGTTCATTCAATGTCAGTTATTCAATGGGTATGGGACGGCCTAATCTATGGGAGTTGAATCCATTCAGATATTATTCCACTACCGATGAATATGCTGCGGGTAATCCAGCATTGAAGCCTACGATATACAACAATGCTGAAATAAATTACTACGGTCTCGGAGGTCTGTATGTAGTGCTGTACACATCCTCCGCAACCGGCGGAATCGGGTATATCCGCAGATTTGATGAGAACGGTGTTATTGGTACAATACCCTGTAATTGCCTGTCAACCAACAAGACCGGCCTATATACCAACTACAAACGCACTTTCTTTACCCGATGGGAGATGAAGATGGGTGGAGAGATATTCCGATCATATTCCCATAGCGATGTTCCCGATTATAAGATGAGGAGCATGGAAGATTGGTCCGGTAAACTTGAACTCTCAACCAATATCATGTTTAATCGACAGAAAACGCTGATCTTTGGAGCTCAGTTTACCCATTTCTTCCCTTGGCAGCAGAACATGATTAATTATGAGTCATTCCAACTGTTCAGCCTCTCGCTCAGATATTCATTGCTCAACAACCGTATTAATATGCAATTGAAGGCAAATGACATTTTCGGATGGAACACGACCCGATCGAAAGAGCGTTACGCTGATTATACTGTACGACAGACATTCAACGCCCATTCAGCCTATGTGATGATTGGAATAAGCTATCGTTTTGGCCGTGATAGAGTCAATGGAGTTTGGAGAGCTTCTAAAGAAGACCAATCAGGTCGAACGAAATAACAAACACTTTGTGCACGAACTATTAAACTGAATTTGGTATTCTCTGTTCGTGCTATTTGCATATTACGGACAAATTCACTAACTTTGTCACAACATCCGGTTTCCCGGTTCTTCACCAGTGATCATAGAGGGGATTTCGTGTAGGACCAGATGGTGTCGGAGTATGTTTATGAGATGGGTAAAATAATTATTATCAATGTATAACATAGCTATTAAATGACCAATCGTTTTTGTCTTGCATCTCTGATGGTGGCTTCCGCACTTGGCATGTGTGCCCAGAAGCCGATGTCAGCCCCGAAGGGGGGTAAGCCCATAAGCAATGAGCTTATCGGAATATTTTTTGAGGATATCAGTTCGTCGGCCGACGGCGGCCTTAATGCCGAACTTATTCAGAATGGTTCGTTCGAGTTCAGTCCCGTAGAACGTGATGGCTGGGGACCGGGTACCGCATGGAAGATGACACGCCCGGGTCATTCGCTCGGTTCTCTTGAAGTGAAGCAGCAGGATCCGATACATCCCAACAATCCCAACTATATGCGTCTGCTTATAGAGCGCACACGCCAGTTCCACGACTATGTCGGCTGGGTAGGGTTTGGCCTTCAGAACGATGGTTTCGACGGCATCAATTTCAAGGCTGGAGAAAAATATGATTTCTCTGTGTTCCTGCGCAATCCCGACGGTGTGGATAAGTCGGTGCGTGTGGTTCTTGTCCAGCCTCAGGGGTGGGGACAGGATCCCAAACTCCTTGCAGAAGGAGAGATAAAGGCCGACAGCAAGAATTGGAAGAAATATGAGTGTACGCTCACTCCATCAGAGGACTGCACCAATGGCGCCCTGCAGATTCTTGCGCTTGATAATGGAGTGATGGACGTGGATATGGTGTCGCTCCTTCCAGAGGATACTTATAAAGGTCATGGTCTGAGAAAGGATCTCGCTCAGGCTCTGGAGGATCTCAATCCTAAGTTCATGCGTTTCCCGGGAGGTTGCGTGGTTCATGGTGGTGGTGACGGTTTCTGGAATACCTACCGTTGGAAAGAGACTGTAGGACCGAAGGAGCAGCGTCGCCAGCAGAAGAATACATGGGGCTACCATCAGTCGATGGGCCTCGGATATCAGGAGTATTTTCAGCTCTGTGAGGATATGGGCATGCAACCCGTGCCGATTCTCCCATGTGGCGTGAGCTGCCAGGGCACCAACGGCGGCTGGAATCTTTGGCCTATCCAGGCACAGGAGGTTGTGGAAATGTCGGAGATGGACGAGTGGGTGCAGGATGCGCTCGACCTAATCGAATGGGCCAACGGCGATGCCACCACCAAGTGGGGTAAGGTACGGGCTGATGGCGGACATCCGGCTCCTTTCAATCTGAAATATCTTGGCATCGGCAATGAGGAGAAAATTTCTCCTGAATTTGCCGAACGCTTCAAATATATGTACAACAAGGTGCATGAGGCGCATCCCGAAATCATTATCGTGGGTACCGACGGACCCGGTTCGCATCCGGGAAATCCCGACTACGAGAATGGTTGGACCCTTGCCGAAGAGCTTTCGCTGCCAATCAATGATGAGCACTATTATGAGCCCCGCGAATATTTCATGTCGTCACGACAGTACGACTCCTATCCCCGCGACCGTGCCACAAAGGTGTATCTCGGTGAATATGCAGCCAAGGATAAGAAACTCATTGATGCTCTTGCCGAGGCTCTATATCTCTTGCATGTGGAACGCAACGGTGACGTGGTGGTGATGACCTCCTACGCCCCGCTTTTTGCACGCAAGAACGCCACCAACTGGAATCCCGATATGATTTATTTCGACAACGAGCGTGCATATCCCACCTGCAGCTACTATGTGCAGCAGATGTTCGG